>NZ_JBIAJC010000010.1:356572-362484 GCF_042871745.1 Streptomyces sp. NPDC005576 | reverse complement strand
ACGTTCGGCCCGGTCCGGATGTTCCTCAACCACCACACAGCCGGGCGCAACGCCAAGGACACCGTCGCGAAGAATGGCGTCAGCGGGCTGCCCGGTCCGCTCGCGCACGTCTACCTCGCCCGGTCGGGTGTGGCCACGATGTGCAGCGCAGGGCGGGCCAACCACGCCGGGAAGATGGGTGCCGCCGCCTTCGCCTCGTTCCGCGACGAGAAGACCATCCACCCGATGGCGTCGGCCTCGGCCGGGACGATCGACGGGAACGACGTCTCCTACGGCATCGAGACGGAGAACCTCGGCGACGAGGAGGACGTCTACCCGCGGGTCCAGTACGACGCGTGGGTGCGGATCAACGCCGCCGTGTGCCGCCACCACGGGTGGTCCGCCGAGTCGGTGGGCTGCCACAAGGAAACCAGCGTCGAGGGCAAGGTCGACCCGCGCGGCCCCGTCGAGGGCTACGGCACCCGAGGCCGGTTCGCTTTCACACCGCACCAGTTCCGGGTGGACGTCGCCGAGCGCCTGGAGCACGCGGCGTCCTGGGACCCGCCGACGTCTGACGAGGACGACCACAAGCCCACGCCGCCCACCACCCCGTCGAAGGGAACCCCCGTCGTGGCCACCACGGACAGCAGGGTCGCGGCCCTGCACACCAACCTCACCGCGATCGGTGAGATCGGCACCACCGCAACGGGCACCACATCCGGCCGCGTCGAGCACGCCGCCGGGTACTACCTCGCCCACATCCTCGACGAAGTCCGCCAGCTGCGGACTGAAGTCGCCGCACTCACGAAGGAGTCCTGACCATGGCCGAGCCCCTCCGCCACCTGGGCACCACCCACCTGCTCCGCTACTTCGACACGGCCCACCTCCCCGAGCACCTCCAGGCGGTCAGCGCACCCTGCGGCGACCTCGCCCGCCAGATGGTCGACGCGCTGCCCGACGGGCCGGAACTGTCCGCCGGGCTCCGCAAGCTGCTGGAGGCGAAGGACTGCTTCGTCCGCGCTGCCGTCGACGCGGCCCGGGACGAGTAGCCGTGTCCGTCGACCCGGCCACCGATCCGCATCTGGGCCACCGCCTCTTCGAGCCGCAGGCGCGGGCCGTGATCTACGAGTACCTCGCGGCCCGCGCCGCCGCCCGCCCACCCGTCCCGGAGACCTTCCGGGGACCGAACTGGAAGGACACCCCCTGATGACCGAGACCCCGTTCCCCCTGCCCCACGCCGAGACCGTCACCAAGACCGCGACGACCTACGCACGCGACCTCGCGGAGCGCACCCTCGCCACCGCGGTGGTCGCGGCCGGCGGCGTCGCCATCGCCGCGGGCCCGGGCGACATGTTCCACGCGTCGTTCTGGGAGACCATGGCCACCGCCGGGATCGTCGCCGCCGGGACCCTGCTCAAGGGCATGGCCGCCCGGGCGTTCGGCGCCAAGAACTCGGCGTCCCTCGCCAAGGGGGTCTGATGCTCAGCGCGGCGCCGCGCGGCACGGTGTCCCGGCGCCGCGCCTTCCTCGTGGTACTCGGCGCAGGCTGGTGCAGCTACGGAGCGGCCGGCGTCCTCGCCAACCCGCGCGCTGGCACTGGTGAGTTGCTCGCGGAAATCACCCGGTGGGTACCGATGCCCGTACTCGGCTGGCTCTGGGTCACGGCCGGGGCGGTCGCCATCGGCGCCGGGCTCGCGTCGAACTGCCCGCGCGTCCAGGCCGCCGGGTACGCGGCGCTCGCCGCCGTCGCAGGGCTCTGGGCAGCGGGCTTCGTCCTCGCCATCCCGAGGGCACCGACCGCGTCCGGGTCCGCGTCGATCTGGGTGGCCATCGCGCTCGCGGTGGTCGTGGTGTCGGGCATGGACGACCCGCTGCCACGCTCGATACGAAGGAGGTGGCGCTGATGGACTTCGGTGGGCTGGCTGCGACCGGGGTGGCGCTGATCGTCGGGCTCCTCGGGTGGACACAGTCGCGTGCGACGAACCGACGCGCGGACTTCACCGCGATCACCGAGCGTCTCGACAAGGAGGTCCAGGAGGAGAAGATCCAGCGCCGCCTCCAGGGCAGCTACCTAATGGAACTCCTCCGCTGGGCCCGCTCCGTCGGCCCGTCCACCCCGGCCGGCCCCCCGCCAGACCCGCCCATCGACCTCGACCTCACACCCTGGAACTGACCACCACGCCCCCGTCTGGCCACGTGCCCGGCGGGGGCGTTTCGTCATGCCCGGGCCAGCGGTCCCAGCCTCTCGACGACGGCCATCAGAGTGTCCGCGTGCGTCGGGTCGGTGGCCGCGGCGTGGCCGGCGGCGAAAGCGAGCCAGCTCACAGCGTCCCGAAGTGCGGCTTCCAGCTCGGCGATCCGGGCGTCGTGGGGTTCGGTCACACCTCACCAACGAGCGGCGGTGCGGTACGTTCCGGGATCAGCCACGTCGGGCTGCGACCGCCCCGGTGTACGTCTCTGTGGTCAAGTCCT
The DNA here is from genome assembly GCF_042871745.1 of Streptomyces sp. NPDC005576. Lineage (NCBI taxonomy): Bacteria > Bacillati > Actinomycetota > Actinomycetes > Kitasatosporales > Streptomycetaceae > Streptomyces > Streptomyces sp. NPDC005576. The sequence continues at coordinate 360,033 of NZ_JBIAJC010000010.1, read as the reverse complement.
CCGGGCCGATTCCCAGGTCGGCTAGGACACCACGCACATCCTCCAGGGCCGCGCCCACCTCGGCCTCGGCAACCTGTGTCTCAACCTCCAGGAAGACACCGTCCAGCTCGGGCACCCGAACGAGGGTGGCGAGCATCCGTCGGCCGGACGCCTCGAACTCGTAGTTACGGCACCGCTTCTCGAAGGCGATGGCCGTCCCGTACCCGAGGCCCCGCAGGATCTCGTGCGCCGCCTCTGCGTCCTCGACGACCGTTTCGGACTCGGGCTTCGACCCGGACTCCGCATCGACCACCGCCCCCTTGTAGGTGAGCAGCGTCCGGGTGCTGTCCGCCCCATGGACCGTGCGCAGCCGCAGTTCCTGGCCCGCCGCCTCCAGTGCGCCGTCCGGCCGGTCGTAGTAGGTATCCCGGTACACCTCGACCCGGGCGGGGGCGCGGTCCTCCAGCTGCCGCATCACCGCCTCCGGTGAGTGCACCCGGGCCTTCAGCTCTGCCTCGATCACGCTGCCTCCCTCTGCTCACACCGTGCGCTGCGCACTGGCCAGGATCTCTTCGTACATCCTGGAGAGCCCCCGGAATAGGGGGCCGTGCGGCGTGGCCATGACCTTGTACGTAGCGGACTCATGCCCTTCCCAGCCCGCATCGAACGCGCCGACAAACATGGTGCTGTCGGTCCTGATGACCCGCCAGGTGGGCAGCATGTTGTACCGCCAGACTCCGATGTCGCAAGTGCCCGCGAGTTCGCGCAGCCGTGCCTCGGCGAGCCGGACTCCACCGGCGAGCGACTCGGCAGACTCCCCGATCTCGGCTGCACGCCGGGCCAGAGCGTCACTGTCCGGGTCGAGCAGGGCAACGCGCACCCGGAGCCCCCGGCCACCCTGCTCGCGCGGCAGGCAGGCACGCAGCAGGGAGTCGTTGAGGCCGATCAGCCCGAGCCCTCTTACGGCCAGGACGTCCAGCTGCTCAGCCTCGCGGGCCGCCCGTTGAATCTCGGCAGCCGCCGACCTCTGCGCCTCGTACACCCGGACCACCTCCGGGAAGGCCGCGAGGTCGAAGGCCGCACCGCCGGCGCGCTTCTCCCGGGTCGCGGCCAGGCCCAGGAGGTGCCGGGCGTCGTCCGGCATGGCGAGCCCGTCGGCGATGCGCTCGTACACGTCCAGGCGGGCCACCTCGCGGCGCCCGTTGATGATCTCGTTGACGCGTGCTTGGGTCATGCCCGTGGCCATGGCGATCCGGGACTGGCTCGCGCCGGCGTACTGCTGCACGTGGCGGAACACGGCCCCGATGTCCCGGCCGCGTAAGGCCTGGCGGACGGTGGCGTGCTCCCACGCCCAGCCGGGAAGGTCGATGGGGTGAAGTGCGGTCGGCATGTCTCGACACTCCCGTGTCCACGGCGGGATGAGAATCCATCTCACGGTGAGATTACCGGCGGGGGATGGAACCCGTGGCGTTGTCGTATGAGCCTGGCCGGATGACGCTGCCACCACTGCCTGACCCGTCGCTGCTGCCCGACGCGCAGCAGCGCGGCGCCAGCTGTGTCTGGTGCGCCGCTCCTCTCACGCCGGGAGACGCCCGCGACCTCGGGCCCCGCCCCGACCCGGGGTTCGGCGGCTCCGTCACCTGGTTCCCCCGCTGCTGCCTGACCTGCTGGGAAGGACGGACACGATGACCACCACCGAACAGCCCCTCACCGCCGGAGACCGCGCGTACCGTGCGCTGATCATGCACACCGAGCGGTGCGCAACGTGCCGCGCCAGCAAGACGTGCGACAACGCCACGACGCTCGGCCGGGCATGGAAGGCAGCCCGATGAGGATCTGCATCGACTGCGACCAGGCCATCGTCGGCGAAGGAATCGTCGTCGCCGACGGGCACTCCATGTCCGGGGCCCGACCCGACATGTACGCCCACGTCCTCGGCGACCAGGCGTGCCAGCCGCCCGCGCGCAGCCGCGGCGGACAACACCGGCGAGCGATGGCCGAGGAAGCCGCGCGCCGCCGCTGAGACTCCCGCTCGTGCTCGCGTCGGCGGCGGCCGGGTGCGGGCGGGACTACCCCTCGTCGCGGACGAGGTCGGAGAGCGGCACGCCGATCGCGTCGGCGATCCGGATCAGGTTGTCGAGCCGCGGGCTCGCGTGGCCCTTCTCGATGCGGTTGTACGAGTCAAGCCCGATGCCAGCTCGAAGGCTAACCGCTTCCTGGGTGAGGCCCGCGTGCAGTCGGGCGGCTCGTATCCGGTCGCCGACGGCTCGACGGCGCGCGAGGACACGCTCGTCAGGCATCGGCTGGTGGTGCACCTGCCCACGTTCGCCGCATCAAGATCAGTTGTCTTTATGGTTGACCATAAAACGAGTGATCATGGATGCTGGCGCCCACGAACGGAGACCCATGCATCTGCTGTTCATTCCGCTGGCAGGCCCCGTCGAGAGGCGCGTGCCGCCCGCGCCCCCACGCGGGTCGACCACTCAGTCCTGGACCGACCCCCGGCACGCGGCACTCATAGCCGTCTGGGAGCGCGCGCAGCCGCCCCCTGATGTCGCCGCATTCATCTGGGAGAAGTAGCCGGAGCCCCGGCCGCCATCGGCGGCCGGGGCTCCTCTGCGTCCCAATCACCCCCTCGGGCCAGCAGGGGGCCAGCAAGCGATCTTGAACGATCGGAGAACGACGGAAACCCCAGCTCACACACGCTCTGAGCTGGGGTTTCTCGGTAGGCCGTGTGGGACTCGAACCCACAACCAACGGATTAAAAGTCCGCTGCTCTGACCAATTGAGCTAACGGCCCGTACCGGATCACCCACGAGCATAGCCCGCCCGGACCCGCGAGCCGATCCGGTATCCCGTGATGGGCCGTTGCGCCGGGAAAGTGAGCCGCCCGGAGGCCGAGGGGCGGGCGGATCGTGACCCGGTGCACGGCGGTGGGAGCAGCGGTACGGGCCCGGGTGCCGACGCGCGAGCGCCGGGACGCGCCCACCCACCCGGCCACGTGCCTGCGGTCGGGTGGGTGGGCGCCGGAAAAGGTTCCGTACACGCGCCAGGGCCCGTACGACGCACCCAGAAGGTGGTGTACGGGCCCTGGCGTCGGATCGGACGGCTCGGACTGCCGTCAGGTCGCGGGACCGCCGGTCCGCGGTCCGGACGACCGGTCAGCCGTTGCGCTTCCAGCGGGGCTTGTCGTCACGGCGGCCGAAGCTGCCGGTGCTCGTACCCGTGCTGCCGCCACCGCGGTGGTCGTCGCGGCGGCCCTGCGGGCGGTCGCCGGTGCCACCGGAGCGGAAGCCGCCGGTCGGGCGGTCGTCACGACGGTCGCGGTTGACCGGACGGTCGCCACCGGCGCGGAAGCCGCCGGAGGGGCGGTCGTCACGACGGTCGCCACCCGAGCGGAAACCGCTCGACGGACGGTCGTCGCGGCCCTGGAACGGACGGCCACCACGGTCGCCACCACGGTCGTCACGACGGTCGCCACG
>NZ_JBIAJC010000010.1:166970-356476 GCF_042871745.1 Streptomyces sp. NPDC005576 | reverse complement strand
CACCGGAACGGAAACCACCCGACGGACGGTCGCCACCCGAGCGGAAGCCGCTCGACGGACGGTCGTCGCGGCCCTGGAACGGACGGCCACCACGGTCGCCACCACGGTCGTCACGACGGTCGCCACCGGAACGGAAACCACCCGACGGACGGTCGCCACCCGAGCGGAAGCCGCTCGACGGACGGTCGTCGCGGCCCTGGAACGGACGGCCACCACGGTCGTCACGACGGTCACCACCCGAACGGAAACCACCCGACGGACGGTCGCCACCCGAGCGGAAGCCACCCGACGGACGGTCGTCACGGCGGTCGTTGCCACCGCGGTAACCACCACGGTCGCCACCACGGTTGTCGCGACGCTCGTAGTTGCCCCGCTCGTCACGGCGCTCCTCGCGGACCGCCGGCTGCTGCTCCGGCACGGCGACGGCTGCCTCGACGGCGGCCTCCGCCTCGGCGACGGCCTCGGCCACCGCCTGCTCCGGGTCGTCGCCCCGCTCGCGTGCGGCACGGGCCACCAGACGGTCGGCCTCCTCGCGGAGTTCGCCGGCGCGGCGCTGCACGTGCTCCAGCTGCTTGGTCAGCTCGGCGACCTCGCGCTCGGCCTGCTTGGCGGCGTTGTTCGCGGAGTCGGCCTGGACCTCGGTGAGCGAACGCGCACCGGTGATCTCGGCGACCTCGGGCTCGAAGACGCCCGCGCCCTGGACGATGTGGCGCGAGGCGTCGACGCCCGCGTCCTCCATCAGGCGGAAGATCTGGCGACGCTGGTGCGGGAGCGCCAGCGAGACGACGACACCGGACTTCCCGGCACGGGCGGTACGGCCCGAGCGGTGCAGGTAGTCCTTGTGGTCGCCGGCCGGGTCCACGTTCAGCACCAGGTCGATGCCGTCGACGTGGATGCCTCGGGCGGCGACGTCGGTGGCGACCAGGGCGTTGACGTAGCCCTTCTTGAAGTCTTCGAGGACGCGGGTACGGGCACCCTGCGTCATGCCGCCGTGCAGCGCGTCGGCCTTCACGCCGGACTCGATGAGCTGCTCGGCGATGCGGTCGGCGCCCAGCTGGGTCCGGACGAAGATGATCGTGCGGCCCTTGCGGGCTGCGATGGCGGCCGTGACCGGCGCCTTGTCCTTCGGCTTCACGACGAGGACGTGGTGCGTCATGGTCGAGACGTTGCCCTGGGCGCTGTCGACCTCGTGCGTGACCGGGTTGGTCAGGTAGCGCTTGACCAGCGTGCCGATCTCGTTCTCCATGGTGGCGGAGAAGAGCATCCGCTGGCCGCCGCCGGGGATCTGGTCGAGCAGCTCGGTGACCTCGGGCAGGAAGCCCAGGTCGGACATCTGGTCGGCCTCGTCGAGGACGGCGACCTGGACGTTGGCGAGCGAGCAGGCGCCGCGGTTGATGATGTCGCGCAGACGGCCCGGGGTGGCGACGAGGACGTCGACACCGCGCTCCAGGGCGTAGATCTGGTTGCTCATGGAGGTACCGCCGCAGACGACCTTCATCTTGAGGCCGAGCACGTCGCCGTACGGTTGGAGCGCGTCCGCGACCTGCATCGCGAGCTCACGGGTCGGCGTGAGGATGATCGCGCGGGGCTTCTTCTTCTCCGTGTGACCGCCGGCCAGCGCGGCCAGCGTCGGCAGACCGAAGGAGAGGGTCTTGCCGGAGCCGGTACGGCCGCGGCCCAGGATGTCCTTGCCGGCCAGGGCGTCCGGGATGGTCGCGGCCTGGATCGGGAAGGGGCTGGTCACGCCGTTCTGCGCCAGCTTGCGGACGATGCCGTCGGGCAGGCCCAGCGAGGAGAAGGTGACGGTCGGCTCGGCGTCCTCGTCGGACTCGGAGACGACCTCGTCGGACACGACCTCGTCGGAGACGACCTCGTCGGAGACGGCCTCGACGGCGACGGGAGCTGCCTCGGCCACGACGGCCTCGGCGGGGGCCACGGCCTCGGCGGTCGCGGTCTCGACGGGAGCTGCGGCCTCGGTGGCCTGCTCGTCCGTCACCTCGGCGGCGACGGGAGCTGCCTCGGCCACGACGGCCTCGGCGGTCGGCTCGGCGGTGTGCGCGAGCTCAGTGGTGTCGATGTCCTCGGACATGACGGCGTGGTCAGAACTGGAAATTGACATGCGAAATGCGAAACCTTCCGGAGTCTCGGCACGCGCCCGTAACTCCGTGTTTTCGCAATTTCGACCGCCTCAATGCGGTCCAGCCACGGCAAGGGAGAGTACGCGCCACACGGCGCTCTTCTGTGTCGGCGCCGGGCAATGGGATCAAACGATCTACTACCATACGCACTCACCCCCGCATCGCGCAAACCGCCCCCCGCCGACACCCCTCCACACCCCTTCCGACCTGCGGTGATGTCCTGGAGGCGCGTACCGCCGACCGGTCCCCGGCGGGCCCGTGAGGGCGGCTGCTCACTCCGCCGGCGAGGCCGCGGGCGGTGTCGGTTCCTCCGGCGCGGGCGGGGACTCCGGGGGCTGCCCCGGACCGCCCGCGTCGCCGCCCGGGGCCGGGTCGGTGGCCGGCGGCTGGGTGGGGTCGGGCGGGACGGGTGCGAACGTGATGACGGGGTCCCCAGGGCCCGCCGTGACACCGGGCGGCACCACCACGGGTGCCCCGCTCCCGCTGGGAACCGGCAGGCCGGGACCCTGGTCCGCCGCCGTGGGACTGGGCGAGGCGGGGTCACCGGACCGCTTCGGGTCCGCCTTGCCGTTCTTGGCCCGGTCCGTGCGGGGGCGGCCGGCGCCCCCGGAGCCGGAGCGGCCGGCCGCTCCGGAGACCCCGCTGTCCTGCTCCTCCTCGGCCGCGGCCGCACCGGCGGACCGCGAGGGGCGGGGGCCGGTCTTCTCGGCGTCCACGCTCACGCACCCGAGGGAGGCGCCCAGCATCAGCGCGGTGAGGACGGCCCAACGGACGGGAACGGGGAACGGGCGCACGGGGCACCTCCGGGACGGTGTACGCGGGAACGGGTGCGTGGTGCCCAACTCCCCGGACCCCGCCGGGGACACGCCCGTCGGCCGACGGGTACGCGTCAGCCGCCGAAGCCGGCCCCGCCCGCCACCTCCGCACCGAGGAACACCGCGCCGAGCCCCACCAGCAGGGAGGCCGCCACATTGGCCCCCGCGAGGAAGGACCGACCGGTCTCGGCCATCCGGAGCGTCTCGTACGAGAAGGTCGAGTACGTCGTCAGCGCCCCGCAGAGCCCCGTGCCCAGCAGGGCGTACGCGGGCGCGGAGACGGCCGCACCGGTGAGCGCCCCGAGCAGCAGGCTGCCCGCCGCGTTGGCCGCGAAGGTGCCCCAGGGGAAGACGTACGGGACCCCGGGGCCGTGGTGGCGGCGCACCAGACGGTCCGTCAGGTAACGCAGCGGGGCGCCCGCCGCACCGCCGACGATGACCAGCAGCCAGTTCACCGGGCGCCACCCTCCGTACGCCCCGCGCGGGTCCGGCGTGCGCGGGTCACCGCTCCCCGGGTCACCACCGCCGACGCCCGCACGGCGCCCAGCGCCGCCGCCAGCGTGAGGAAGGCGTAGACCATGGCGGTCAGCGCCTCCTGGCGCTGGAGCAGCTTCGAGACGTCGGCCGCGTACGTGGAGAAGGTGGTGAAGCCGCCGAGCACACCGACGCCGAGGAACGGGCGCACCAGCGGCCGGCTGACCACGGACAGCTCGGCGGTGAGCACCATCAGGACACCGATCAGGGCACAGCCGGCGACGTTGACGGCGAGGACGGTCCACGGGAAGGTGCCCGCGCCGGTGGGCCACGCCAGGGTCGCCGCGTAGCGGGCGGTGGCGCCGAGCGCCCCGCCGGCCGCGATCACTCCGAGCACCGCCGCCTCGCGCGGCCCGGAGAGCGCGGGGGGCGCCTCCTCACCCGGCGGTCCCGTGTGGGAACCGCTCACGCGTACCCCAGCGCGTGCAGCCGCGCGTCGTCGATGCCGAAGTGGTGGGCGATCTCGTGGACCACGGTGATCTCCGTCTCCGCGACGACGTCCTCCCGGGTCTCGCACATCCGCAGTGTCGGCCCCCGGTAGACGGTGATCCGGTCCGGCAGCACGCCCGCGTACCACTCGCCCCGGTCGGTGAGCGGTGTTCCCTCGTAGAGGCCGAGCAACTCGGGGTCGCCGGGGTCCGGTTCGTCCTCGACGAACACCGCGACGTTGTCCATCAGCCGCGTCAGTTCCGGCGGAATCCGGTCGAGCGCCTCGCTCACCAGCTCTTCGAACTGCTCGCGCGTCATCTCCAGCACCCCGCCATTGTCACGCACCGCCGCCCCTGCGCACCCGCCCCGCCGGCGTTCGTCCGGTGCGTCCGGTGCGCCCGGCTCCGCCCCCGTACGACCCGGGCGCCGCCGCCCGCCCGCCACCGCACCCCGTGCGCGCCCCGTACGCGGGGACGCCCCGCCCCCGCCGCATGGCCGGAGCGCGGACCGGGCATACGGGTCCAATGGTTCGCGTCCCGTTCCGTCCGCTCCGCACCGCGTCCGCCCGTCTCCGCCGGAACCCGCCCACCCGCACCGCCGCGATGCCGGCGCCCGCCCTCCCCGGAGCCGCCGGGCCCCGGTCCCGCCCGGTCGTGCGGGTGCTCGCGATGGTCGCGGTGGTGGTGCTCGGCGGCTGGCTCGGGCTGCTGGTCGTGGGGGACGTGAAGACGCCGGTCGGTCCGATGGACACCACGATGGCGCTGCGGCCCTCGCTCAGCGGGGGCACCCGGGTGGACGTCTCCCCGCTCGGCGCGCTGGAACTGGACTCGCACGTCGCGCCCCTGCGCCTCGACGTGGACGTGGACCGCCTCGACCCCGAGCGCTCCCAGCGGCTGGTGGAGAAGCCCGAGCGGTTCTCCGGGCTCCAGGACGAGGTCACCCGGGACATCGCGGACGGCGCCCGGGAGCTGGCGCTGCGGTCGGTGGTGGCCGTACTGACCGGGGCGACCGCGCTCGGACTGATCGTCTACCGCCGCCCCCGCCCCGCCCTGGCCGCCGGCGGCCTCGCGCTGGTGCTGCTGGCCGGATCGGGGGTCAGCGCGTACGCCACCTGGAACCCGAAGTCGGTGCTGGAACCGAAGTTCTCGGGGCTGCTCTCCAGCGCCCCTTCGGTGGTCGGCGACGCCCGTTCGATCGTCACCGAGTTCGACGTCTACCAGCAGGAGCTGGCCCGCCTGGTCACCAACGTCTCCCGGCTGTACGACGCCACCTCCACGCTCCCCGTCTACCAGCCGGATCCGGGCACCCTGCGGGTCCTGCACGTCTCGGACATCCACCTCAACCCGGCGTCCTGGCACATCGTCGCTTCGCTGGTGAAGCAGTACGACATCGATGTGATCATCGACTCCGGCGACACCATGGACCACGGAACCACCACCGAGAACGGCTTCCTCGACCCGATCCGCGACCTCGGCGCCCCGTACGTCTGGGTGCGGGGCAACCACGACTCCAAGGACACGCAGAAGTACCTCAGGGGCTTCAAGAACGTGCGCGTCCTGGACGAGGGGAGCGCGGTGACCGTCGCAGGAGTGCGCATCGCGGGTACCGGCGACCCCCAGTTCACCCCCGACCGGACGCTGGCCCGGGGCGGCGGGGCGTCCGAGCGGATGGCCGGCCTCCGGCTGGCCTCCGCCCTCCGCGACCAGACCCGGGCGGGCACGCCGGTGGACATCGCGGTGGCCCACGATCCGCAACTCGCCCGGGAGACGGACGGCACCGTTCCGCTCGTCCTCTCCGGCCATGTCCACCATCGGGTCAACGAGGTCCTCCCGCTCGGCACCCGGCTGAAGGTGGAGGGCTCCACCGGCGGCGGTGGGCTGCGCGCCGTGCAGAACGAGAAGCCGGAGAAGGTCCGCGCCTCCGTCCTCTACCTGGACCGCGCGACCCGGCGGCTCCAGGCCTGGGACGAGATCACGCTGGGCGGGCTCGGCCTGACGACCGCCGAGGTGAGCCGCCATCTGCCGGAGGAGAACACCCCAGCGGCGTCCCCCTCGGGGGCGGGGTCCTCCGGCACTCCCGGCCCTTCCGCGCCCCTCCCGCCCGGCACTCCCAGCCCCTCCCGGTGACGTCGCCGGGAAACCGTTTTGGCGTTAGCTCCGGGATCCCATATGCTTCTGACGTCCCCGACGCGCTGGAAAGCAAGCCGGTGGGCCTTTAGCCCTCATCGTCTAGTGGCCCAGGACGCCGCCCTTTCAAGGCGGTAGCACGGGTTCGAATCCCGTTGGGGGCACGCTTTACCATGTGCGAGACTTGTCTCGCACATAGCTTGGTCCTGTGGAGCAGTTTGGAGTGCTCGCCACCCTGTCAAGGTGGAGGCCGCGGGTTCAAATCCCGTCAGGACCGCTGCAGTTCTCAGGAACTGCGTGGCTGGGTAGCTCAGTTGGTACGAGCGATCGCCTGAAAAGCGATAGGTCGCCGGTTCGATCCCGGCCCCAGCCACCTTCCGGAAGCCCCATCCACGCGGATGGGGCTTCCGTCGTTCCCGGGCTCGTTTCCCGGGGCGCCGGTCGCGGACCGTCCGGTCGCGGAGCTCGGGTTCGGAGCTCGTACCCGAGGCTCAGCCCGTCTCGCGCCCGGCCCGCCCCGCCCGCGCCGTGCCCGCAGGGCCCGTACCCCCAAGAACAGCACGGCTCCGGCCACCACCGCTCCCCGCAGCACCGCGTCCGGCACCCCCGCTCCGGCGCGTCGCGGCCACTGCTCGACGTACCCGGCCCCCATCCCGGCCCCCTCCCCGCCGAGCACCCCTGCGGACGCCCCGAGCACCCCTGCGGGCGCTGCGGCGAACGTCCCGGGGGCCGTGCCGGGGGCACTCCCGCGGCCGGCGTCACCGGGCCTGGTTCCCCGCCTGGCCGACGCTCTCGGTCGGGGCGGCGCTGCCGGTACGGGCCACCTCGGCGGCCTCCTCGATGGCCGCCGTGAAGGTCGCGTCGGGCTGGGCGCCCGCCAACGGGCGGCCGTTGACGAGGAAGGACGGGGTGGAGGAGGCGCCGAGCCCGTACGCCTCGGCCTGGTCCCTGCTGACCGCCTCGGCCGCCGGGGCGCCGTCCAGGTCGGCGCGGAACCGGTCCAGGTCCGCCACCCCCGCCTCCTTGGCGAGAGCGGTGAGGCGTGCGGGGCCGAACCCCTTCTCCTTGGCTCCCTCGGCGTAGGCGGCCCGGTAGAACTCCCAGAAACGCTTCTGGCGGCCCGCGGCCCAGGCGGCGCGGGCGGCGGCCTCCGACTCCTTCCCCGCGATCGGGAAGTTGCGCCACTCGATGCGCAGGGTGCCGTCGGCCACGTAGGCGTCGATCAGGTCGGGTTCGGTGTCCCGGGCGAAGGTGCCGCAGTAGCCGCACTGGAAGTCGCCGTACTCGACGAGGACGACGAGCGCGTCCGTACGGCCGAGGGCCAGCGGGTCGCCCGGTTCACGGCGGGCGAGCTTCGCCGTCTCGGAGTACTCCCCCGCGTCGGGCCGGGCCGACTCGCCGGCCGCTGCGGGGGACGGGCCGGGGGCGGTGGCCCGGTAGGAGGCGTAACCGAGCAGGGCGGCGGCGAGGACGACGGCGGAGCCGTACAGCAGGGGCTTCTTCGACCGGCTCTTCTGGGGCAGGGGCATGCGGCACTCCGGGAGCGTCGTACGGATGCGGGGCGGCGGGAAGAGAGGTGACCGGGCGCGGCGGCGGGGCTCAGAGGGCGCGGCCGGCCGCGGCTATCCGGGCGCCGGGACGCGACGCCCCGGCGGTACGAGCACCGGCGGTACAGAACCGGGCGGCACGAACGCCGGCGGCACGAACCCCGGCGGCACGGCCCTCAGCCGTACGGGCCCAGACGGCACGGCCCACCGCGCCACCGGCCTCCGCCGTACGGGCCCCCGTGGGGCGGGTCGGGCGGCTCACCGGGCAGGTCGTACGGGACACGGCGCGGGCCCCTTCCCGGACGGCCTCACATCGGGCGACTTGCCGGAAATGGTACGTGCCCGAACCCGTCCGGGCGGGCGCACCCGGCGCCGGGGCGCGGCCCGCGCCGCGGGCCCTGTCCGGCCCGCACGGGGGTGCCGGCACAGGGAGCCCGGCCCGCCGCTGGACGGCCGGTGTGAAATCGGTTCGCCACTCCTCGGGCGCGGGTGAGATCCTGGGATCCGTATGTCTACTTCCTTCGCTGATCTCCAGTCCCAGCTCGGACAGCTCTCGCTCCGTGACGCGCACCGGCTCGGCCGGCGTCTCGAAGGGGCGCGTCGCATCCGCAAGCCCGAGGCCCGTCAGTCCGTCGTGGACGAGATCGCGGCCGAAGCGGGCAAGGCCGCCGAACGGCTCGCCGCGCGCGCCTCCCGGCTGCCCACCGTGTCGTACCCCGAACAGCTCCCGGTCAGCCAGAAGAAGGACGTGATCCTGGAGGCGATACGCGACCACCAGGTCGTGATCGTCGCGGGCGAGACCGGCTCCGGCAAGACCACCCAGATCCCGAAGATCTGCATGGAGCTGGGGCGTGGGGTGCGCGGCATGATCGGGCACACCCAGCCCCGCCGGATCGCGGCCCGCACGGTCGCGGAGCGTGTCGCGGAGGAGCTGGACACCCCGCTCGGCGAGGCCGTCGGCTGGAAGGTCCGCTTCACCGACCAGGTGAACCCTGGATCGACCTTCGTGAAGCTGATGACGGACGGCATCCTGCTGGCCGAGATCCAGACCGACCGTGAGCTGCTCGCGTACGACACGATCATCATCGACGAGGCGCACGAGCGGTCGCTGAACATCGACTTCCTCCTCGGCTACCTGGCCCGGCTGCTGCCGAAGCGTCCGGACCTGAAGGTCGTCGTCACCTCGGCGACCATCGACCCGGAGCGGTTCGCCCGGCACTTCGGGGACGCCCCGATCGTCGAGGTCAGCGGGCGCACCTACCCGGTGGAGGTCCGCTACCGCCCGCTCCTCGAAGAGGGCGGCGAGGACGCCGACCGCGACCAGATCACCGCGATCTGCGAGGCGGTGGAAGAGCTCCAGTCGGCCGGCCCCGGCGACGTGCTGGTCTTCCTCTCCGGCGAGCGGGAGATCCGCGACACGGCCGACGCGCTCGGCAAGCGGAACCTCCGCCACACCGAGGTGCTCCCCCTCTACGCGCGCCTCTCGCACGCCGAGCAGCACCGGGTGTTCCAGCGGACGCCCAGCGGCATCACCCGGCGCATCGTCCTCGCGACCAACGTCGCCGAGACCTCGCTGACCGTCCCCGGCATCAAGTACGTGATCGACCCGGGAACCGCCCGCATCTCCCGCTACAGCCACCGCACCAAGGTGCAGCGGCTGCCGATCGAGGCGATCTCGCAGGCCAGCGCCAACCAGCGCAAGGGCCGCTGCGGCCGTACCTCGGACGGCATCTGCATCCGGCTCTACTCCGAGGACGACTTCCTCACGCGGCCGGAATTCACCGACGCCGAGATCCTGCGGACCAACCTCGCCTCCGTCATCCTCCAGATGACCGCGGCCGGGCTCGGCGAGATCGAGAAGTTCCCCTTCATCGACCCGCCGGACCACCGCAACATCCGCGACGGTGTGCAGCTGTTGCAGGAGCTGGGCGCGCTCGATCCCGAGGAGAAGGACGCGCGCAAGCGGCTCACCCCGCTCGGCCGCAAGCTCTCGCAGCTCCCGGTGGACCCGCGGCTCGCCCGTATGGTCATCGAGGCGGACCGCAACGGCTGTGCCCGCGAGGTCATGGTCATCGCCGCCGCCCTCTCCATCCAGGACCCGCGCGAGCGTCCCTCGGACAAGCAGACGCAGGCCGATCAGCAGCACGCCCGGTTCAAGGAGGAGACCTCCGACTTCCTGGCGTACCTGAAGCTCTGGGAGTACGTCCGCGAGCAGCAGCGCGAGCGCGGTTCCTCCAGTTTCCGCCGGATGTGCAAGCAGGAGTACCTCAACTTCCTGCGCATCCGCGAGTGGCAGGACATCTACTCCCAACTGCGCACCGTCGCACGGCAGATGGACATCAAGGTCGAGGAGCCCACGGCAGGTGGGGGCATTCCGGAGCAGGCGGTGCACACCTCCCTGCTGGCCGGCCTGCTCTCCCACATCGGCCTCAAGGACACCGAGAAGAACGAGTACCTGGGCGCACGCAGCGCCAAGTTCGCGATCTTCCCGGGCTCCTCGCTCTTCAAGAAGCAGCCCCGGTTCGTGATGTCGGCCGAGCTGGTGGAGACCTCCCGGCTCTGGGCCCGCGTGAACGCGAGGATCGAGCCGGAGTGGATCGAGCCCGTCGCCCAGCACCTGCTGAAGCACACCTACAGCGAGCCGCACTGGGAGAAGGACCAGGCGGCGGTGATGGCGTACGAGCGGGTGACCCTCTACGGGGTGCCGATCATCGCCCAGCGCAAGATCAATTTCGGCCGTATCGACCAGGAGGCGTCCCGGGACCTCTTCATCCGGAACGCCCTGGTGGAGGGGGACTGGCGGACCCACCACCAGTTCTTCCACGACAACCGCAAACTCCTCGGCGAGGTGGAGGAGTTGGAGCACCGCGCCCGGCGCCGCGACATCCTCGTGGACGACGAGACGCTCTTCGACTTCTACGACCAGCGCATCCCCGAGCACGTCGTCTCGGGCGCGCACTTCGACTCGTGGTGGAAGCACAAGCGACGCGACGAGCCGGATGCCCTGGACTTCGAGCGCTCCATGCTCATCAACGAGAAGGCCGGGGCCGTCACCAAGGACGACTACCCGGACTCCTGGCGGCAGGGGAAGCTCAAGTTCAGGGTGACGTACCAGTTCGAGCCCGGTGCGGACGCGGACGGCGTGACCGTCCACATCCCGCTCCAGGTGCTCAACCAGGTCACCTCGGAGGGGTTCGACTGGCAGATCCCGGGCCTCCGCGAGGAGGTCGTCACCGAGCTGATCCGCTCGCTGCCCAAACCGATCCGCCGCCACTACGTACCGGCCCCGAACTATGCCGACAAGTTCCTCGACCGGGCCGTCCCGCTCCAGGAGCCGCTGCCCACCACGCTCGCCCGGGAACTCCAGCGGATGGTGGGGGTGCCGGTCACCGCGGACGACTTCGACCTGGGGCGCGTACCGGAGCACCTGAAGATCACCTTCCGGATCATCGACGAGCGGCGGCGCAAGGTCGCCGAGGACAAGGACCTGGAGGCACTGAAGCTCCGGTTGCGCCCCAAGGCCCGTCAGGCGCTCTCCCAGGCCGCCGCGGCCACCGCGGGGCCCTCGGGCGTCTCCATCGAGCGTTCGGGCCTCACCGGCTGGACCATCGGCACGCTGGAGCGCGTCTTCGAGACCCGGCGGGCCGGGCAACCGGTCAAGGCGTACCCGGCGTTGGTGGACCAGGGCGAGACGGTGGCGGTCCGGCTCTTCGACACCGAGGCCGAGCAGCAGCAGGCGATGTGGCGGGGCACCCGCAGGCTCATCCTGCTGAACATCCCGGTGAACCCGGCGAAGTTCGCCTCGGACAAGCTCACCAACCAGCAGAAGCTGGCCCTGTCGCGCAATCCGCACGGCTCCGTGCAGGCCCTCTTCGAGGACTGCGCCACCGCCGCCGCCGACCGCCTGATCGCCGCCCACGGTGGTCCCGCCTGGGACGAGGCGGCCTTCAAGACCCTGTACGACAAGGTCCGCGCCGACCTGGTGGACCTCACGGTCCGCACGGTCGGCCAGGTCCAGCAGATCCTGGCCGCCTGGCAGGCCTGCGAGCGCCGCCTGAAGGCCACGAACAGCCTGACGCTGGTGAAGAACGTCGCGGACGTACGGGACCAGCTGGCGCGCCTCGTGCCGGCCGGGTTCGTCACCGCGACCGGGCTGCGCAGGCTGCCCGACCTGATGCGCTACCTCGTCGCCGCCGACCGCCGGCTCCAGCAGATGCCGACCTCCGTCCAGCGCGACACCACGCGCATGGAGAAGGTGCACGAGATGCAGGACGAGTACGCCTGGCTGCTGGAACAGCTGCCGCAGGGGCGCCCGGTGCCCCAGGAGGTCCTGGACATCCGCTGGATGATCGAGGAGCTGCGGGTCAGCTACTTCGCGCACGCTCTGGGGACCGCCTTCCCGGTGTCGGACAAGCGCATCGTGAAGGCGATCGACGCCGCCGCGCCGTAGGGAATCGGGCCTGCTCACACCCCTCACCGGGGTGTGAGCGGGCCGTGACTCGGGGTGAATTCGACCTGGCCCGCCGACCTCCTGTACAGTCCTGTTTCGCAGCCGGACGAGAGTACGGAAGCGGAGAACAACAGCAAGGTCCTGTGGAGCAGCTTGGAGTGCTCGCCACCCTGTCAAGGTGGAGGCCGCGGGTTCAAATCCCGTCAGGACCGCAGTGAAGAAGGCCCGGATCGAGTCGATCCGGGCCTTCGCGCGTTCCGCTCCCTTGACGGCGCGGTGGGCGGGGCGTACCTGTGGGAGCGCACGCGCCGGGAACGAACGGGCCATGCCGTTCCCTTCGCCCGGCGCGTCCGGCTTCCGGGAGGCGACCGTGCGTACATCCGCGGCGAGACACGAGGTCAGGGCTCTGCTGCGCGCCCACCTGGCGGCGACCGGGGGACGGGTCCACCCCACCCGCCACTGCACCGTCTGCCACCGTCTGCTGCGGCTCGCGATGACCCCGGCGCCCGCTCCCGGGCCGCCGGCCGCCACCGGGCCGGCCGGCACCTCGACCCACGACCCGACGGGCGCGCCCGTGGTCGCCCCCGTGGTCGCCCCGTCGTCGGTCCCGGAGGCCGCTTCCGGCCGCAGGAGCCCCGACGACACCCGGAGGGGCTCCGGGGGCCTGAAACCACCGCCGCAGGGCCCGTGAGAGCACTCTCCGAGGGCCGCGCGGGCATCGCGTCCGCCCTCTGCGCCCCCGCCCCTCGGGGCCCTCCGCGGCCTCGCCCGCACCCCCACCCCCCACCCGCGCCCTTTCCGGGCTCCGAGAGAAGTGCGGGGGAGATGCGGGGGTCACCCGGACGAAGGGCGAAAGTCCCCGTGCCCCACGACCATCGGCGACGTTTCCCGCGTTCCGGTAGTGGCAGGCTGGACGTTGGCAAGCAGTGGGCAGTGTGACGGGAGTCACCGAACCAGTTTTTGGACAGGGCAACTTTACCCTCCTCCTACAACTGTCGAATTTAATATGTGCAATTGCACTCCTCTTCGGGGGTTCTGTGGAATCCATCCCTCCGGTTTCTCCCGGCCCGTACGGGTAGCTCCCCCGCCTCCGGACAGACTCCTTCACCGGGTCGCACAGAGAACCCCACACCTGCTCACACTCCCCCCGCGCATCGGCCGGGAGAGCGACGCGGGCTGCGGGGAGGGCGGCCGTAGGGAGAAAGCGGGGAGGCGGCCGGAGGGCATCGCGGCCGGGCGCCGGGCGCACATGCCGACCGCATGTGCCGGTCCGCCAAGACGGCCGCACATGCCTCTGGAGAGGGCCGCCGCAGCCCCGTTGCCCCCGAAGGCACGCCCGGGGGCCTCGCCGGGCACCACGGGGCACTTCCGGGCATAAAAAAGATCGCGCTGGACCCGGCGGAGTCCAGCGCGATCTTGACGACGTACCCGCATCGCACAGGTATGACGCCCGTTGGGGCGGGCGCCCGTCGTATGGAGCTATGGGTGAGCGGCTGCGGTTGGGGGGCCGTCAGCTGCCCGGTCGTGATGCGGCGACAGGGGTGTTTCAGGCCTCGCTGCGCTGCTGCGGAATACCCGCAAGCAGTGCGCGGACCTCTGCCTCGCGGTACCGGCGATGTCCACCGAGCGTGCGGATGGACGTGAGCTTGCCAGCCTTGGCCCAACGGGTGACCGTCTTCGGGTCCACGCGGAACATCGTGGCAACCTCAGCCGGGGTCAGCAGCGGCTCGGCATCAGGGGTGCGAGCGGTCATGAGCGGCCTCCTCGGGAGAACCGAACCATCTCGGTTCTTTCCTCTAAATTCTGCACCTTGGCCCTCGTTGCCCGAAATGGCGAACGGGGACCGAGTCGGTTATAGGACGAACGGCTTGTCCTCGGCACTACAACTACACCATCCGTCCAGCCGCGTCGGCCAAACCGATGGAATTGCCCTCCCAGGTGTTCATCAGCGACGGAAGCCGATGGACCATGCCATAGCGGACAGTCACGCGTCAGTAACGATCAGTCACAGAGCGATCAGGAGTCACCAGACCCCCCATAGCGTGCAATGCAGAGCAATCCGCCCATAGTTGGACGGACAGAGTCCTCCCCGGACTCCTTGTCCTATTTTGGCACGAGGGGTGGGGATCGACGCAAGGGTGGCGTAAGTGCCGTCCGTCACGCTTGCGGCCAATGGACCGGTTCAGGACGTAAGACCTAGGGCGCTGGGCGTAGTCTCCCGCCCCTCACGCCCCTTTCACCCCAGAGGACACGTCGGACGTGCCGTCAGCCGGACGCCGGCTCCGCCCGGACCGCCCCGGCCCCGCGGCGAACGCTCACCGGATCACGCCCCGGCCGGGGCCCCCTCGACACGTCCCGTGGGTTCACGTGCGTGCTCGCGCATCCCGTCGGCGATCATCGACTTCCTCAACTCCCCTCCCGGTCACGGCCGGGCACCCGGGCCCGCCTTCCTGGCGAAGGAGGCAGTTGGTGCACCTTGGCGCGATTCCGGCCGATTGAGATGCATGCGACCGCCTCGGCCCAATGTTGCCCCGATTCGGACCTTTCATGCCGTCGTGTTCCGATTCGCATCCATAGGTGGTGTGGTGTGCCGACACATGTTGACGCCGGACAGCCCTTTCACCGTTCACTTCACGAAGTCGCGGCCGCACACCGCTCGCAGCCCCCGCGCTCCCGCACGGGGCCCCCCGACAGCGCGAGCGGAGGCACCGCGCGGTCAGTTGGCGAACCGGAGGTCCCGCACCGCACGCCAGCGCTCCGCGACCCGGCCGTACGCCACCGCCGCGCGGTCGTTGTCGCCTTCGCGCAGCGCCCCGAGGCCCTCGGCCACGTCCGCCGCCGACCGGTCCTCGGCGAGCCGCTCGGCCGGCACGGCGTGCACCAGACCCCCGTAGTCCAGCTCGACCAGCGACCGGGGGTGGAACTCCTCGAGCCAGCGGCCCACATCGACCAGTCCCTCCGCCAACGGGCCGTCGTCCACGCTCTCCCGCAGGGTCCGCAACCCGCGCGCCAGCCGGCGACGCGCCTCCACCATGGGCGTCCGGTACCGCAGCGAGGCGGGTCCGCCCGCGCCGTCCGGCGCCCCGTACTCCCGCTCCTCGTCGGCGAAGAGCACGAACCAGCGGACCGGCACGTGCCACACCGCCGTCCTGATCCAGGGCCGCGCGTCCGGGTTCCGGCGCTGCCACCGCTCGTGGTCGGCGGCCTGCTGGTCACGGACCACCGGAGGCAGTACCGCGTCCAGCACATTGGCCGGAAACAGACCATCGAGTTCCTCCAGCGCCAGCCATCCGCGCAGCCGGGTCCGCCACGGGCAGACGCAGACCACCCCGCCGATCTCCGCGACGAAGGCGTCCGCGCTCTCGTGGGGGCTCACCCCGACCGGTGGGGTGGGCACCAAGTCCGCCAGCGAACGGCGCAGTTCGTCCTGGGCCGTGGGGAATTCGGCACGTTGCGCGTAGCGCGCCCAGTGCGCGCGCTCGGCCTCCGGGAAAGCGGCGAGGGGCTCGTACACCCGCAGATAGGACGTGTAAGGGACGAGCACTGAAGACACCACGGGCATGGAGCTGATCGTGTCACGCCGGTACTCCCTCAGGGGGTGATCGACGGCGAAGAGGCGATCCGCGCGGGGGAAGCGCGCAAGGGTCGTAGGCTCGGACCCGCACGGGCCGGCCCCGCCGGTCCGCCGGGGTCTTCCCACCCTCAGAAGTCCCCTTCCGCCGCTTCGTACTTGGGAGTCACCACCGTGACCGATGTGACCGGCGTACCTCTCGCACCCGCCGCACCCGCCGACGTGCTGCGCACCCTGTTCCACTCGGACCAGGGAGGCCACGAGCAGGTCGTCATCTGCCAGGACCGGGCCACCGGCCTCAAGGCCGTCATCGCCCTCCACTCCACCGCCCTGGGCCCCGCCCTCGGCGGCACCCGCTTCCATGCGTACGCCACCGAGGCGGACGCCGTCGCCGACGCGCTGAACCTCGCCCGCGGGATGTCGTACAAGAACGCCATGGCCGGGCTCGACCACGGCGGCGGGAAGGCCGTGGTCATCGGCGACCCGGACCTCGTGAAGACCGAGGAACTCCTGCTCGCCTACGGCCGGTTCGTGGCCTCGCTCGGCGGCCGGTACGTCACGGCCTGCGACGTCGGCACGTACGTGGAGGACATGGACGTCGTCGCCCGCGAGTGCCGCTGGACCACCGGGCGTTCCCCGGAGAACGGCGGCGCCGGCGACTCGTCCGTGCTCACCGCGTTCGGCGTCTTCCAGGGGATGCGGGCCTCGGCCCAGCACCTGTGGGGTGATCCGACCCTGCGCGGCCGGAAGGTCGGCATCGCGGGCGTCGGCAAGGTCGGCCGGCATCTGGTCGGCCACCTCCTGGAGGACGGAGCCGACGTCGTGGTCACGGACGTGCGCGAGGAGTCGGTGCGCCGGATCACCGACGCCCACCCGGAGGTCACCGTCGCGGCGGACACCGACGCGTTGATCCGCACCGAGGGGCTCGACATCTACGCCCCGTGCGCGCTCGGCGGCGCGCTGGACGACACCACCGTGCCCGTGCTCACGGCGAAGGTGGTGTGCGGTGCGGCCAACAACCAGCTCGCGCACCCGGGGGTGGAGAAGGACCTCGCGGACCGCGCGATCCTCTACGCCCCGGACTACGTGGTGAATGCCGGCGGCGTGATCCAGGTCGCCGACGAACTGCACGGTTTCGACTTCGAGCGGGCCAGGGCGAAGACGGCGAAGATCTTCGACACCACGCTGGAGTTGTTCGCACGTGCGAAGGCGGATGGGATTCCGCCGGCCGCTGCGGCGGACCGGATCGCCGAGCTGAGGATGGCAGGGGCCCGCCGCTCCCCCTCTCCTGACCTCTCCTGAGCGATTCGCCGCCGAGCGTCCCACCGACTTCGCGGTGACCTCGGCGCGACCGTCCCGCCACTTTCCCGCCGACCGGAACAGCACGCCCGCCCCGGTCGGCGGGGCCTGCGGGGTCCGGGCGAGACAAGACTCACCCCGGTCGGCGGGTCGGACGCCGGGAAGAGGTTAAAATCGCAGTTGACCAGCGAGGACGGAGCGCCTCATTGGTCCTGCACCGGGGCGCAAGACGCGGGCGGCGTACCGTATGGCCACGGAAGCAGGTACCGTTGAAGCTCTACGGGCACGGGCTCTCATCCGAGGGGCCGTCCCGAAACATGAACGCGTGTCAAGACTCTGGGGCCGTCGAGCCCCGTCACCGAGGGGGTCGAGCCATGGGGCGCGGCCGGGCAAAGGCCAAGCAGACAAAGGTCGCCCGCCAGCTGAAGTACAGCAGCGGCGGAACCGACCTGTCACGTCTGGCCAATGAGCTGGGCGCATCACCTTCGAGTCAGCCACCGAACGCCGAGCCGTTCGAGGACGACGAAGAGGAAGATGACCCGTACGCACAGTACGCAAGTCTTTACAACGACGACGAGGACGAGGACGAGGAGTCCGGTCCCTCGTCCCAGCGCCGCGGCGCTTGACCTCGCGCTGACAGAACAACCCGGTCCGGGCCCGTCCCGGACCGGGTTCTGTGCTGTCCGGTCACGGTCGGTCCAGTGCGGAGAGCCCCGTGCGCCGAGCCCACTCGGGGCGGGCGGTACGGCAGCTCCGGAGGTCCGGCACAGGTCCCTGGGGCGTGGGCCGGATGCCTGCCGGACGTCACCCGACGGGCCCGCGCCGACGGGCGGGAGGGCGATCGGGTCGCCCTGCCCCGCCCCTCGGGCCGGTTGTCCTCAGGTGATCAGCGGGTGATCAGCGGGCGTACTCGCCGGTCAGCTCGGCACCGGTGGTGTGGTCGCCGCGGTCGGTGATCTCACCGGCGACCCAGGAGTCGACCCCTCGGTCGGCCAGCGTCGTCAGTGCCACGTCCACGGAGTCCGCCGGGACGATCGCGATCATGCCGACGCCCATGTTCAGCGTCTTCTCCAGCTCCAGCCGCTCGACCTTTCCGGCCGTGCCGACCAGGTCGAACACCGCGCCCGGCGTCCAGGTGGACCGGTCCACGGTGGCGTGCAGCCCGGCCGGGATCACCCGGGCGAGGTTGTTCGCCAGGCCGCCGCCGGTGACGTGGCTGAAGCCGTGCACCTCGGTCGTACGGGTGAGGGCGAGGCAGTCCAGCGAGTAGATCCGGGTGGGCTCCAGGAGCTCCTCGCCGAGGGTCCGGCCGAACTCCTCCACCTGGCGGTCCAGGGTCCAGCCGGCGCGGTCGAAGACCACGTGGCGCACGAGCGAGTACCCGTTGGAGTGAAGACCGGACGACGCCATGGCGATGACGGCGTCACCCTTACGGATGCGCTCGGGACCGAGCAGGCGGTCGGCCTCGACCACGCCCGTCCCCGCGCCGGCGACGTCGAAGTCGTCCGGGCCGAGGAGCCCGGGGTGCTCGGCCGTCTCGCCGCCGACCAGGGAGCAGCCGGCGAGGACGCAGCCCTCGGCGATGCCCTTCACGATCGCCGCGACACGCTCGGGATGCACCTTGCCGACGCAGATGTAGTCGGTCATGAAGAGCGGTTCGGCGCCGCAGACGACGAGGTCGTCGACGACCATGCCGACCAGGTCGTGACCGATGGTGTCGTAGACGCCCATCTGCCGCGCCAGGTCGACCTTCGTGCCGACACCGTCGGTGGCGGAGGCCAGCAGCGGGCGCTCGTAGCGCTTGAGGGCAGAGGCGTCGAAGAGTCCGGCGAACCCGCCGAGACCGCCGAGACCCTCGGTCTCTGGGCGCTTCGTCTTCTTCACCCACTGCTTCATCAGCTCGACCGCGCGGTCGCCGGCCTCGATGTCGACGCCGGCCGCAGCGTAGGAAGCACCTGTTGTCTCAGACATTGCCCGGGATCTTTCGTGTGGGAATACGGGGCTGGTGGGAACGCAGGTCGGTCCGGATCACGGACGACGCAGCGCGTCGGCCGCCGCGGTGGCGGCGGGGCCGGCGGCCAGCTCGGTCTCCAGCAGCTGCTTGCCGAGCAGCTCCGGGTCCGGGAGCTCCATCGGGTATTCACCGTCGAAGCAGGCGCGGCAGAGGTTGGGCTTCTGGATCGTCGTCGCCTCGATCATCCCGTCGAGCGAGATGTACGAGAGCGAGTCGGCTCCCATGGACGTGGCGATCTCGTCGACCGACATGCCGTTGGCGATGAGCTCCGCGCGGGTCGCGAAGTCGATGCCGAAGAAGCAGGGCCACTTGACCGGCGGGGACGAGATCCGGATGTGGATCTCGGCGGCACCGGCCTCGCGGAGCATCCGGACCAGCGCGCGCTGGGTGTTGCCGCGGACGATCGAGTCGTCCACGACCACCAGGCGCTTGCCCTTGATGACTTCCTTGAGCGGGTTCAGCTTCAGCCGGATGCCCAGCTGACGAATGGTCTGCGACGGCTGGATGAAGGTCCGGCCGACGTAGGCGTTCTTGACCAGCCCGGCACCGAACGGGATTCCGCTGGCCTCGGCGTAACCGATCGCGGCGGGGGTGCCGGACTCCGGTGTCGCTATGACCAGGTCCGCCTCGACGGGGGCCTCGGCGGCGAGGCGGCGGCCCATCTCGACGCGGGAGAGGTAGACGTTCCGCCCGGCGATGTCGGTGTCGGGGCGGGCCAGGTAGACGTACTCGAAGACACAGCCCTTGGGCTTCGCTTCCGCGAAGCGGGAGGTGCGCAGACCGTTCTGGTCGATGGCGACGAGTTCGCCCGGCTCGATCTCGCGGACGTAGCTGGCGCCGCAGATGTCGAGGGCGGCGGACTCCGACGCGACGACCCAGCCGCGCTCCAGCCGGCCGAGGACGAGTGGGCGGATGCCCTGCGGGTCCCGGGCCGCGTAGAGCGTGTGTTCGTCCATGAAGACCAGCGAGAAGGCGCCGCGGACCTGGGGAAGCACCTTGGTGGCTGCTTCCTCGATGGTCAGGGGATTTCCGTCGTCGTCGGTCTGCCCGGCGAGCAGCGCGGTCACGAGGTCGGTGTCGTTGGTCGCGGCGACCTGGGTGGCTCGGCCGTTCTTGCGCGGCAGGTCGGCGACCATCTCCGCGAGCTGGGCCGTGTTGACCAGGTTGCCGTTGTGGCCGAGGGCGATCGAGCCGTGCGCGGTAGCACGGAACGTCGGCTGCGCGTTCTCCCACACCGAGGCACCGGTGGTGGAGTAGCGGGCATGACCGACCGCGATATGGCCCTGGAGCGACCCCAGAGACGTTTCGTCGAAGACCTGCGAGACCAGTCCCATGTCCTTGAAGACCAGGATCTGGGACCCGTTGCTCACTGCGATGCCCGCGGACTCCTGTCCACGGTGCTGCAGGGCATACAGTCCGAAATAGGTGAGCTTGGCGACCTCTTCGCCGGGAGCCCAGACACCGAAGACGCCGCAAGCGTCCTGGGGGCCCTTCTCGCCGGGGAGCAGGTCGTGGTTGAGTCGTCCATCACCACGAGGCACGCCACCGAGTGTAGGCGAGGTCGACCACTGGTCCGAATTGGGGACGGCCCCCGCACCGGCGCCCGGAGCCGCCCGGACGTGCGCGGACGCGGAGCGGGAAGTCCGTTTCCTGGGGATCCTGTCGATCACCGGGAGTGATCACCGTTACGCCCCCGGACGGTGACCGCCCGGGGGCGTAACGACCGGAGCCCAGCACTGCGGCCCCCTCCTCGCCCACGAGGGGGCCGCGACGACCCATGGCGCACCGCCCTCCCCGTCGCTCAGGGTGAGGCGGGCCCGGGGGTTACGGATGGGCCTTGTCGGCCCTCCGTTCCGTGGCGAGCCTCACACTGCGGGGACCGGAGGGTGGACACCGGCGGCCCCTCCCACGCTCCGAGCGGCGTTCGCGGTCCGGATAACGGTACGCATGTCCGAGGAACGAGACGGTCGTTGACACGGACACGACCGCGCGGCAGGCTCCAGGGCCATGCAGCCCCTCGGTGATCTCTCGGTCACGCTCGTGGAGCGCCGCCACGTCGATCTGGGACGCCTGGCGAGCGCCATCTGTCGCTGCTCCTGAGCCGCTGAGCTCCTGATCCACCGGGCCGCCCCGAGTCGGCCGCAGCCCGCCCGCGCCGCATTACGGGTCCACGCCCGCGGCCCTCGGCCGGAGGCGTTCCCTTCCGGCCGTTACCGCTCGTGCGGTCCCTCCCGCTCGACGTGCTGTCGCCGCTGTCCGTGCTCCCCGCGGGCTGTTCGTGCTGCATGCGCTGTGCGTGCTGTTCCTGCCGGTGCGTTCCGCGGTCGTGGCCCTGCGCTGCCCGGTGGCCGTACGTCCTCACACCTTCCTCCCCATGCTTCCCTCCCGTCCCGTACGGAGGTTCCGGGTGCGCCCCCACGCATCCGGCCGCCCTGCGGGACCCCGTGCCCGGAGTCGCCATGTCTTCCACCCAGAACCCCAACCCCGGATCCGCCGAGCCGACCGGCTCGGTCCCGCGGCGCGCCTTCACCGCCGCCATCGGCGTGACTGCCGCCGCCGCGGCCGTGGGACTGTCGGCCGGACCCGCGTCGGCAGCCCCGGCCGCCGCTCAGCAGAAGCCCGATACGCGGGAGAAGCCCTTCCGGGCGGCGCGCGGCAAGCACTCCCGCCGCCCCAACATCCTCTTCATCCTGGGCGACGACCTCGGCTGGGCCGACCTCTCCTCGTACGGCGCCCCGCACATCAGGACGCCGAACCTGGACCGCCTCGGCCGTCAGGGCGTGCGGTTCACCGACGCGTACTCCGGCTCCGCCACCTGCTCGCCCACCCGCTTCAGCCTCTACACCGGCCGCTACCCGGGGCGTACCGCGGGCGGGCTCGCCGAGCCGATCGCGGACCGGTCGGTGGGTCTGGAGCCGACACATCCGACGCTCGCCTCGCTGTTGCGCGGCACCGGCTACGCCACCGCGCTGATCGGCAAGTGGCACTGCGGCTACCTGCCGGAGTACAGCCCCACCAAGTCGGGGTGGGACGAGTTCTTCGGCAACTTCGGCGGTGCGCTGGAGTACTACTCCAAGCTCGGCCTCGGCGGCGAGTACGACCTGTTCGAGGGCGACGCCGAGTACAAGGACCTCCGCTACTACACGCGCATCCTGACCGAGCGGGCGAGCGAGTACGTCCGGCGCGACCACGACAGGCCGTGGCTGCTGAACCTCAACTTCACCACCCCGCACTGGCCGTGGATCGCGGACGGCGACACCGAGGAGAGCGCGGAGGTCGTCCGGAAGATCAAGGCGGGCAATCCCGCCGCCCTCTTCCACAACGACGGCGGATCGGTCGAGAAGTACAAGCAGATGGTCGAGGACCTGGACCGTTCGGTCGGAGAGGTGCTCGACGCGCTGAAGAAGTCCGGGCAGGAGGAGGACACCCTCGTCTTCTTCGCCAGCGACAACGGCGGCGAGCGCTTCTCCTACCAGTGGCCGCTCTCCGGCAACAAGAGCTCGCTCCAGGAGGGCGGAATCCGGGTGCCCGCGCTGCTGCGCTGGCCGGCCCGGATCGACGCCGGCCAGGTCAGCGACGTGCCGGTCTTCTCGCCCGACTGGACCGCGACGCTGCTGGAGATCGCGGGCGCCCGCCCCGCTCCGGCGTACCCGCTGGACGGCACCAGCCTCGGCGGCTATCTGCTGCGGGGCGAAGAGGTGGCGGAGCGCGACCTGTTCTGGCGGGTGCGCGGCGAGCGCGCGGTGCGCCGGGGCGACTGGAAGTACTACCGGGGCAAGACCGGCGGTGACCAGCTCTTCAACCTGCGCGAGGACCAGCGGGAGCAGGCGAACCGGGCCGCCGAGGAGCCGGAGCTGCTGGCGGAGCTGCGGGCGTTCTGGGAGCGGACCGACGCGGAGCTGCTGCCGTACCCGGCGTGAGACCCGTCCCGCCGCCCGCTCCTGACGGCGGGCGGCGGGACGCCCGCACCGACGACCAGCCATCAGCGCCTGCGACCTGCTATCTGCGACCTCCGATCAGCGGTCAGCGGTCAGCGGTCAGCGGTCAGCGGTCAGCGGTCAGCAATCTGCGGTCAGCGATCACCGCATCAGCGGCAGCAGCCCCGTGAGATCGGCCCGCTCCCCGCTCGCCGAGATCCGTGCCGCCTCCAGCTCATCGGCCCAGCCGGTCCGCCCGGTGGCGAGCCGGATCCAGGTGAGCGGGTCGGTCTCCACGACGTTGGGGGGCGTACCACGCGTGTGCTGGGGCCCGCCGATGCACTGGACCACGGCGAACGGCGGGACGCGCACCTCCACCGAGCCGCCGGGCGCCCGTTCGGCGAGGGCGTCCGCGAGCAGCCGGGTGGCGGCGGCCAGGGCCTGACGGTCGTACGGGACGGCCAGGCCGGTCGCCGCGTTGAGGTCGTCCGTGTGCGCGATCAGCTCGACGGTCAGGGTGACCAGGTGGTCGCCCAGCCGCATCGAGCCGGCCCGGGTCGGCAGCAGCCGGTCGGCCGGGGCCGGTCCCACCACCGCCTCGAAGCGGGCCGCGACCTCCTCGTACAGGGCAGCGGGATCGGGGTGGGCCGCAGTGAGGGCGCGGGTCTCCTCGTCGATGGCGTCCGACCGTCCCGCCGTCGTGAACGGCCATTCCGCCGGGGTCAGTTCCGGCTTCGCGCCGCGCGGCTCCGGCAGTTCCAGGTTCCGGCAGACGGCCGAGAGACCCGCCGCGAGATGGGCGGCCAGCTCACGGACGGTCCAGTCACCGAGCGGGGTGGGCAGCGTGAGTTGTTCGGGGGTCAGCCCGGCGACCGCCTGGCCGACCTGGGCGAACTGCGCCAGTACGGCGGCGCGGGTGCGGTCGGGGTCGTAACGGCGGGCGCGCTTGCGGGTCGGCGGCATGCCATCGAGCGTACGGCTCCGAGGGGCGTCCCCACCCATGGCGTCCGGCGCCCCGGAGGCGCCCGGTCCCGGAGAGCGCGATGCCCCCGTCCGGCGGACCGGACGGGGGCATCGGCACACGTGCCTCGGGAGGGAGACCCGGAGGGCCCGATCGAGGGGCGAGTCAGGCGAGAAGCGCCGGAATGGTTCCCTCGTGGGCCGTCCGCAGCTCGCTCAGCGGAATGCTGAACTCGCCCTGGATCTCGATCTCCTCGCCGTCCACGACACCGATCCGGGTGGCGGGCAGACCCCGCGCCCCGCACATGTCGCTGAAGCGGAGTTCCTCGCTGCGCGGCACCGAGACGATCGCGCGCCCCGCCGACTCGGAGAAGAGGAAGGTGAACGCGTCCAGACCGTCCGGGACGACCAGCCGGGCACCCTTCCCGCCGCGCAGGCAGGACTCGGTGACCGCTTGGACGAGACCGCCGTCGGACAGGTCGTGCGCGGCGTCGATCATGCCGTCGCGCGAGGCCGAGATCAGGATGTCGCCGAGCAGCTTCTCGCGGCCCAGGTCGACCTTGGGCGGCATCCCGCCGAGGTGCTGGTGGACGACCTCGGACCAGGCCGAACCGCCGAACTCCTCGTGCGTGTCGCCGAGCAGGTAGACCAGCTGCCCCTCCTGCGCGAACGCGACCGGGGTGCGCCGGGTGACGTCGTCGATCACACCGAGCACGGCCACGACCGGCGTCGGGTGGATCGCGGTGTCACCGGTCTGGTTGTAGAGCGAGACGTTGCCACCGGTGACCGGGGTGCCCAGCTCCAGGCAGCCGTCCGCGAGACCACGGGTGGCCTCGGCGAACTGCCACATGACGTCCGGGTCCTCGGGCGAACCGAAGTTCAGGCAGTCCGAGATCGCGAGCGGCTTGGCGCCGGAGGCGGCGACGTTGCGGTACGACTCCGCCAGCGCGAGCTGAGCGCCGGTGTACGGGTCGAGCTTCGCGTAGCGGCCGTTGCCGTCGGTCGCCATGGCCACGCCGAGGTTGGTCTTCTCGTCGATGCGGACCATGCCGGCGTCCTCGGGCATCGCGAGCACGGTGTTGCCCTGCACGAACCGGTCGTACTGGTCCGTGATCCACGTCTTCGACGCCTGGTTCGGCGAGGAGACGAGCTGGAGCACCTGCGCGCGCAGTTCGTCGCCGTTCGCCGGGCGGGCGAGCTTGCCGGCGTCGTCGGCCTGGAGCGCGTCCTGCCAGGAGGGACGGGCGAACGGGCGGTGGTAGGTCGGGCCCTCGTGGGCGACGGACCGCGGCGGAACGTCCACGATCTGCTCGCCGTGCCAGAAGATCTCCAGCTGGGAGCCCTCGGTCACCTCACCGATGACGGTGGCGATGACGTCCCACTTCTCGCAGATCTCCAGGAAGCGGTCCACGTGCTGCGGCTCGACGATCGCGCACATGCGCTCCTGCGACTCGCTCATGAGGATTTCCTCGGGCGAGAGGGAGGAGTCGCGCAGCGGCACGGTGTCCAGCTCGACGCGCATGCCGCCGGAGCCGGCGGAGGCCAGCTCGGACGTGGCGCAGGAGAGCCCGGCGCCGCCGAGGTCCTGGATGCCCGCGACGAGCTTCTCCTTGAAGATCTCCAGGGTGCACTCGATGAGGAGCTTCTCCTGGAACGGGTCGCCGACCTGGACGGCGGGGCGCTTGGCCGGGCCGGTCGACTCGAAGGTCTCGGACGCGAGGACCGAGACGCCGCCGATGCCGTCGCCGCCGGTGCGGGCACCGTAGAGGATGACCTTGTTGCCGGGGCCGGATGCCTGGGCGAGGTGGATGTCCTCGTGCTTCATCACGCCGATGCAGCCGGCGTTGACGAGCGGGTTGCCCTGGTAACAGGCGTCGAAGACGACCTCGCCGCCGATGTTCGGCAGGCCGAGGCAGTTGCCGTAGCCGCCGATGCCCGCGACGACACCCGGCAGGACGCGCTTGGTGTCGGGGTGGTCGGCCGCGCCGAAGCGCAGCGGGTCGACGACCGCGATCGGGCGGGCACCCATGGCGAGGATGTCGCGCACGATGCCGCCGACGCCGGTGGCCGCGCCCTGGTAGGGCTCGATGTACGACGGGTGGTTGTGCGACTCGACCTTGAAGGTGACCGCGTAACCCTGGCCGACGTCGACCACACCGGCGTTCTCGCCGATGCCGACGAGCATCGCGTCGTTGGCGGGGACCTTCTCGCCGAACTGCTTGAGGTGGACCTTGCTGCTCTTGTAGGAGCAGTGCTCGGACCACATCACGGAGTACATGGCGAGCTCGGCACCGGTGGGACGGCGGCCGAGGATCTCGCGGATCCGGGCGTACTCGTCCTCCTTGAGGCCGAGTTCCTTCCAGGGCTGTTCGGCGTCCGGGGTCTCGGCCGCGTGCTTGACCGTATCCAGGCTCATGCGTTGACCAGCTTCTTGATGATCGAGGTGAAGAAACCGAGGCCGTCCGTGCCGCCGGTGCCAATCAGCGGCTCCACCGCGTGCTCGGGGTGGGGCATGAGGCCGACGACGTTGCCGGCGGCGTTGCTGATGCCGGCGATGTCACGGAGCGAGCCGTTGGGGTTCACGTCGACGTAGCGGAACGCGACGCGGCCCTCGGCCTCCAGCTCGTCGAGCGTGCGCTCGTCGGCGGTGTACCGGCCGTCCATGTTCTTCAGCGGTACGGAGATCTCCTGGCCGTCCGCGTAGTCCGCGGTCCAGGCCGTCCCCGTGTTCTCCACCCGCAGCTTCTGGTCGCGGCAGATGAAGTGGAGGTGGTTGTTGCGCAGCATCGCGCCGGGCAGCAGGTGCGCCTCGGTCAGGATCTGGAAGCCGTTGCAGATACCGAGGACCGGCATGCCGGCCTTCGCCTGCTCGATGATCGGCTCCATCACCGGCGAGAAACGGGAGATGGCCCCGGCGCGCAGGTAGTCGCCGTAGGAGAAGCCACCCGCGAGAACGACCGCGTCGACCTGGTGCAGGTCCTTGTCGCGGTGCCACAGCGGTACGGGCTCCGCCCCCGCGACCCGGACCGCGCGCAGCGCGTCCTGGTCGTCGAGGGTGCCGGGGAAAGTGACCACGCCGATACGAGCGGTCACTTCGCGGCCTCCTCGGACTCCACCTTCACGACGAAGTCCTCGATGACGGTGTTCGCGAGGAAGGTCTCGGCGAGTTCGTTGATCCGGGCCAGGGCGGCGTCGTCGACCGGCCCTTCGACCTGAAGCTCGAAACGCTTCCCCTGGCGAACGTCGGCGATTCCCTCGAAGCCGAGACGGGGCAGTGCGCGCTGCACCGCCTGTCCCTGCGGGTCGAGGATCTCCGGCTTGAGCATGACGTCGACTACGACGCGTGCCACTGGCACTCCCAATGGTGTGGTGCGGCTGGGTCTCCGAGGGGTTCCCCAGACCCCCGCGGGTCCTGTCAGCGTACCTGGCTGAAATTTCTACGCGGGTAGACAAGGTTCTGCGGATCACGCGAAGATATCGATCGCCACCGTTCCGGGGAAAAGTCCGGGAAAAAGAGCCGGATCGATTGCGGACGGACACGCGAAACAATTGGGCGGGCTTCACAATGCCGTACCGCCGCTGTACAAATGATTACCAGGGAATGCATCACGGCTCGGGGAACACCGGAACACCGACGCCCAGGACCTGTATCGATTTCCGGGCCGGACCAGTGAGCGGCGACGTACTGCTTCGCATCCGAGGCGGAGGAGGGAGCGATGGCGCGGGCCTCGCGACCGACGACATCGCCGGAGACGGAGCCGCACGATGCCGCGAGCCTGGCCGGGACTCCTATACAGGCCCCGAGGATCGGGCCGGACAGCCCGCGAGTCCGGCCTGATCCGACCATAAAGACCCCAGGCAGCCGGAAGGCCGGCGTCCGCGCACCTCAGACGCGCGGGGGCCGCAGGAAAGGACCGATATCCGTGGCGCAGCGCGTAGTGGTCACGCTCTCCGACGACATCGACGGGGGGCAGGCGGCAGAAACGGTCACTTTCGCCATCGACGGGAAGTCCTACGAGATCGATCTCAATCCCGTCAACGCGAAAAGACTGCGGAAGGCCCTGGCCCCGTACATGGCGGCCGGCCGAAAGCAGACAAATGCTGGAAAAAACGGCAAGACTCCCGTTTCCTACCGCCACACCTCCCTCGCCCCCGACCCGGCGGCCGTCCGCGCCTGGGCGCGCTCGCACCAGATGGCGGTGCCGGCCAGGGGACGCATCCCCAAGAAGGTCTACGAGGCCTTCGAACAAGCGAGTTGATGACGGGGCGGGACCCGTCGACCGAACCCGGAGGCCAGCACCGGCCTCCGGGCCGGTCCGCGCGGGAAGCTCGCGGCGACATCCGCGGGGGAGCCGACTTGCGCTGCACCCCCGGACGTCGGATAGAGTCTGGATCACGCCAAGGGGCAAGGCCGAAAGGCCCCAACCACAGCAGCGTGCGGGTGTAGTTCAGTAGTAGAACACCCCCCTTCCAGGGGGGAGGCGCAGTGTGCGATTCCTGTCACCCGCTCCACATCACTCTCCGACCACTCCGGTGGATCGGGTAGAGTGGTGCTCGCGCCGCCCGGTGAAAGCCGAGCGGATGCAATGCGGACGTAGCTCAGTTGGTAGAGCGCAACCTTGCCAAGGTTGAGGTCGCCAGTTCGAACCTGGTCGTCCGCTCCAGAAGAAAGACCCCGGTCGATTTCGACCGGGGTCTTTCTCGTGCGCCCGGAGTGTGTTCCTCCGGCTGTTCCACCTGGTGGATCTTTGTCTTTTCCGGGAAACCGAGCGAGCGCTCCCGCCGCGTGGATGGGCTTCCTGATGGCCGCCGTGAAACCGCGACCGGGCCCGACGGGCTCGCCCGCCATGGATCCGACCCACCGGCCCGATGGTCCGATTTGCCGATGGCCTGGTCTTCTTTCCCGATGGCCCGGTCTTCGATTCCCGGCCGCCCGGCCCGGACGGTGTGAGGGTGGCCACAACCCCGCGGGCCGAACTCCCGGGCTGCGCCCCGTGATCGTGACGGACCACGGCCGCCCCGGCCATCCGGAGCGGGCCCTTTCGGCAGGCGTGCGGGGGTTCGTCACCCACGACGCCCAGCGCCCGCCGAACGGCCGGGATCATCCGCATCGTGCACGGCGGACACCGTGACGCGGAAACGGAGTTGGTGGCCGACGCGATATCCGCCGGGGACTCACCGCCGCCCCCATGGAAAGCCGAGGCGCTGGAACTCCCGGCGGACGGCGCCCCCGCCGCGTGGATCGCCGCGCGCGCCTCACTCTCCCCCCGGGACGGTCCCTGACCACCTCCCCTCGGCGGTCGCCGGGCGGGGCGCGGAGGAGCTCCCGCGGCAGCGCGTTTCGCTCGGGCTCAGGGATGG
Organism: Streptomyces sp. NPDC005576; assembly: GCF_042871745.1. Taxonomy (NCBI): domain Bacteria; kingdom Bacillati; phylum Actinomycetota; class Actinomycetes; order Kitasatosporales; family Streptomycetaceae; genus Streptomyces; species Streptomyces sp. NPDC005576. The sequence continues at coordinate 327,315 of NZ_JBIAJC010000010.1, read as the reverse complement.
GTATAGTTGTCCTCGCGCTCAGGCGCAGTGCGAACGTAGCTCAGCTGGTAGAGCGCAACCTTGCCAAGGTTGAGGTCGCGAGTTCGAACCTCGTCGTTCGCTCCACAGGAGAAGGCCCCGGTCCCCAGGACCGGGGCCTTCTGCGTACCCGGCCGCCCCTCGGAGCCGTACCCCCACCTCCCCATCGGTCTTCCGCCGACCGGTCAGGCCGCTGACGGTGTGGTCGGTGGGATCGGTTCGGTCGGCGCGGTCGGTGAGGTCGTTCCGGGCGGTGGAGTCGGCGCGATCGGTGGGGTCGGTTCGGTCGGTGGGGTCGTTCCGGGAGGTGGAGTCGGCGCGGTCGGGGCCAGGGCCTCGCGCGCGGCGGCGAGGATCGCCTCGGAGAGCGGGAACCCTTCGGTCGCCCGGGCCAGCACCAGGGCGCCCACCAGGGTGGAGAGTTGGGCGAGGCCGTCCCGGTCCTCCGTGGCGAGCTTCTCGGCGAAGGCACCCACCCCGTCCGCGTAGACGCGCCGGGCCTCGCGGTTTTCCGGTTCGCGCGCCATGTCGGTGACGAGGGCGGCGACGGGGCAGCCGTCCGCCGGGCTGTCGCGGTGTTCGACCGACAGGTAGTCGTCGATCAGCGCCCGCCGGGCGAGATCGGCCCGTTCCACGTGGTGCGCGGGCCCCGGTCCATGCCGGTCGTAGGCGTCGAAGGCGTGGGCGGTGGCCTCGTCGACGAGCGCCTCCTTGGACGCGAACTGCTTGTAGAAGCCCCCGTGGGTCAGACCCGCCTCCCTCATGAGATCGGCGACGCTGACGTGCGTGCCCTGCTCCCGGAACATCCGGGAGGCGGTCTCCACGACCCGGCGGCGGTTCTCCTCCGCCTGCGCCTGCGATACGCGGCCCATCAGCCACCTCCCGAGATTGGATGCCAGTTGACATCTATCCTATGGCCGATTTTAGATTGCGGTCATAATCTAAATGGGTCGGGTCGGGTCCACCGACTGCCCCGCCCCGCCGAGCCGGGAGTACGCACATGGAACTGAAGAACGCGGTCGCCGTGGTCACGGGCGCCAACCGGGGGCTGGGCCGGCATCTGGCCGCGCAGCTCACCGAGCGGGGGGCGAAGGTGTACGCGGCGGCCCGCCGCCCCGAGACGGTGGACCTGCCCGGGGTCGTCCCGCTCCGGCTGGACGTGACGGACGAGGAGTCGGTCCGGGCCGCCGCCGCCCTGGCGTCCGACACGACCCTGCTGGTGAACAACGCCGGCATCTCCACCTCCACGCCGCTGATCGCCGGTGCCACCGAGGCGGTACGGAGGGAGATGGAGACGAACTACTTCGGGCCGCTCGCCGTCACGCGGGCCTTCGCCCCGGTCATCGAGAGCAACGGGGGCGGAGCGGTGCTCAACGTCCTGTCCGTGCTGTCGTGGCTGCACCCGGCCGAGCTGGGTTCCTACGCGGCGACGAAGGCAGCGGCCTGGGCACTCACCGGCGCGGTCCGGCAGGAACTGGCGCCGCGCGGGATCGTCGTCTCCGCTCTGCACGTCGCCTACATGGACACCGACATGGCCGCGAGCGTGGCAGCCGACCAGAAGGCCGATCCCGCCGACGTCGCCGCGCAGGCCCTGTCCGGCATCGAGGAGGGCCGACTCGAAATCCTCGCCGACGACACCACCCGCTTCATCAAGAAGAACCTGGCCAACGCGCCGACCCTCGCGTGAAGAGCATGATGCCGCCGCCCCTCGCGTGCGGGGGCGGCGGCATCACGGACGGAACCGCGGGGGGGCTACTTCCAGCTGAGGCCGGTCAGCCGCTCGTACGCCTCGATGTACTTGGCGCGGGTCGCGTCCACGACCTCCTGCGGCAGCGCGGGCGGCGGGGTCTCGCTCTTGCGGTCCCAGCCCGAGGCGGGCGAGGTCAGCCAGTCACGGACGAACTGCTTGTCGTACGAGGGCTGGGCATGCCCCGGCTCCCACTCGGCCAGCGGCCAGAAGCGCGAGGAGTCCGGGGTCAGCACCTCATCCCCGAGGACCAGTTCTTCGACGCCCTCCGCGGCGGGCGCATAGCCGAACTCGAACTTGGTGTCGGCCAGGATGAGTCCGCGTCCGTACGCGATGTCCCGGGCCCGCCGGTACACCTCGAGCGTCAGCTGCCTCAGCAGGGCGGCCGTCTCCACGCCGACGGTGTGCGCGACCGCCTCGTAGCTGACGTTCTCGTCGTGGTCGCCCACGGCAGCCTTCGTCGCCGGGGTGAAGATCGGCCCCGGCAGTTCGGAACCGTCGACGAGACCCTCGGGAAGACCGATGCCGCAGACCGTGCGCGAGGCGTCGTACTCGAGGAGCCCGGAACCGGTCAGGTAGCCGCGCGCCACGCACTCGACCGGGACCATCCGCAGCGAACGGCAGATCGTCGTGCGGCCCTCCCAGTCGGCGGGTGCGCCGGCCGGCACCTCGGTGGAGATGACGTGGTTCGGCAGCAGGTCGCCGAGCTGGTCGAACCACCAGAGCGACAGCGCGGTCAGCACCCGGCCCTTGTCGGGGATCTCGGTCGGCAGCACCCAGTCGTACGCGGAGATGCGGTCGCTGGCGACCATCACGAGATCGCCGGCCTCGTTCCGGTACAGCTCACGCACCTTGCCGGTGTGCAGGTGGGTGAGGCCCGGCACCTGGACGGGCTCGGGCTTTTCTACGAAACCGGACACGCTGCCTCCGCGTAGGTTGATCCAAGGGTCGCGGGTCCGATTGTCCCGTATGCCGGTGGCACCTCGCCGCGTGGGGCGGTCCGGTGGGGTACCGGCACCCGGCGACCACGCCCGCGCAGCGCCGCGCGCTGTCGGCGGATCGGCCGCACGTCGGCCGCGGACGGCCTGCGCGTCGCCGTCGCGTCGGCTGCGGATCGGCTGCGCGTCGCTGTCGCGTCGGCTGCGGATCGGTTGCGGATCCTCTGCCGATCGTCCGTGCGTCGCCCGCGCGGAGGGTCAGTCGCGCTTGCAGATCCGGTTCAGCAGATTGGCCGTGGCGCGCTGGATGCGCTCGTCGGTGTGTCCCGGCCGGTCCAGCGCCGGCGACCAGGCGAACGTACCGGAGGCGAAGACGAGAGCCCCGGAAGGTGCCTGGTAGAGCGAGGACTCCTGGTAGCGCCGGGCGCCCTCCAGGTCCTCGTACGGTGAATGCGCGAGCAGGATGCGCTGCTCGTGCTCCGGCAACGCGGTGCGTGGGTAGTACCGGTCGGCCTCGCCCGCCACCAGACCGGCGATCTCGTCGCCCTCCCCCGCCCCGGTGCCCCGCCAGAGCCAGTGGTCGGCGTTGCGCACGATGAGCGGCGAGGGCTCGGGCACCCGGCCCGCGTACTGGATGCCGAGCAACTGCTGCTCCGGTCTGTCGACCTCCCGCCACAACGCGGGCTTCCCCGGCCCCTGCCGTTTGCGGCAGGTGAGAAGACGGTCGGGCACCCCGGACGGCGACGCGGCGAGGGACACCTGCCAGTACATGGTGTTGGCCGAGAGGAAGACCAGCGAGGTCCCGGTGTCCCGCGCCAGCTCCGCGGTGCGCCGCATGGGGATGGACCAGTACTCGTCGTGGCCGGGGAAGACCAGGCCGCGGTAGCGGCCCGGGTCGACGCGGCCGGCGTGCAGGTCACGGGCGTCCGCGTAGGCGAGGCTGTAGTCGTACCGCTCGGCCCAGCGGATGAAGTCGTAGGCGTGGCCGACGTGCAGGGGAAGCCCGGCGCCCGCGTACGGACGGTCGAAGGAGACCGTGACCGCCGCCTCCTCCTCCCCCAGCAGACCGCCCTTCTCGTCCCACGCGTGGTAGAGACTGGCGCCCGTCCGGCCGTCCTCGGGGTAGAGGTTGTACGCCTGCCAGGTGATGTCCGGGAGCAGCAGCAGCAGATCGGCCGGATGGTCGTCCCGGACCGTGAACGGGACGTGCGAGCGGTGGCCGTCGACGGTGGTCAGTACGGCGACATAGGCGCCCACCGACCAGTGGGCCGGGATCTGGAGCCGCCAGGAGAGCCACCAATGGTGGCAGGAAACAGTCTTGTCGGCGGCGAGCGGAGGGGGCTGCACGATGCCCGACTGGCGCGGGCTGGTGGTGATCTTCCGGGCGCCGTCGCCGCCGTAGTGGCCGATGCGGTAGATGTCGACGTAGAACTGCTGCGGCGGGTCGACCGTGATGTGGAAGTCGATGGCCTCCCCGGGCGCCGCCGCCCCGGGCGACGCGAAACCCTTCACCTGTCGGCGCACGTCATCGGCCGTACGCGGCCCGCCCCCACTGCGCCCCAGATCGGGATCGGCGTACCAGGGGACGACCTGCCCCGTGTCGTTCAAGTAGTTCTCGCTCCCGCGCAACCAGGGCAACGGCCCCTGCCCGAACGGATCGCTCACGGCGTGCGCGAAGGCACCCGACTCCCATCGGCGACTGAGCTCCGCCCCCATGATCGGCCCCTCCCTCACGTCCCCCGTACCACTCTGGTGCGCCCTGTGTCAGGACGGATCCCAGCACATCACATAACGCATGCGGCTCGTCACCGTTCGTCGTGAATTGACGTGAACGGAACCTAGCCTTCCGGGTATTGGGCCCGTACCGGGGTCCGCACCAGCGCGCGCACGGCGGTGTGCGCCGGACGAGGGCGCGTGCGCGGGGCGCGGGACGGAGCCCTTTCGGCACCGCGTGCGCGGACCGATTGCGTACACGGTGCCATATTTCCGTATACGGAGGGCCTGTTGCGGCGGAGTGGGACACATTTCCGTATCCGAGGGGCGTGTTGGCTACGCGCGGGGCACACGGACACGCATGAGCGCCGGAGGAACGGCGGGATCGAGGGACCGCTGGGCGGAGGGACGGCCACGAGGAGGGACGGCCACGCGGCTGGACAGCTGGACAGCTGGACGGCTGGGCAGCTGTCCAGCTGATCAGACCAGGCGGACCGGCTTGTCCTCCCGGATGCCGAGCTCTGCGAGCCAGGAGCGCAGCGGCTCCGCGTCGCCGTCCTCCACCAGGCTGAGCACCGGAGTGCCCAGATCCGCCCGGCGCGCCCCGTCGACCAGCAGGGCTGGACCGTCCAGCCAGTCGAGGCCGGGCGCCGCGCCGGCCGTGTCCACGGCCGCGCAGCAGACCATGGCCGTGACGTGGTCGGCGAGCAGTTCCGCACCCGTACGGGGCGGCTGGAGCGGGAAGAGCGGGAGCGGGCCCGGACCCCAGAGGTCGAGCGGGTCCACGGCCGGGCTGTTCCCGCCCGCCACACCGTTCGCCGTGCCGGGAGCCGCCGTGCTGTTCGTCGGGCTGTTCGTCGCACCGTCCGCCGTACCGGCGGCCGTCTCGGCGCGTGCGGTGGCCTCCGCGGCTTCCTCGCGGGCGACGGCGGCTCCCACGGCTGCCGCGAGCTCCTCGCCCCCGCCCCGGGCCGCGAGGTGGTCGATGACCCGGGCCAGCGTGGGGGCGCCCGCGTCGGCGGTACGGACGGCGGCGGGACGTACGGCGGCGGGACCGGCGGGAAGAAAGCCGAGCGTGGATGAGGCCGCTCCCAGGCCTCGCTCCGGGGAGGTGGCGCCGGAGGCCGGTGCGCCCGGGGCCATCGTGTCGGGGCCCGCCAAGTCGGGGCCCGTGCCGAGGGGGCCTGACCCGGGGGAGCCCATGCCGAGGGAGTCCATGACGCCGTGCAGGCGGGCCGCCTCGGTACGCCACTTCCGGTCGACGACTTCTTCCGGATACCGCTGCCAGTCGACCGGCGACCACTCGCCGCCCCGGGCCGGTGCACCGTGGAAGAGCCTCGCGGCGAGCAGGGAGGCCGCCTCGTCGGCGAGACCGGGCTCTTCGAGGAGATCGCAGGCGGGGCGCTCGCCCAGGCGCGCGGTGAAACCCTCGGCGAGCCGGTCGCGGCGGGACAGCTCGGTGAGCGCGGAGACCACTCCCGCGTCCAGCCGCGCGGGCCACCGGCCCATCCGCCACGCGGGCAGCGCGACGCGGGTCAGCAGGCGGTCCCAGCCCGCGTAGACGAGCCCGACCTGCTCCTGGGCGACGGCGCGCGCGCCGTACTCCACGCCCTGGGCGCGCAACGAGGCGGAGAGCGCGACGCAGCGTTCCATCTCGGCGGCGTGCCCGCGACAGCTGCGGAGCAGCAGCCGGGCGGCCCAGCCGGTGAAGGCACGCCGTAGCCGGCCGAGCGCGCCGACTGGTGAAACGTTTGACCGCGCGGTCCCGGGAGTGGGGGCTCCGGCGTCCGCGACGACGCCGTCCAGGCCCCGGACGAACCGGCGGGCGGCCGCTATGTCGGGGTGCGCGGCCAGGCCCGTACCGGCGACCACGGGGGCGAGTACCGCCCGCAGCTCATCGACGCGCATCCACCACAGGAACGGGGACCCGATCACCAGCACCGGTGCCGCCCGCTCCCGGTCGCGCCGCTCACCGGCCTGCTCCCTGGCTCCGGCGGTGCGCCCGGTCCGTGCCGTCGGATGGGTGCGGTCCTCCAGCCAGCTGTCGCAGTCGGGGGTGAGCGCTATGGCCGAGGGCGCGGGCACGTCCATGCGGTCGGCCAGCTCGCGTACGAGCCGGTAGAGATCGGGGGCGGACTTCTCGTCCACCGCGACGGTCGGGCTGAGCGCCGGCCGGGCCCGCGCCACGGTGACGGCGACCCCCGCGGCCAGCAGCAGGAAGACGACGGCCGTCGCGCCCACCACCCAGCGGGCGGTGTTCCAGCCGACGCCCGACAGACGTCCCTGCGCCGTGGCGGCGATCATGACCACGGCCACCGCCGCGGGCAGGATCGCCAGCGCCACCGCACGGCTGCGGATGCGCAGCAGCGCGAGGGCCCTCGCCCGGGCGGCCCGCATGCCCAGGTCCTCAACAGTCTCCGTACCGGACACGACCGGAAGTCACCCCCTCTGCCCCCGCGACGGTGTTGCTCACTCCCCCACTGTGGCACCGCCCTCGGACATCGCAATGTCAGTGGGCCAAGTGCCGGAATCCTTGCGCCGCACCCTAGTTGGGGGTTTCTCGGCCGTCATCCGGATGGCGCAGCCGTCACCCGATGGAATGGCTTTGGGCAAAGCTGCTGACTTATCGCCATGGATGGGCAAGCCCTCTCCCCGCGCGCACAGCGCACGCGCGGGGGCGTGCTCCGGCGCACTGGGAGCTCGTACGCGACCGACTCGTACGCGGACGAACGGTGCGGTGGTGAGGCCTGCGGGGACCTGCGGACACGCCTGTGGCGGCCGAGGTGTCACTCGGCCGCCACTGGGTCACGCGGGGGTGGGACGTGAAGACGGGGCGGGCGCTCAGGGCGGCCCGGCCGTACAGGTCCGGACCGGACCGGCCGTACAGGCCCCGGCCGTACAGGACCGCCGTACCGGACCGGCCGTACAGGCCCCGGCCGTACAGGACCGCCGTACCGGACCGGCCGTGTCGAACCCGGCCGGGCCCCGGGGGAACGGCGCGGGGCCGGGCCCGGATCAGACCCCGGCGTCCTCCGCGGCCTTCTGCGCGATGTCCGTACGGTGCTGGGAGCCGTCGAGCCGGATGCGGCCGAGGGCCGCGTAGGCGCGCTCGCGCGCCGTGCCGAGGTCCGGGCCGGTCGCGGTCACCGAGAGGACCCGGCCGCCCGCGCTCAGGACCGTACGGCCGTCCGCCTTCGTCCCGGCGTGCAGGACGTAGGCGTGCGGGGCATCCTGGGCCGCCACGTCGGCGAGACCCTCGATCGGGTCGCCGGTGCGGGGGGTGTCCGGGTAGTTGTGCGAGGCGATGACCACGGTGACGGCGGCGTCGTCGAGCCAGTTCAGCGGCGGTACCTCGTCCAGCGTGCCGTTCGCCGAGGCGAGCAGCAGACCGGCGAGCGGCGTCTTCAGACGGGCCAGGACCACCTGGGTCTCGGGGTCGCCGAAGCGCGCGTTGAACTCGATGACGCGCACGCCGCGCGAGGTCAGCGCGAGGCCCGCGTAGAGAAGACCCGAGAACGGCGTACCGCGTCGGCGCAGCTCGTCGACGGTGGGCTGGAGAACCGTCTCCATGACCTCGTCGACCAGCTTCGGGTCCGCCCACGGCAGCGGGGAGTAGGCACCCATGCCGCCGGTGTTCGGACCCTCGTCGCCGTCGAGGGCGCGCTTGAAGTCCTGGGCCGGCTGGAGCGGCACCACGGTGGTGCCGTCGGTGATCGCGAAGAGGCTGACCTCGGGACCGTCGAGGAACTCCTCGATGACCACCCGGTCGCAGGCCAGCGCATGGGCACGGGCCACCTCGACGTCCCCGGTCACGACGACGCCCTTGCCGGCGGCGAGCCCGTCGTCCTTGACGACGTACGGGGCGCCGAAGGCGTCGAGCGCGTGGTCGATCTCGTCCGCGGTGGTGCAGACGTAGCTCCGGGCGGTCGGGACGCCTGCCCCGGCCATGACGTCCTTGGCGAACGCCTTGGAGCCTTCGAGCTGCGCCGCCTCACCGGACGGGCCGAAGCAGGGGATACCGGCCGCGCGCACGGCGTCGGCGACCCCGGCGACAAGCGGCGCCTCCGGGCCGACGACCACCAGCCCCGCATCCAGTTCGGTGGCGAGGCGCGCGACGGCGTCGCCGTCGAGCGCGTCGACCGGGCGCAGTTCGGCCACCTCCGCGATACCGGCGTTGCCGGGAGCGCAGTACAGAGCGGTGACCTCGGGGTCGAGGGAAAGAGAGCGGCACAGGGCGTGTTCGCGGGCGCCGCCGCCGATGACGAGGACCTTCACGGTGTGCAGCCTAACCGCCGGGGGCGCGGGGCCTCGACGGCCGCCGGTCCGTGGACGGGGGGCTCCGGCGGACCGGGGCGCGCGGCAGGCGCCCGAAGGCCCGCTCGGTGCGCCCGGACGCCCGGGTCCCCGCTACTCGTTGGTGAACTCCTCCACGACCGTGGCACCGAGCTCGCGGACGATCAGCTCGTGCCCGGAGAGCGCCGAGTCGACGAGGTCGGGATCGTCGGCCTCCGGGGTGTCGTCCTCCGGCGCGACCGTGTGCACCGGCTCGGGCGCGGACCGCTCGTACGCCGCCGGGGCCGACCCGGAACCGCCCTGTCCCGACCCACCCCCCTGGTGCTGCTGGGACTGCGGGGACTGGTCGGACTGCTGGCCTTGGGGGGACTGCTGCGACGAGGGGGACGACGGAGGCTGATAGGGCTGCTGGGGCGCTCCTGCGGGCGCGGGCCGCTGCTCGTACGACTGCTGGGGCGCGGCCTGGTACGCCGGGGCCTGGTAAGCGGGCGCGCCACCGCCGGGGCGTCCGCCGCCGCCCTGCGTCGGCTGGCCACCACCGCCGGAGGCGTCGACGATGGCTTCGACGCGCCACTGGGCGTTGAACCGCTCGGCCAGCGCCTGCCGCAGCACCTCTTCGCTGCCGCTGCTCGCGAAGTTGTCGCGGGCGCCCGCGCTGGTGAAACCGATCTGGAGCGTGGTGCCGTCGAAACCGGTGACCTGGGCGTTCTGGCTGAGCAGGATCCAGGTGAAGCGGCGGCGGTTCTTCACCGCCTCCAGGATGTCCGGCCAGATGCTCCGCACCTGCCCGGCGCCCTGCACCATGTCCTGCCCTCCGGCCGGGGCGGCGGGCGTCTGAGCAGCGGAAGCGGACGGGGCGGGGGCCGGAGTGGCCGGGCGGGGCGCTGCGGCACCGGGCGTCGAGGCGGTCGGCCACCCACCGGGGCGGCGGGCCTGCTCCCCACCACCGGCAGCGGCCGGGGTGGGCCACGCACCGGGCCGCTGAGCAACGGGCGGCGCCTCGGCCGGAGGCTGCTGGCCGTACTCGGCGGACGGCGCGGGGGGCTGCGGAGCGGGGGCTTGCGCGGCCGGGTTCTGCGGGGCCGGCGCTTGCGTGACCGGGGGTCCGTACGGCGCTGCGGCAGGCTGCGCGACGGCGGGCGGGTTGTACGGGGCGGCGGGCGCAGCCGGCATCGGCGGATGGGCCTCCGGGCCGGGGACGTACCCCAGCGCGGACGGTGCCGCCATGACCGGTGCCGGTACCCCTGCTCCGGCTCCTGCCCCTGCCCCTGCCCCTGCTGCAAAGGCGCCGCCCCGCTCCAGGCGGTCCAGCCGCGCCTGGAACGACCGCTCGTCGTCGAAGGCGGCGGGCAGCAGCACCCGGGCGCAGATCAGCTCGACCTGGAGGCGCGGCGAGGTCGCGCCGCGCATCTCCGTCAGCCCCTGGTTGACGAGGTCGGCGGCGCGGCTCAGCTCGGCCGCTCCGAAGACGGACGCCTGGTCCGACATCCGCTCCACCACGTCGGCGGGGGCGTCGATGAGCCCCTTCTCCCCGGCGTCCGGCACGGCCGCCAGGATCACCAGGTCACGCAGGCGTTCCAGCAGGTCGGCGACGAACCGGCGCGGGTCGTTGCCGCCCTCGATCACCCGGTCCACGACCTCGAAGGCCGCCGCGCCGTCGCCGGCCGCGAAGGCGTCCACCATCGAGTCGAGGAGCGACCCGTCCGTGTAACCGAGCAGCGAGGTCGCCATGGCGTACGTCACGCCGTCGTCGCCCGCACCGGCCAGCAGTTGGTCCATCACGGACATCGAGTCACGGACCGAGCCGGCCCCGGCGCGTACGACGAGCGGCAGCACACCGTCCTCGACCGCGCTGTTCTCCCGGTCGCAGACGTCCGCGAGGTACGACCGCAGGGTCCCGGGCGGGACGAGCCGGAAGGGGTAGTGGTGCGTGCGCGACCGGATCGTGCCGATGACCTTCTCGGGCTCGGTCGTCGCGAAGATGAACTTGAGGTGCTCCGGCGGCTCCTCGACCACCTTCAGCAGGGCGTTGAACCCTGCCGGGGTGACCATGTGCGCCTCGTCGATGATGTAGATCTTGTAGCGGCTGGAAGCCGGCCCGAAGAACGCCTTCTCGCGCAGGTCACGGGCGTCGTCCACGCCACCGTGCGAAGCCGCGTCGATCTCGATGACGTCGATCGAACCCGGGCCGTTGCGCGCCAGGTCCTGACAGGACTGGCACGTCCCGCACGGCGTCGGCGTCGGCCCCTGCTCACAGTTCAGGCAGCGGGCGAGAATGCGCGCACTGGTCGTCTTTCCACAACCACGCGGCCCGCTGAACAGGTACGCGTGATTGACCCGGTTGTTCCGCAGGGCCTGCTGGAGCGGGTCAGTGACATGCTCCTGACCGATGACCTCGGCGAACGACTCGGGGCGGTAGCGGCGGTACAGCGCAAGGGACGACACAGTTACGAGGTTATCGGGACGCACCGACAACCGACTCCGCATCGGGCCCGCCCGCCCGGGGACCCTGGTCACACCGGGCCCCCGACGGAACGACGAGACGTAGATCACACGCGGGGCGGGGAGATCACACGCGGGCCGGGGGCGGCCGGGTGCGGTACGGCGGCTCAGTCGCGTACGGCGGCGACTCACGCACGTACGGCCGAGCTCGGCTCCCAGGGGCCGGGACCGCCTACGGGGAACCAACGAGCCCACCGCTGCGCCCGCCCACGACAGGCTGCGTTCCGGGCCACCGAACAGGCCCCGGAAAACACAAGGGCCCCCCACGCACCCGCCAGAGCCAACCTACCCTTGCTGCCTTCCGGCCCTGGGGGAGTTCAGTCAGATAGCGCCACGTGAGGGGCTGACGCCCACCTTAGCCGATCCCCACCCCCCCAGGTCCACCCGCCCGGCCCCGAGGTTCCCCCGATCCGACCACACGACCCCGTCCCGACGATCTTCCGGGGAACGTGTTCGCGAGCACCCCTCAACGTCTTGTATTGTTTGCGGCGGAGGATTCGCCTAGTGGCCTAGGGCGCACGCTTGGAAAGCGTGTTGGGGGCAACCCCTCACGAGTTCGAATCTCGTATCCTCCGCCATTGCTCTCACCGGGCAATACGTCGAAGGGCTCCGCAGCTTGCTGCGGGGCCCTTCGGCGTTGGCGGTCGCAGTGGTGATCACAGTTTCCGGCTACCGCCTGTTGAGGATTGCCCGGCACACGTTGCAGTACATGGCCGCGTTCTCACCGCGCCGCCGCATCATCTGGCTGCAGCCGGCGCACAGCCCGAGCTCCCATGGTGGGCAGCCCAGCGCTGCGGGGCTGCCGTCCGCTCGACAGGAGTGATCCGCGTCGGAGCGTTGGACCGGCAGACGCAGGAGGGGGAAGCCACTTGTCGGTTGATCGAGATCGCGGAGAGGCCGGGCGTCGCTGCCGCACCAGCCGTCTTCGCCTGCTCGGCAGCTGCGGTCGACCTCCTGTTCGGCGAAGGTGATCACGTCGTCGTCTTCTTCGACCGGCGCCGCGGGCGGGGCAGTTCTCTCCCCGACGATCTCCTCCCACTGCGTGCGATCGGCCGCCGACACCCACATGTGCCGCCCAGCGCGACCGCTGCTCCGACTGGGCAGGTAGACCGATACGCTTTCCTCCGTAGCGCTCCGCAGGACCAGGTCCTCGATGAAGACCGGCTTTCTCTGTGGGAGGCACAGCTCCGGCACGAACCAGTCCGCGTGAATCGCCCCGCAGTGACTGGCCCCTCGCTGACGAGGCAGTGGCGCTCACTGCTCGGCACGCACTTCCAGACTTCGAGGTGCCGGTACCCGCCGCGGATCACCATCTCCTTGCCGCCGGCGATGTCCCTCCACGGCATGTCGTCCACACGCGCCCACGGGGCGCCGGTCGATCAGGGAAGCCGTGCGATCTTTGGCCACCCACACATGGGGGATGCCGTTTTCGACAGCGTTCGCCGAACGGCGGCGCACGCTGCTGGGGCTGAGATGGTGGTACTGGATCTCCCAGCCGACACTCGGCCCACCAGGGCCGGTGACGACGGCGTCCGAGACGCTCCGCCGGTTGGCCGTACGGACGTCGGCCTCGGCGCCCAGGCCGTGCCGTGCGGCGGTCTCGACGACCCGCTCCTTGGTGACCTTGTGTTGCGCGCTCTCCGCCGGGGTCGCCTTGTGTGTGCTCGGCAGGTGCGAGGCCACGAGCGGCCTCCGGCCTCCGGCCCGGCCGCGACGGATGAACAGCCACGGTGACTTCCCGCCGGCCTCCGACAGGCATGCCCGACCCTCGTGATGTGCGAGGCATTCGAGCAGTTGTGGTTCGCGCCCGGAAACCCCGACTGTGATCTCCCCCAGCAGCTCGGGACGGTTCGGGTGACCGAGGTCGGGGAGGGACGGATTGATCTCCAGGCCATGTCCGGTGTGCCACACCCCTTGTGCCATCCCTCAACGGTAGGGACGACCGCCGACATGCAACAGAGCGCCGCCGAGTCAGCCTTCCGTCGCGTAGCGGCCAAGCATTTGGGCTGTACGGCTCTTCCGGACAACAGCGCGGGCACCGTAACGAACCGGACCGGCCGGCGTTTCCCGTCGGATCCACTCCAGAGATCATCCCATTAACCAGAAACTCGCCCTTACCGCACCGGACATACGCCACCATCCACACATGAGCAAGGAACAGACGCGTGGGTAAGCGCGAACGCCGCCGCAAGCGGGAACGGGGCAAGAAGAAGCAGCCACAACGGCCACCGGCTGCCCCGGAGCCGATTGTTCGGGAGTTTCCAGTAGAGGCTCCCCGCCTCCGCGTCGTGATCAAGCACGATGCTCCCGAGGACGCCCAGAAAGTCAGCGCCCTCTACTGGGAAATCAAAGACGACGGCACCTGGGCCCGGACCGTCAGCAGCATCGGCGTAGCCGGCGACATCGGCTCGATGGCCACGACGCACTCGCACGCCATCCTCCTGAACTGCCCCTGCGCGAACTGCTCCGAACCGATCACCGTCCCCAACCGGTCCTGGGCCAACAAGGTCGGCGGGAAGTACCTCGACGCGGAGGCTCCCTTCTTCCTTTGCCGGGACTGCGGGGCGATCCGGGAGCGAGAAAAGACCGAGCAGCAACAACGCGCCGCCGAACAGAGACGCATCGAACAAGAGCGTGAGCAGCAGAAGACTGAGAGGCTTCAACGCCTGGTTGCTCGAACGGTCGAGGCGGAAGAGAGAAAGGACGAGCCGACCGGCTTGCTCCCGACGGACAGTCCTCTGGCCCATGCCCTCTACGTAGCGTTGATCAGCTACGCCACACGTAACCCCGGCAAGGCACTTCCCAGTCTCGCAAGTGTCGGCCCCTTGGGCTGGACGGGTGACACCGAGCAGGACAGGGAACTATTCCTGGCCCTCTACGATGCGAAGCTGCTTGCTATCGCACCGGAGAGTCCACCGCGGGCGTTCACTCTCACCCAGGACGACGGCATCGCATTCTTCTCCACCGAAGTCGTGTGGCGGGTCGTCGGATGCCTTGCCACCGCACAAGAGCGCGTCAAGAAAATCACGTACCTCCTCCAGACTCAGCCCGGGCCCCAGGGAGCTGCGGCGCGTGATGCCTTCACCGTGCTGATGGACCGGATGGAGGTCACCGATATCGCCGGCTATCTCAACAACCTGCTCACCAAGAAATACGGTTACCCCGAAGTACCCGAAGCGCGGCGCGAGGAGCTCGCGGAGGTGATCCGCGAAGGCTTCGAGCACGGGTACACCTCTGGTCAGATGATCTGCTTCGCCTGGCGAGCTGCCGACTCTGCTGCGGCGTGGAAGGAGCGCAACCCTCGGATGGGGCCGCCGGAGGCGGCGTCCGCCTCGGTGACAAGCCTCCGTGCCAAGATCGACAGGGCGATCGAACTCCACCACTCCATCCCCGAGTACGAAACCCCGCGCTGGCACGCAGCACCCCTCGCGCTCGCCGGCTTCCGGCGGCTGCACGCGAAGATCCGCTGGGTGTACAACCGTGAAGTCATCGACGCGTGCACCCGATGCGACCACCTGGGCCTCAAGGAAACCGTCCGCTCCGGGACCGGGGAAAGCGCCATGTGGCGCTGCACCCATCCCCTCGGGATTCCACCTCAGCAACACGCTGAGGAAGAACCGAGCGGCTGGGACGACGTACCCGACCCCGCCGACGCCTGACCTCAAGGCCCGCTCCCCATCCGGGGTCGACCGCTTCAACCGGGAATCCCGCCCCTGCTCTCGCCGGGCAGCAGGCCGGAGGGCCCCGCAGCCAGCTGCGGGGCCCTCCGCCTACGTGACCCTTCGAGGCGCCTCGCCGCTCACCCCAGTGCGAACTTCTGCGCCGCAGCCCCGTTGCAGTCCCAGATCTGCAGGCGGGTGCCGTTGGCGGTGGCGCCGGACGGGGAGTCGACGCACCGGCCGCTGGTCGGGTTGGACATCGAGCCGTTGGTGTTGGCGGTCCAGTTCTGGTAGCCGCTGCCGTTGCAGGTGGCGAGCTGGAGCTTTGTACCGGCGGCGCTGTTGCCACCGGCGATGTCCAGGCACTTGCCCAGGGTCTGCAAGGTCTGGCCGCTCCACGTCCAGTGCTGGTCCTTCGCCGCGGACTGGCAGTCCCACAGCTGGACCGCGGTGCCGTCACTGCCGGTGTCGTCGCCGGCCACGTCCACGCACTTGCCGCCCGGACCGACGATCGGGGCGGCGAGGGTGAACTTCTGGGCGGCGGAGCTGTTGCAGTCCCAGATCTGGAGGCGCGTGCCGTTGGCGGTGGCACCGTTCGGGGCGTCGATGCACCGGCCGCTGGTCGGGTTCCTCAGCGAGCCGTCGCTCTGCTGCACCCAGGACTGGTAGCCGCCGGTGTTGCAGGTGGCGAGCTGGAGTCGGGTGCCCCCGGCGCTGTTGCCACCGGCGATGTCCAGGCACTTGCCCAGGGTCTGCAAGGTCTGGCCGCTCCACGTCCAGTGCTGGTCCTTCGCCGCGGACTGGCAGTCCCACAGCTGGACCGCGGCGCCGTCGCCGCCGACGTCGTTGCCCGCCACGTCCACGCACTTGCCGCCCGGACCGGTGATCGGTTGGCCGGTCACCGTACCGCCGGTGTTGCCGCCTGATCCGGATCCGGGCGCCTTGTTGTACACGGCGACCGAGTCGATCACCAGCTTGCCGCCGGAGACCGTGGCCGCGTTCGGGCCGCCACCGAACGCGTCCGGGAAGCCGCCACCGATCGCCAGGTCGTAGATGATGTAGAACGGGTGGTCGATCGCGTCGGCCCAGGTCGTCGCGTCGACCTGGTTGGCGTTGACGGTGAAGAAGTTGTTCCCGTCGAGGTAGAACCGGACCTGCTCCGGCGACATCGAGCGGTCGATCTCCACCGCGTAGTCGTGGAAGCCGGTCTGGCAGCCCGAACAGGCGCGCTCACCGGAGCCGATGCCGGTCGACTCGCCGCACGGGCCGCCCGGGTTGACGCCGCAGTGGATGGTGCTGAAGTCGGAGCTGCGCCCGTTGATGTCCTCCATGATGTCGACCTCGCCCGACTTGGGCCAGGTGACACCGGACCGCAGCGGCGCGCCGAGCATCCAGAACGCCGGCCAGTACCCCGCACCGTTGGCGGTGGTGACGTTGGGCTGCTGGAGGACCGACTCCATGCGTACGACTCCGCCTGCCGGGGCGCCGAAGCTCGCCGACTGGGTCTCCACCCGCCCGGACGTCCATCCGGTCCGCGGGTCGGAACCGGAGTGCAGGGCCTGGAGTACCAGGTGACTCTGGCCGTCGTAGTAGACGTTCGACGTGCTGTTGGTCATCGTCTCGATCTCACCGGTGCCGAAGCTGCTGCCCGGCCCGGTGTCGTACTTCCACAGGTTCTGGTCGATGCCGGTGCCGGACGCGCCGCTGAAGTCGTCGCTCCAGGTCAGGGTGAAGCCGGAGGGCGGCGCGGGCACCGACGCCTCGGCGCTCATCGTCCCGCCGACGGTGGCCGCCACCGTGACCGCGACGACGGGAAGCAGTCTCAGTGCTTTCGTCCACCCGCCACGCTGCGACCTTGGCCTTGCCCAGTTCACGCGCATGTGTCCGACCTCCGGGGAAAGGCGTGACAGCGCGAACGGGCCGCGCCGCCTCTGGCGGGACCTCCAGGTACGTACCTGGAATGTCATGCGCACAGCATGTCGACGGCTCCGGCTTTCGACAAGACGCTTGGCACGTACACCCTCCCGGAGCCGGAACACCCGATGAGCATCCCGACGCGTACCTGCCCAAAACCCCAAGGGGCCGGCGCCCGGGGGACGGCACCCCCCGGTCACTCCCGCGCCGCCAGCTCCTCCACCGCCGCCAGCACGAGCTCCGCGTGGTTCTCCGGGTCCGCCACCGGATGCAGCAGCGCGCGCACCCGGCCCGCCCGGTCGAGGACGACCCCGGCCCGAGCGAACAGGATGCGCTCCCCCACCCGCACCTCGGGCACGCCCAGGGACCGGCCGAGGACCAGCTCGGGGTCGCCGACCAGCGGGTATCCCAGCTCGCGCGAGGCCGCGAACTCCGCGAGGTGTCCGGGGGCGTGGGCGCTGACGCCCAGGACCCTGACATCGGCGCGGGCGAACCGGGCGGCGTTGTCGCGTACCGAGCAGAGGCCCGTGGTGCAGCCGGCCAGCTCGGGCAGCACCTCGCCGATACCGGGCTCGGTGATGAAGAAGAGGACGGTCCAGCGGTGCTCCCCGGAAGGAACGGCAACCGGGCCCTCGGTGGTCTCGACACTTCTCTGCACGGGAATCCTCGCTGGTGGCGCTGGTGGCGCTGGTGGGAGCGCGGGACGACGCCCGTAGGGGCGCGGTTGCGGAGACCGATCATCGCACCGCCCCGCCGTGGGTCACCTGCCCGTTTCCTCCGCAAGGGTGTGCGCGACCAGAGCGTTGGCGTGGCCGTGCCCCAAGCCGTGGGTGGTCTTGAGCCAGCCGACCAGCTCCCCGTGCTTCGTCAGGGGCGAGGAGCGGATCAGTTCCTTCCACTCCGCCACGGGGCGTCCGTACGTCTTCTCGATCGAGGGGAAGTAACTCGCGGGGCCTTTCACGGGGTTCGTCATGCAGGGTGGACCGCGGACCGGGCCGGACATCACCGGTCGGGTCCCGTGATCCACCTCACACGCACCGGGCCTGAGCCGCACGGCGGGGGTGGCGCGAGCACAGACCCGCGCCACCCCCGGACGGCCGCCCACCGCCCGGCCGTTTACTGCCCGGCCCCCTACTGCCCGGCCGCGTTGAGCAGATCGAGGACGCTCTGCTGGCAGCCGTAGTCGGTGGTGCCGGTGCCTCCGTTCCAGTGCGGGCCGTACTGGTCGAGCGCGTTGCGGTCCTTGGCCCAGGCCGCGTCGGCCCAGCGGTCGAGCGTCGCCGCGTACGGGTGGTCGGTCAGCTGGGTGTCGAGCTTGCCGAGGCCGCGGACGTACGCGCCCTTGAAGGACGGGCCGTCGCCGGCGCACTCGTCCCCCTCGCCTGGCTCCCGCAGCACCCCGTCGGTCTGGAGCCGGACGGTGGAGGCGCCGGCGAGGGTGCGGGCGGTGGTCAGCAGGGCGGAGTCGCCGGTGGCCCGGTACAGCTCGGTGAGCCCGCCGAGGACCACGCCCTGGTTGTACGTCCAGGTGGGCTGCCCGTTGTTGGCGCAGGCGTCGGTGAGTCCGTCGTTGACCATGTGGTCACCGTTGATCATCCCGCTGCCCTGGAACCACGACCACTCGGCCTTCGCCCTGCCCAGGTACACCGTGTCACCGGGGATGCGGTTGTGCAGCGCCGCGTTGAGCTGGAGGAAGAGCTCGTTGGTGATCGCGTTCTTGTACGTCATCGTCCGGTTCCACAACACCCCGCCGCCGCACGTGCCGTTCCAGGACGCCTGCATGTGGTCGGCGTCGGCGCGAGCCGTGTTGAGGTACCGGCTGTCGCCCGTCGCGTCGTAGGCGGCGACCCAGGCCAGGCCCCACCAGCCGGTGTCGTCCAGGTAGTCGTTGCGGAAGCTGCCCCCCTGCGCGTTGATGTTCTTGTCGTACGTGGAGGCGATGGCGTACCGGTAACTCGGCATGCCGCTCAGCCGCGCGTTGTCGAGCACGGCGGTCAGCGCGTTGGCCGCCGTCCACCAGCCGTTGCCGCCGAACAGGCCGGTGCCCCGGTCGTACGACATCATCAGCGCGGTCGAGGCGGCGGTGGAGCGGCTCCACGCGTTCCAGTTCACCCGCGCCCAGCCGGTGCAGGTGATCTCGGGGCGGTCCCCGGCCTTGCCGCAGGCGCGCAGGGCGCCGACACCGGCGGTGTTCCAGTCGTCGACGTTGTACATCCGGGTCCGCCAGCCGCTCGATCCGGCGGGAACGGTCGTGTCACCCAGCTTGCTGCCGGAGGCCCAGGTCCGGCCGCCGTCGAAGGAGCGGTCGGTCCAGACCTCGTCGCCCGCCGCGCCGCTCTCGATCGAGGCCCACCCCATGACATCGTTGTCGGAGAGATGCAGCCGGACGGTGCGTCCGTACAGCGCACTGCTCACCGGCACCCGGTCCGAGGTCGCGGCGGCGGGATCGCGGCCGTCGCACTGCTTGTTGCAGAGGGCGGCTGCGGCGGCTGCGGCCGTGGCCGCCGGGGTGGGGGCGGCGGCGTGCGCGGCCGCCGCCGGGAGGGCGGTGAGCAGCAGGCTCGCGAAGAGGGCGAGGACGGCGGGGCGCCGCCCTCTGCGGGTGAGGGGCATGCGGCAACTCCTTGCGGGTGGGGGGGGGACGTGCCGACCCACCAAGCCGACCTGATATATCAGGTCCATGTCAATATGCGGGCGGGTCCCGGTGCCGTCCAGGTGGGGTACGAGCCGGACGCGCCGGCCCCGCCCGGGACCGTCCCGCCCCCACCTCACCTCACCTCACCGGCACCGGCACCGGCTCACCCCTCCAGGTGCCCCAGCACCGTGCGTACCGCCTGCTGGACCGCCAGGCGCGCCGGGTCGGTGTGGTCGACCGCCTCGAAGCCGTGCCGCGCTCCCGGGACGGGGATCACCTCCAGCCGGAGCTCCGTCCCCTCGGCCGCGAGCAGGAACTCCTCGACGGTGGCGTCGATCTCCGCCCGTTCCCTCTCCACCCGGCTCAGCACGAAGGGCAGCGGGCCGACGGCCCCCAGGGCCTCCACAGGCCTGAACCGCCCGCCGAAACCGGGCCAGTTGGGCAGCGGGGCCAGCACCGGATAGGTGGCCGCGATACAGCGCAGCCACGTTGGGGGCGCCGCCAGCCAGTCGGCGGAGAGGAGCGATCCGGCGGAGAAGAACCAGAGGGCGATCCGCTCACCGTCGACGCGCGGATCGGCGCGGACCCGTTCGATCGCCGCCGCGAGGTCCTCGGCCGCCGTGGAGTAGTCGCCGAGGCCGTGGAGGCGGTGGTCGAGCACGACGCCGACCGCGCCCAGGCTCGCCACGTACCCGCCGTACCCGGCGAAGGTCGGCCAGTCGCGGGGGGTGGGCCGCGCGTCGGCGGCCACCGGGCCGCCGTGGACGAACAGGACGGCGGGGCGCGGCTCCTCGGCGTCGGGGAAGTAGAGGTCGACACGGCCGTCCCGCTCGCGCTTCCGCTCGGGCACGTCCAGCAGGAAAGGCCCCAGATGTACGGGTGACCCGGTTGCCCGCGCTCCGACGCGGTGGCCCTCGCCGGCCGCCGCCCGGCACAGCACACCGGCGAGTTCGGCGGGCGCGGAGAGCATCGGCCAGTGCCCGGTGGGTATCTCGACGAGGGTGACGCCGGGGCGGGTGAGCGCCTGGACGCGTGGTTCGCCCATGCCGACGAGGGACTCGACGAGTTCGATGCTCGATCCGTTCCCCGACGCGAGGATGCCCGTGCACGGGATGCCGTGGGCAGCCCCGGTCGCGGGCAGCGGCTCGACGAGCGTGCCCGCCGGGTGCGGCACCGCGCGCCGCGCCAGCAGTTCCAGGTCCTCGGCGGACAGATCGGCCGAGCCCGCCCGCAGGCGCCACTCCTCGGCGGAGGGCGGTCGGATCACCGCGGACCCCGGCCCGTCCGTGCCGTACGGGGCCTCCGCCGTCAGGGACACGGCCTGCTCCCGGACCGCCGGGTCGGGCTCGATGACGAGGGCGGGTTCACCGTCCTGCGGCAGCCCGGCGTCCAGGTTGACGATCCGGGAGACCCGGTCCGGGCGCCGGGCCGCCGCACCGAGGACGGGGAGGATGCCGTAGTCGTGGCCCACGAGGACCACCTCGGTCTCCGCCGCGTCCACCCAGTCGACGACCCGCACCAGATCCTCGATGTGGGTGGTGAGGTCCGTGACCCGGCCCACCGGGTCCGCTTCCTCCCCGAGGCCGGTGAGGGTCACCGCGTGGACCGTCGCGCCCGATTGCTCCAGGTGTTCCGCCACCCGGTCCCAGATCCAGCCTCCGGTGAACGTACCGGGCACCAACAGGAAAGCCGTCACGCGCCGCCTCCGCCTCCTCGTACGAAACGATGCGGGCGTACGCAGACCGTGCCCGCACCGCTCACCTACCCAATCCTCCGGCGACGCAGCTCAAGGCCCCGGGGGTGCGGCCCGGCGCAGGAGGTCCCCCCACCCGCTCAGGCCGGGTGGCGCTCGGTGATCCGGCCGACCGCGTCGGCCAGCAGGTACGCGCTCTTCCCGTGCCCGGCGACCGTCACCCGGACGATCGGCGCGGGGGTGGAGCCCTGGGACGTGATGTCGATCCGCCAGCTCTCGGGGGAGTCGACGCCCAGCCCGGTGCGCGCGGTGTCCACGAGTCCGGGGAGCAGTTCGTACGGGATGCCGCGCAGGCTGATCGGGAAGTCGCCGCCGGCGGAGAAGCCCTTGCTGCCCACGGCCGACATCACCTTCTCCTCGATGGTGATCCGGGTGCCCATCTCCGTACCCATGCCGGTGACCAGGGTGTTGGCGAGGCGGCGCATCTCGCCGGTGCGCAGGGTGGACGCGGAGGACGCGGAACCGGTGACCGTGGAGACGGTCGTGGAGGTGGAACCGGAGCTCGGGCCCGGTAATGCCGCCGTGCTGGTTGAGGACGGGGAGGGGGCGTCGGAGTCGCTGGGCAGATCGTCCCAGTAGGGGACAAGGACGAGGGCCACCCCGACCAGCAGGCCCAGGAGCATGAGCAGGCACCCCGACCATGCCTTGCTGTCCGCCTTCACCCGGGTGTGTGCGGGCGCGGTGTCGATCCGCGCCTCGGCCGCCCTGCGCGCCCACTCCGCCGTCGGCCGCCGCTCCAGCTTCACCTTCCAGGGCTCGGCCTCGGGGTACGTCACCACCACGGTGCGGCCCTCGGGATAGTCCGCCAGGTCGACCAGGTTGACGGACTCGTCGACGGTCACCCGGTAGGCGGGGGCGTCGTCGGGCGCCACCGTGAGGTCGAACCGCACCGGTACGTCGGCGAGCTCGCCGTTCGTGGCCCGACGGTTCTCGATCCGGGCGAGCGCGACCCGGAGCACCGGGACGCTCCGCCGCGCCTCCCGCACCCGCGCGGGGACGGCCACCAGCAGGACGGCCACCACCAGCCCGCCGAGACCGCAGCCGAACACGGCCACGCTCTTCACCATCACGCCGACGACCAGCGCCGTCAGGGTGCCGCCGAACAGGGCGCTCACCGCGAAACCCGCCAGCAGGGAGAGAACCTCCCGGGCGGCCGACCGCGTGGGGCGTGCGGACGTTTCCCCCGTCGTCACCATGGCCGTGATTGTCCCCGGCGAGGGTGGCCGCGGGAAGACGAACGGCGGAACCCCGCGGGGCGGTTCCGTACCGGCGTCCGGGTGAAACCGGCTTCCCGCGCGCGCAGGTGCCCGGCTGCCGCAGGGCCGGGTCGGCATCGTGGCCTCCGCCCGCCCCCACCCGCACCCCAGGAGGACCCATGCTCGGCACCGACTTCCGCACCGGATCGCCCAACTGGCTCGACCTCGGCAGCCCGGACCCCGAGGCCGCCGCCACCTTCTACGCCGCCGTCTTCGGGTGGCGGGTCGTCTCCGCCGGGCCCGACACGGGCGGGTACGCGTTCTTCCAGGTGGAGGGGGCGACCGTGGCGGCCATCGGCCCGCTCACCGAGGAGGGGGCGTCTTCGGCCTGGACGGTCCACTTCAAAACCGACGACATCCGGGCCACCGTCCAGGCCGTCAAGGACGGCGGAGGAACCGTCCGGATGGAGCCCATGGACGTCATGGGCGAGGGCACGCTCGCCCAGATCACCGATACGCAGGGCGCCGACTTCGCGCTCTGGCAGCCCGGCAGGACGGCCGGGCTCGGGCGCACCTCCGCCCCGAACAGCCTGGTCTGGGTGGAGCTGCACGTCCCCGACCCGCTCGCGGACATCGCTTTCTACCAGGGCCTGTTCGGCTGGCGCACCCAGGACATGCCGGTGCCCGGAATGACGTACCGGGTGTTGAGCACCGAGGACGGCGACCTCCAGGACACCACCTTCGGCGGGGCGGCTCCGGCGGACGACAGCGGCGGCGAGCAGGCCCGCTGGGTGCCCTACTTCCATGTGACGGACGTGGACGCGACCGTCGAGGCGACCCGGTCCCACGGCGGGGCCGTGCTGATGCCGGCGGCCGACATGTCCGACGTCGGCCGGATGGCCTGGCTCGCGGACCCCTTCGGCGCGGTGTTCGCACTGCTGAAGCCCGACCCCCGGATGTGAGTCCGCGGCCGGACTCCTGCGAAGGCGCGGAGGCGTGAAGGCGTGAGGGCGCGTGAAGGCGCTGGGGCGCGGGGGCCCGGCTCAGTCGTCCCCGCCCTCCAGCTCGCCCTCGGTCTCCAGGAAGACCTGGCGCAGCGCTTCGAGGACGGCCGGGTCGGGCTTCGCCCACATCCCGCGCGACTCGGCCTCCAGGAGGCGTTCGGCGATCCCGTGCAGCGCCCAGGGGTTGGCCTGCTGGAGGAACTCCCGGTTCTCCGGATCGAGTACGTACGTCTGGGTGAGCTTGTCGTACATCCAGTCGGCGACGACCCCGGTCGTGGCGTCGTAGCCGAACAAGTAGTCCACGGTGGCGGCGAGTTCGAAGGCGCCCTTGTAGCCGTGGCGGCGCATCGCCTCGATCCAGCGGGGATTGACCACGCGGGCGCGGAAGACGCGCGAGGTCTCCTCGACCAGGGTGCGGGTGCGGACGGTCTCCGGGCGGGTGGAGTCGCCGATGTAGGCCTCGGGGGCGGTGCCCTTCAGCGCGCGCACGGCCGCCACCATGCCGCCGTGGTACTGGAAGTAGTCGTCCGAGTCCGCGATGTCGTGCTCGCGGGTGTCGGTGTTCTTCGCGGCGACCTCGATGCGCCGGTACGCGGTCTCCATCTCCTCGCGGGCCGGGCGCCCGTCGAGCTCCCGGCCGTAGGCGTAGCCGCCCCACACCGTGTAGACCTCGGCGAGGTCGGCGTCGGTGCGCCAGTCGCGGGAGTCGATGAGCTGGAGGAGACCGGCGCCGTACGTCCCCGGGCGCGAGCCGAAGATCCGGGTGGTGGCCCGGCGTTCGTCGCCGTGCTCGGCGAGGTCGGCCTGCGTGTGGGCGCGTACGAAGTTGTGCTCCGCCGGTTCGTCCAGCGAGGCGGCCAGCCGTACGGCGTCGTCCAGCAGCCCCACCGTGTGCGGGAAGGCGTCCCGGAAGAAGCCGGAGATCCGCAGCGTGACGTCGATGCGCGGGCGACCCAACTCCTCGTGCGGGATGGGCTCCAGGCCGGTCACGCGGCGGGAGGCGTCGTCCCAGACCGGGCGGACGCCCAGGAGCGCGAACGCCTCGGCGATGTCGTCGCCCGCCGTACGCATCGCGCTGGTGCCCCAGAGCGAGAGGCCGACGGAGGAGGGCCAGTCGCCGTTGTCGGTGCGGTAGCGGGTCAGCAGCGACTCGGCGAGCGCCTGGCCGGTCTCCCAGGCGAGCTTGGAGGGCACGGCCTTCGGGTCGACGGAGTAGAAGTTGCGGCCGGTCGGCAGGACGTTGACGAGCCCGCGCAGCGGCGAGCCCGAGGGCCCGGCGGGTACGAAGCCGCCGTTCAACGCGTGCACGGCGTGGTCGAGTTCGTCGGTGGTGGCGGCGAGGCGCGGCACCACCTCGGTGGCCGCGAAGTCCAGGATGTCGGCGACGGCGGACGGGTGTCCTGCCGCGACCCCCGCGACGGCGGCCGGGTCCCAGCCGGCGTCCTCCATCGCCTGGACCAGGGCGCGGGCCTGCTCCTCGACCTCGTCGGCCGCGGTGCGGGTGGCGGCCGACTCGTCCAGGCCGAGCGCCTCGCGCAGGCCGGGGAGCGAGGCGGTGCCGCCCCAGATCTGGCGGGCGCGCAGCACCGCCAGGACGAGGTTGACCCGGTCCTTGCCGGCCGGCGGGTTGCCGAGCACGTGCAGGCCGTCGCGGATCTGGACGTCCTTGATCTCACAGAGCCAGCCGTCGAGATGCATGATGAACTCGTCGAAGCCCTCGTCCTGGGGCCGGTCTTCGAGCCCGAGGTCGTGGTCGAGTTTCGCGGCCTGGATGAGCGTCCAGATCTGGGCGCGGATCGCCGGCAGCTTCGCCGGGTCCATCGCGGCGATCTGCGCGTGCTCGTCGAGGAGTTGCTCCAGCCGGGCGATGTCGCCGTAGCTGTCGGCGCGGGCCATCGGCGGCACCAGGTGGTCCACCAGCGTGGCGTGCGTCCGGCGCTTGGCCTGGGTGCCCTCGCCCGGGTCGTTGACGAGGAACGGGTAGACCAGCGGCAGATCGCCGAGGGCCGCGTCGGGGCCGCAGGCGGCGGAGAGCCCGGCGTTCTTGCCGGGCAGCCACTCCAGGTTGCCGTGCTTGCCGAGGTGGATCATCGCGTCGGCGCCGAAGCCGCCGTCGTCGGCGGAGGCCGCGATCCAGCGGTAGGCGGCGAGGTAGTGGTGCGAGGGCGGCAGATCGGGATCGTGGTAGATCGCGATCGGGTTCTCGCCGAAGCCGCGCGGCGGCTGGATGAGGATCAGCAGATTGCCGCGCCGCAGCGCCGCGAGGACGATGTCGCCCTCCGGGTTCGCCGAACGGTCCACGAACATCTCGCCGGGCGCCGGACCCCAGTGCTCCTCCACCGCCGTACGCAGCTCCGCGGGGAGGGTGGCGTACCAGCGGCGGTAGTCGGCCGCCGGGATACGGACCGGGTTCGCGGCCAACTGCTCGTCGGTCAGCCACTCCCGGTCATGGCCGCCCGCCTCGATCAGCGCGTAGATCAGCTCGTCGCCGTCGCCGGAGACCAGCCCCGGGATGTCCGCCTCGGGCCCGAAGTCGTACCCCTCGGCGCGCAGCCGGCGCAGCAGCGCGACGGCGCTCGCGGGGGTGTCGAGACCGACCGCGTTGCCGATGCGGGAGTGCTTGGTCGGGTACGCGGAGAGCACCAGGGCGATCCGCTTCGCGTTGTTCGGGATGTGCCGCAGGCGCGCGTGCCGGACGGCGATCCCGGCGACCCGGGCGGCGCGCTCGGCGTCGGGGACGTAGGCGGGCAGGCCGTCCGCGTCGATCTCCTTGAACGAGAACGGCACCGTGATCAGGCGCCCGTCGAACTCCGGCACCGCGATCTGGGTGGCCGCGTCCAGGGGCGAGACGCCCTCGTCGTTCTCCTCCCACGCGCTGCGCGAGCTGGTCAGGCAGAGTGCCTGGAGGATCGGTACGTCGAGTCCGGTCAACGCCCCCGCGTCCCACGACTCGTCGTCGCCGCCCGCCGACGCCTCGGCGGGGCGGGTGCCGCCGGCCGCGAGGACGGTGGTCACGATCGCGTCGGCCGCGCGCAGGGCGTCGATCAGGCCGTCCTCGGGGGTACGGAGCGAGGCCACGTAGAGCGGGAGGGCGCGGGCCCCGGCGTCCTCGACGGCAGCACAGAGCGCGTCCACGAACGCGGTGTTGCCGCTCATGTGGTGGGCGCGGTAGTAGAGCACCGCCACGGTGGGCGCGGTGTCGGGGAGTGTGCGGGCGGTCCGTTCCAGCGGACCCCAGGCGGGGGCCGGGGCGGGCGGTTCGAAGCCGTGCCCGGTGAGCAGCACGGTGTCGGAGAGGAAGCGGGCCAGCTGGCCGAGGTTCTCCGGGCCGCCGTGGGCGAGGTAGGCGTGCGCCTCGGCGGCGATGCCGATCGGGACGGTGGAAGCGGCCATCAGCTGTGCGTCGGGAGCCTGTTCACCGGTGAGGACGACGACCGGGAGGCCGGTGGCCCGCACTTGGTCGAGGCCTTCCTCCCAGGCGCGCACCCCGCCGAGGAGGCGCACCACGACGAGGTCGGCGCCGTCGAGCAGCGCCGGAAGGGTGTCGAGCGGGAGGCGGGAGGGGTTGGCGTACCGGTAGCGGACCGGGCCTTCGCAGGCGCGGGCGCTCAGCAGGTCGGTGTCGGAGGTCGACAGGAGCAGGATCATGCCGGGAAAGCCCTTCCCCGGGATGTCCACGCCCCGGGCGGTGTCGGACGGCGGGAGTTCCTGACTCGTCCGGCCGCGTCAGCGGGCCGGACTCACAGTGGCGGGACCGCGCCGGATTCTCACCGGGCTTCCTCCCATGGCGCCGTCTGGCGTCGGCGGACCGAATGGTCCACCGCGAGCATCCTAAGCGGCCCGCGTCCGTCGCGGCAGGGGGCCTCCGATGGTCGGGTCGCGCGGGCCACCGGGCCCTCACGGCGCCCGGACCCACGCGGCGGAGGTCACTTCCGCTCCGCGGGTGACGCCCCGGACCCGGTGGGTATGCTCGCCGCCATGTCCGCAACCGCCGATTCGCCCGGTTCCCCGGCCGCCGTCGCCGCAGCCCGGAACGGCGGTGACGCCTGCCCCGGCACTTTGCGGCTGCACACGGCGGATGACGGTGCGCTGGCTCGCGTGCGGATACCCGGCGGGGTGCTGACCGCCGCCCGGGCCCGCACCCTGCTGGACGCCGCCGACCGGCTCGGCGACGGCGAACTCCACCTCACCTCGCGCGGAAACGTACAACTCCGCGGTCTCGACGTGGGTTGCGGTGGCGAACTCGCCGGGCTACTCCGCGGAGTGGGCATGCTGCCGTCCGACCGGCACGAGCGCGCACGCAATGTCGTCGCCTCCCCGCTCTCCGGTCTCGACACCGTCGGCCACGCCGACATACGGCCCTGGCTCGACGAGTTGGACACCCTGATCTGCTCGGACGAACGCGCCACGGCACTCTCCGGCCGCTTTCTCTTCGCGCTCGACGACGGCCGCGGCGACGTGGACGCCCTGGGCGCCGACCTCACCCTGATCGCGCTCGACGGCGAACGCGCGCTGCTGAGGGTCGGCCCCGGCGATACCGGAACCCTTCTCCCCGTCGCCTTCGCGAACGCCCCGCGCGCCGCGCTGCTCGCCGCCGAGGCCTTCCTCGACCTGGCGGCCGGTCCGGGCGTGTGGCGGATCTCCGGCCTCCCCGAGGACGCCCGTGCCGCACTCCCCGCCGAAGCCGCCCGCCGCGCGGGACTCGTACCACCGCCCGGACCGGCGCCCCGCCCGCTGCTTGGCCCGCCGCCCGGCCCGCCGGAGACTGCGCACCGCCCCATCGGCACGCCGAACGGCACCCCCGTGCCCGGCGCGGTGACCGGTCCCGAGGGCCGGACCGCGTTGCACGTCGGCGTACCGATGGGGCGGCTGACCGGAGTGCGGTGGCGGGCGCTCGTGGAGACCGCCGAACGGCTCGGCTCCGGTGAGCTGCGCTGCACCCCGTGGCGCGGGGTCGTCGTGCCCGGCCTGGCCGCCGGACCCGCCCGACGCGCCCTCGACACGCTCGCCGAAGCCGGTCTGGTGACCGGGCCCGGCTCTCCCTGGGCCGGGGTCGGCGCCTGCATCGGGCGCCCCGGCTGCGCGAAGTCTCTGGCCGACGTGCGGGCCGAGGCGGAGGCCGCGCTGGTGGCACCCGGGATCGGTCCGGCAGCGCTCGGTCCGGCCGGGCGGCTGCCCGTGTACTGGTCCGGGTGCGAGCGCCGCTGCGGCCACCCCCACGGGGAGTGGATCGACGTCGTCGCCACCCCGGCGGGACACCGGATCACCCAGGTACGGGGGGAGTCGCGGGGCGCCCCGACGGCCGTCCCGGACGATCCGGCCGCCCTCGCCGCCGCGGTGGCCGCGGCCCGAAGTCCCCGCACCTGACCACCTGAACACCTGACCGCGTAACCGTCTGAACACCTGAACCGACCACGCCGGGCCCCGGACCGTCCCCGGCCGTCCGGCGAGAACCGGCCGGCCCGACCGAAGAAAGCGACAGCACTGTGCATCAGTACGAGAAGGACGGACCGGCGATCTACCGCCAGTCCTTCGCCACCATCCGCGCGGAGGCGGATCTCGCCGGTCTGCCCGCCGACGTCAGTCAGGTCGCGGTCCGGATGATCCACGCGTGCGGCATGGTCGACCTCGTACGCGACCTCGCCTTCTCGCCGACCGCCGTGGCCGACGCCCGCGCCGCCCTCCGGGCCGGCGCCCCGGTCCTCTGCGACGTGGCCATGGTCGCCAGCGGGGTCACCCGCAAGCGCCTGCCCGCCGCCAACGAGGTCGTCTGCACCCTCTCCGACCCCTCCGTGCCGGAGCTGGCCCGGACGATGGGCACCACCCGGAGCGCCGCCGCCCTGGAGCTGTGGCGGGACCGGCTGGAGGGCTCGGTGGTCGCCATCGGCAACGCGCCCACCGCGCTCTTCCGGCTGCTGGAGATGATCGAGGAGGGCGCCCCGCTCCCCGCCGCCGTGATCGGCGTCCCGGTCGGCTTCATCGGCGCGGCCGAGTCGAAGGAGGCCCTCGCGGCGCACGTCTCGGGGGTCCAGCACCTGGTGGTGCGCGGCCGTCGCGGCGGCAGCGCCCTGGCGGCGGCAGCCGTCAACGCCCTCGCGAGCGAGGAGGAGTGACCGGCACCGTGGCGGCGAACGAGCACGCCGCAAGCGCATCCGCCCTCGGGAACGCCGACGCCGCACCCGGCGGTACGGGCCGGCTCTACGGGGTCGGCCTCGGCCCGGGCGACCCGGAGCTGATGACCGTCCGCGCGGTCCGGGCCATCGCCGAGGCCGATGTGATCGCCTTCCACAGCGCCCGGCACGGCCGCTCGATCGCCCGCTCCATCGCCGCCGCGCACATCCGCCCGGACCACGTCGAGGAACCGCTGGTCTACCCCGTCACCACGGAGACCACCGACCACCCGGGCGGCTACCGGGGCGCGCTGGAGGACTTCTACACCGAGGCGGCGGCCCGGCTCGCCGCGCACCTCGAAGCGGGCCGCACGGTCGCCGTACTCGCCGAGGGCGACCCGCTCTTCTACGGCTCGTACATGCACATGCACAAGCGCCTGGCGGACCGTTACCCGGCGGAGGTCATCCCCGGGGTCACCTCGGTCAGCGCGGCCGCCGCGCGGCTCGGCACCCCCCTCGTCGAGGGCGAGGAGATCCTCACGATCCTGCCCGGCACCCTGCCGGAGGAGGAGCTGACGGCCCGTCTGGCATCGACCGACTCCGCCGTGGTGATGAAGCTCGGCCGGACCTTCCCGGCGGTGCGCCGCGCGTTCGACGCGTCCGGGCGGCTGCCCGAGGCGCGGTACGTCGAGCGCGCCACCATGGCCGGAGAGCGCACCGGCGACCTCGCGGACGTGGAGCCCGGCTCGGTGCCGTACTTCGCGGTCGCCGTGCTGCCCAGCCGGATCGACGCCCCCCGCCCCGCGCCGGTACCCGGCTCCGGCGAGGTCGTGGTGGTCGGCACCGGTCCCGCCGGACCGCTCTGGCTGACGCCCCAGACGCGCGGGGCGCTGGCCGCCGCCGACGCGGTGGTCGGCTACACCACCTATCTGGACCGGGTACCGGTCCGGCCCGGCCAGGCCCGCCACGGCTCGGACAACAAGGTGGAGGCGGAGCGCGCCGAGTTCGCGCTCGACCTCGCCCGGCGCGGTCAGCGGGTGGCCGTCGTCTCGGGCGGCGACCCGGGTGTCTTCGCCATGGCGACGGCGGTCCTGGAGGCCGCCTCCCAGCAGCAGTACGAGTCCGTCCCGGTACGCGTCCTCCCCGGGGTCACCGCGGCGAACGCCGCCGCCGCCCTCGCGGGCGCCCCGCTCGGCCACGACTACGCGACGATCTCCCTCTCCGACCGGCTCAAGCCCTGGGAGGTCATCGCCGGACGGCTGCGCGCCGCGGCCACCGCCGACCTGGTGATCGCGCTCTACAACCCGGGCTCCAAGAGCCGGACCTGGCAGGTCGGCAAGGCCCGCGACCTGCTCCTCGAACACCGCTCCCCGGACACCCCGGTCGTCCTCGGCCGGGACGTCGGCGGCCCCACCCAGAGCGTGCGCACGGTACGCCTCGCCGATCTCGACCCGGCCGAGGTGGACATGCGCACCCTGCTGATCATCGGGTCCTCGCAGACCCGCCGGGTGGAACGCCCCGACGGCACTCACCTCGTCTGGACCCCGCGCCACTACCCGGAGGCGCAGGGGGAGACGGGGTCGTAAGGGGTCGTAAGGGGTCGTAAGGGGTCGTAAGGGCTGTCCCGCGCCGGAGACGAGTCGTCTCAGCCACCCAGGCAGGCGTCCAGCCAGCCCAGGGCCTCGGTCGTGGTCGCGGCCACCGGTACCCCCTCGGGGACCGGTGGCCGCACCACGACCACCACCGGAATCCCGGCCTCCCGGGCGGCGGCCAGCTTCGGCGCGGTGGCCGAGCCCCCGCTGTCCTTGGTGACGAGCACCTCGACACGGTGCCGGCGGATCAGCTCCCGCTCGCCCTCGAAGGTGAACGGCCCCCGGTCGAGCAGCACCTCCATCCGCGCCGGGTGGGGCGCCTCGGGCGCGTCCACCGACCGCACCAGGAACCACAGCTCGTCCAGCCCGGCGAAGGCCGCCAGCCCCATCCGTCCGGTGGTGAGGAACACCCGCTCGCCCAGTGACGGCAGCAGGTCGGCGGCCTCCTCCAGGGAGCCGGCGGGGTGCCAGTCGTCCCCCGGGCCGGCCACCCAGCCGGGTCGGCGGAGCGCCAGCAGGGGAACATGGGCCGAGGCGGCGGCGCGGGCCGCGTGGAAACTGATCGTTCCGGCGAAAGGATGGGTGGCGTCGATGAGCGCATCCACCCGGTGCTCCCGCAGCCACGCGGCGAGCCCCTCCGTACCGCCGAAGCCGCCGACGCGGACCTCGCCCGGCGGCAGTACCGGCCGGGCCACCCGCCCGGCGAGCGACGTCGTGACCAGCGGGGGCCTCCGCCCTCCGGCCGGCACCTCGGTGGCCAGGGCCTCCGCCAGCCGGCGGGCCTCGGTCGTCCCGCCGAGTACGAGGACGTGCTGCGGGGAGACGGGCTCGTCCGGCATGTCGGGCAGTGGTATCGGCACCATCGAGGGGACCTTCCATGAGCAGTGAGGCGAAGGGCGGGCGCGAGGCCCAACTCAAACACACCGGTCTGCGCCCCGGTTGGACCACCGGTGCCTGTGCGACGGCGGCGACCACCGCCGCGTACACCGCCCTGCTGACGGGGGAGTTCCCCGACCCGGTGACCATCACGCTGCCGAAGGGCCAGACACCCGCTTTCGCGCTCGCCGTCGAATCGCTTCAGGACGGCACCGCGACCGCCGGGGTGGTCAAGGATGCGGGCGACGACCCGGACGTGACCCATGGAGCGCTGGTCAGGGCGACGGTACGGGAGCTGCCGCCGGGTTCGGGAGTGGTGTTCCGGGCGGGTCCGGGCGTCGGCACGGTGACCCTGCCCGGACTGCCGCTGAACGTCGGCGAACCGGCCATCAACCCGGTGCCCCGGCAGCTGATGCGCGAGCACGTGGCCCGGGTCGCGGCGGAGCACGGCGGCACGGGTGACGTGGAGATCACCCTCTCCGTGGACGACGGCGAGGAGATCGCACGTTTCACGTGGAACGGTCGCCTCGGCATCCTGGGCGGGCTCTCCATCCTCGGCACCACCGGGGTCGTCGTGCCCTACTCCTGCTCGGCCTGGATCGACTCGATCCGGCGCGGGGTCGACGTGGCGCTGGCCGCCGGGCAGACCCATGTGGCCGGGTGCACCGGCTCGACCTCGGAGAAGACGGTCGTCGCGGAGTACGGCCTGCCGGAGATCGCCCTGCTGGACATGGGCGACTTCGCGGGGGCGGTGCTCAAGTACGTACGCCGTCATCCGGTGCCCCGGCTCACCGTCTGCGGCGGGTTCGCCAAGCTGTCCAAGCTCGCCGCCGGACACCTGGACCTGCACTCGGCGCGCTCCCAGGTGGACAAGGGGTTCCTCGCCGGGCTGGCCCGGGAGGGC
The DNA here is from genome assembly GCF_042871745.1 of Streptomyces sp. NPDC005576. Classification (NCBI taxonomy): domain Bacteria; kingdom Bacillati; phylum Actinomycetota; class Actinomycetes; order Kitasatosporales; family Streptomycetaceae; genus Streptomyces; species Streptomyces sp. NPDC005576. Next base: position 294,461 of record NZ_JBIAJC010000010.1, on the reverse strand, counting down.
GGGGCGGACGAGGAGCTGGCCGGGGCGGTGGCGACCGCCAACACGGGTCTCGCCGCACTGCAGTTGTGCGCGGCGGCCGGAGTCCCGCTGGGCGACCTGGTGGCGGTGGCCGCCCGGGACCAGGCCCTGGAGGTGCTGCGCGGAGCGCCGGTGGCGGTGGACGTGATCTGCGTCGACCGGGCCGGGACGGTGGTCGGGCGCAGCGCGGTCCGCTGAGCCCGACCACCGGCCCGGCCCGGGCCGTGCAGGTCCGTGCTCAGCAGGTGTGGCGGTCGCGCTCCGGCGAGTAGAGGTGGCTGTCGCGGAACTGCTCCGCCCCCAGGGTCCGCCCCACCATGATGACGGCCGTACGGGTCACTCCGGCCTCCTCCACCTGTCCGGCGATGGTCGCCAGGGTGCCGCGCAGGACGATCTCGTCCGGCCGGGAGGCCATGGCCACCACGGCGGCCGGGCAGTCGGCCCCGTAGTGCGGCAGCAGTTCCTCCACCACCCGGTCCGCGTACCGCGCGGCCAGGTGGAGCACGAGCAGGGCGCCGCTGCGGCCGAGCGTGGCCAGGTCCTCGCCCTCCGGCATGGCGGTGGCCCGCTGGGCGATCCGGGTCAGGATGACCGTCTGACCGACCGTCGGCACGGTCAGCTCCCGCTTGAGCGCCGCCGCGGCGGCGGCGAACGCGGGTACCCCGGGCACCACTTCGTACGGCACTCCGGCGTCGTCGAGCCGCTTCATCTGCTCGTTGACCGCGCTGAAGACGGACGGGTCGCCGGAGTGCAGCCGGGCGACGTCGTGGCCCTCGGCGTGGGCGCGGACCAGCTCGGCGGTGATCTGCTCGATGTCCAGGCCCTGGGTGTCGATCAGCCTGGCGTCCGGCGGGCAGTCGGCGAGCAGTTCGCGCGGCACCAGGCTGCCCGCGTAGAGGCAGACCGGGCTGGCGGCGAGGAGGCGGGCGCCGCGCACCGTGATCAGGTCGGCCGCGCCGGGTCCTGCGCCGATGAAGTACACGGTCATGGGGTCTCTCCCGGGAGGTTGCGGGGCTTGCGGACGGACCACTGGGTGACGGGCATCGCCTGGCGCCAGCCGGTGAAGCCGCCGACCGGGACGGCATGGGCCACCGCGAGCCGGACCAGTTCGCCGCCGTGGCGCCGGTAGCGGTCGGCGAGGAGCGCCTCCGACTCCAGCGTGACGGTGTTGGCGACCAGCCGTCCCCCGGCGGGCAGCGCCTCCCAGCAGGCGTCGAGCAGCCCGGGGGCGGTGAGGCCGCCGCCGACGAAAACGGCGTCCGGGACCGGCAGTCCGGCGAGCGCCTGCGGGGCGCGGCCGGAGACCACCCGCAGTCCGGGCACGCCGAGCCGGTCGGCGTTGCGGCCGATCCGGGCGGCACGCGCCTCGTCGCGTTCGACGGTGACGGCGCGGCAGGACGGATGGGCGCGCATCCACTCGACGGCGATCGAGCCGGAGCCGCCGCCGATGTCCCAGAGCAGCTCTCCGGGCGCGGGCGCGAGTGCGGCGAGGGTGGCGGCGCGGACGTGGCGCTTGGTGAGCTGCCCGTCGTGTTCGTACGCGGTGTCGGGCAGCCCGGGGACGAGGCCCAGGCGGAGCGCGTCCGGGGTGGCCCGGCACTCCACGGCGACGAGGTTCAGCGGGTCGCCCGCCGGGTGGGTCCACTCTTCGGCGGTGCCCTCGTGGCGGGCCTCTCCGGCCGAGCCGAGCTGTTCGAGGACGGTGAGCCGGCTCGGGCCGAAGCCGTGCCCGGTGAGCAGGGCGGCCACCGTCGCGGGGGTGGTGGCGTCGGCGCTCAGCACCAGCAGCCGGCGCCCGTCGTGCAGGGCGGCGACCAGCCGGGCGGCGGGGCGGCCCACCAGGGTGATGGTTTCGGTCTCCTCGGCGGGCCAGCCGAGCCGGGCGCAGGCGTACGCCACCGAGGACGGATGCGGCAGCACGCGCAGTGCCCCGGCGCCCAGCTCCTCGGTGAGCGCGCGGCCGATCCCGTAGAACATCGGGTCACCGCTGGCCAGCACCGCGATCCTGCTGCCCCGGTGGTCGGCGAGCAGACCCGCGACGGCGGGGCGCAGCGGCGAGGGCCACGCCACCCGCAGGCCCGCGCACACCGCGGGCAGCAGTCCGAGCTGGCGTCCGCCGCCGATCAGCACCTCGGCCTCCAGCAACGCGGTGCGCGCCGGTTCCGCCAGGCCCGCCCAGCCGTCCGCACCGATGCCCACGACGGTCACGGGGGCCGAGGGGACCGGCAGGGGGCCGGCCGGCGGGAGTGCGGGTGATGCGGGCGGGACGGTGGGCACGGCCGGACCTCGGTGTTCGGGGCGTTCGGGCGGTCGGGTTCTCGGACACCCGGGATTTCGGGCGGTCGGGTGTTCGGGTTCGCGGGTGGTCGGGTTCTCGGGTGTTCGGGTTCGCGGGTGGTCGGGTTCTCGGGTGGGGGGAGACGCTGCCGCACTCTACTGTCCGGCGCCCGGGCGACGACCGGCCGGGCCCGCCGGGCCCGCTCGCGCACCCGTCCCGTCCGGTGTCCGATGGAAGGAGGCGCACCCCGGCCGCCAGGTGGCTCCGGCAGCGGGCTCCGGCCCCCCGAGGAGACGGGCCGCCCGGCAGGGGACGACAACGACGACGGTGGAGGTGCAGGCGTATGAGGTTCCTGGTGATGGTGCAGGGTTCGCAGGCCGACTACGACGCGATGTCCGGCAGGGGGTCCGCCGAGGGCGGCCCGACGTGGGGCGAACAGGACCGGAAGGCGATGTTCGCGCACATGGACACGCTCAACAAGGAGTTGGAGGCCTCCGGCGAGATGCTTTACTGCGACGGCCTCACCGCCCCGGACGAGACCCGCTTCGTCACGGCGAGCGCGGACGGCGGGCCCCCGCTCGTCGCCGACGCCCCGTACGACCGGGACCAGGTGCTGATCGCCGGGTACTGGGTGCTGGACTGCGCCGGGCTGGAGCGGGCCACCGAGATCGCCGCCCGGGTCGTCGCCTGTCCGCAGCCCGAGGGCGCCCCGTACCGGCCGGTGGCGATCCGCCCGATCGGTGAGGCCCCGCAGGAGGATCTCGCACCCGCCTGATCCTCGGGGGCCGGCGTACGCGCACGGCCCCCATCGGCAGCAGCAGAAGTCGCCGAAGCCCGCGCCCCCCGCCACCATCGGCTCCATGACCACGAGCAGGAAGAGCGACGGGGAGCCCGTGGCGAACGGCGCCCCCACCCTTCGGATCGCGCAGCAGCCGGAGGCCGACGAGCTGCTCGCCCGCAGCCCGCTGGCCGCACTGGTCGGCATGCTGCTGGACCAGCAGATCCCCATGGAGTGGGCCTTCACCGGTCCGCACGCGCTGGCCCAGCGCATGGGAGCGGACGACCTGGACGCCCGGGAGATCGCCGCGTACTCTCCCGAGGCGTTCACGGCGCTCTTCACCGACAAGCCGGCCCTGCACCGCTACCCCGGCTCCATGGCGAAGCGGGTGCAGCAGCTCTGCCAGTACCTCGTGGCCGAGTACGACGGCGACGCGAGCGCGGTGTGGGCCGACGCCGCCACCGGCGCGGCGCTGTTGGCCCGGCTGAACGCGCTGCCCGGCTTCGGCACCCAGAAGGCGCAGATCTTCCTGGCGCTGCTGGGCAAACAGTTCGGCGTCCGGCCAACCGGCTGGCGGGAGGCCGCGGGGGCCTACGGCGAGCAGGGCGCACACCGATCGGTCGCCGACATCACCGGGCCGGAGTCGCTCGCCGAGGTCCGCGCGTCCAAGCAGCGGGCGAAGGCGGAGGCGAAGGCCTCCGCCGCCGCGAAGAAGGCCGCGCCGGCCGCCGGTGAGACCGCACCGGCCGCCGACCGGGCCGCACCGGCCAAGAAGTCCGCGTCCTCCCGGAGTACCCGGTGAGCGCCCCCGCGCGGACCCGCCCGTACCGCCGCCCGTCCCCCCGGCGCGCGCTCCCGCTCGTCGCCTCGGCCGTCCTGCTCCTCCCGCTGCTGCTGGGCGCGGCGGTCCCGCCACCCGCGGCGGGGCCGGACCCGGCGCGGGAGGCCACCCGGCTCTCCCGGGAACTCGTCGCCGCCTCCTCCGCCACCGGCGCCCGCCGGCACCTGCGCCGCTTCCAGGAGGCGGCCGACGCTGCGGGCGGGAACCGGGCCGCCGGATCGGCGGGCCACGACGCCTCGGCCGCGTACGTCCTCCAGCAGCTCCGCCGGGCCGGCTACGACGCCCGGTACGAGCCCTTCCCCTTCACCTGGACGGAGACGCTCGCCGCGAAGCTGGCGGTGGTGACGCCGGAGCCCCGGGACGCGGTGGTGGAGGCGATGACGTACACCGCGTCGACCGAGGAGGGCGGGCTCACGGCGGAGCTGGTCCGGGTGCCGGTGGACGACACCACCGGCTGCGAGGCGGCCGACTACGCCAGGACCGAGGTCACCGGGCGCATCGCGCTCATCCTGCGGGGTGGCTGCTCCTTCCAGCAGAAGCAGGCCGCCGCGGCCGGGGCGGGCGCGGCCGGGGCGTTGATCTCCAACAACCTGGACGGCAAACTCACCGGCACCCTCGGCGACCCCACCGCCGTCCGCATCCCGACCGGCGGCATCACCCGCGCCGAGGGTGACACGCTCGCCGCCGCACTCGACGGTGGAGAGGTGACCGTCACCCTCGAACTCCGTGAGCGCCAGGAGAAGCGCACCACCCGCAACGTCGTCGCCCAGACCCCGGACGGCGACCCCGCGCACACCGTGATGCTCGGCGCCCACCTGGACTCCGTCTCCGAGGGACCGGGCATCAACGACAACGGCTCCGGCTCCGCCGGGCTCCTCGAAGTCGCCCTCCAGCTCGCGGCGACGCACCGCACCCCGGCGAACGCCGTCCGGTTCGCCTGGTGGTCGGCCGAGGAGAACGGGCTCGTCGGCTCGGACGCGTACGTCGCCGGACTGACCGACGCCCAGCGCCAACAGACCGCCCTCTACCTCAACTTCGACATGATCGCCTCCCCCAACGGCGTCGAGTTCGTCTTCGACGGCGATGACTCCGAGGCCTCCGGTTCAGGACCCGGTCCGGCGGGCTCGGCCCAACTGGAGCGTGGAATCACGGAGTTCCTGAACCGCCGGAAGACCCCGTACGAGAGTTCCGACTTCACCGGACGCTCCGACTACGGCCCGTTCATCGAAGCCGGCATCCCGGCGGGCGGCACGGACACCGGAGCCGAGGGGATCAAGTCGGCAGCGCAGGCCGGGAAGTTCGGCGGGACCGGGGGGACCGCGTACGACCCGTGCTACCACGCCGCCTGCGACACCCTCGACAACATCGACCCGACAGCCTTCGAGACCAACATCGACGTGATCGCGGACGCGGTCGGCACCTACTCCCAGGACCTGCGCCCGCTCACCGGCCCGGCCCCCGCGGCGGCCGGCACGGACCGCCGCGGGAGCGGACGTCTACGCACCGGCCACGGTCGTGACACAGCGTGAGGAATGGCCGCCGGCCCCCGGCAGCCTCCGCAGGCCCGGCTGCCTACCGCACGGAGCCCCCGCGTCCACCCGTGCGAGCAGAGGGGCGCGCGCCGCACTTCCGCGCCCCCGCCTGCGCCGGTGGCCGCGGACCACTCCCGTTCACCCCGACACCACCACCGGTCGGCCGACGGGTGTCCACCGCTCCGAAAACAGGTCGAACTCCCCCTCGATTGCCGGGGATCGACCTGATCCGGACGTGATGTCCGTCCCTCCGCTCGCGTTCGCCGGCGGGACCGGCCTTCCCTTTTCAGGGGGTTCACTCACTTTCGACCGGCATCATGACCCCCTTCCCCGGCTGCGCACGGTGGTTGTTCCCCGGTAGGCTTTCCGTGTGATCTTCAAGCGCATCGGAAATGGGCGGCCATACCCCGACCACGGCAGGGAAAGCACCCGCCAGTGGGCCGACGTCGCGCCGCGCCCGGTTCGCCTCGACCAGCTCGTGACCACGAAGGGCGAGCTGGACCTCGAAACGCTCCTCGCCGAGGACTCCACCTTCTACGGCGACCTCTTCGCGCACGTCGTGAAGTGGCAGGGCGACCTCTACCTGGAGGACGGGCTGCACCGAGCCGTCCGCGCCGCGCTCCAGCAGCGCCAGGTGCTCCACGCCCGCGTGCTCGAACTCGGCTGACGGCACCTCCGCGCGGTTCCGCCCGTCCGCCCCTTCTACCACCACCGCGGCCGGGACTCCGAGTTGTCGGGCCTTTCGGGTGCTTTCAGGCGCATGCGGGTGCCATCGGTTGATCATTTAGTACGCATCATCGGCGGCCCGCACTACGCTGCGCACATGAGCATGCTCACTCCCCCCGGCATGGGCGGAAAGTACCGCATCACGGGCAACGCCTATCCGCGGATGCGCCGTCCCCGTCACCGCCGCAGGCTCGCCCTCGCCGCCGTCGCCGCCCTCGTGGCACTCGGGCTGGCCGGCTGGGGCACGCTGCAGCTCATCGACGTCTACTCGGGCGGCGACACGAAGGCGGTGGCGGCCGACCACAAGCGGGAGTGCGCGAACGTCCCGAAGCAGGTGGCGGCCGTGCAGGCACTCCCCGCGCCGGCCCGGATCACCGTCAACGTCTACAACGCGACCCCGCGCCGCGGTCTGGCCAAGAGCGCCGCCGACGAGCTGAAGAAGCGCGGCTTCAAGATCGGCGAGGTGGGCAACGCCCCCGCCGCGTACGACAAGAAGGTCCCCGGCACCGGCCTGCTGCTCGGTCCGCCGACCGCCGCCGACAGCGCGTTCCCGGTCCTCGAAACCCAGCTGCCGGGCACCGCCCGGAAGACCGAGGCCCGCAAGAACGCCGAGGTGGATCTGATCCTGGGCACGCGGTTCACGGCGTTCAGCACCCCGCAGGCCGCGGCCGCCGCGCTGTCGGCGCTGACCAGGCCGGCGCCCGCCCCCGCCTCCTGCTGAACCCCGAGGCAGCGGCTCCGCACCCGCGCGGACACGACGACGGCCGGTCACCCCACCTGTGACCGGCCGTCGCGCGTCTGTCGGTGGCGGATCAGTCGGCGGTGCCGTACATCCGGTCGCCCGCGTCGCCCAGGCCCGGCACGATGTAGCCGTTCTCGTTGAGCCGCTCGTCGATCGAGGCGGTGACGACCGTGACGGGGGCGTCCGCCAGCTCGCGCTCCATGATCTCGACGCCCTCCGGCGCCGCGAGCAGCACGACGGCGGTGACGTCGTCGGCACCCCGCTTGATGAGCTCGCGGATCGCGGCGACGAGCGTGCCGCCGGTCGCCAGCATCGGGTCGAGGACGTAGACCTGACGGCCGGAGAGGTCCTCCGGCATCCGGGTCGCGTACGTCTCCGCCTGGAGGGTCTCCTCGTTGCGGATCATGCCGAGGAAACCGACCTCCGCGGTCGGCAGCAGCCGCACCATGCCGTCCAGCATGCCGAGACCGGCGCGGAGGATCGGTACGACGAGGGGCCGGGGGTACGACAGCTTCACGCCCGCCGTCGGCGAGACCGGGGTCTCGATGTCGACCAGCTCGGTACGCACGTCCCGCGTCGCCTCGTAGGCGAGCAGGGTGACCAGCTCGTCGGCGAGCCGACGGAAGGTCGGGGAGTCGGTGCGCTTGTCGCGCAGGGTGGTGAGTTTGTGCGCCACCAGGGGGTGGTCGACGACGTGGATCCGCATGGCGTCCACACTAACGGCCTCCCGCGCGCCACGAGCTTCCTCCCCGGCGGTGACGGGGCCCGCCCACCTCTCCCCGTACGCCCGCGCTGGCATCATCCACTCGTTCGGGGGGAAGGTGAGGCGTACGGACCAGCCTTGGGGTGGTGTGCGGATGACCGACCGGGAGCGGAAGCGGGACGAACCCGCGACGCGGGAGCGACTCGAATCACGCGACGTGCGCGAGGAGGGCGACGCGCCGACGAGTACGGAGCACACGCAGGAGAGTGACGCCGCCCGCCGCCGTCGCCGGGCGCAGTTCCTCCGCGAGCTGCACGAGGCGAAGCAGCTGCGGGACCGCGTCCAGCCCCGTCGGGCCCGCGCGGCCCGTATGCGGCAACAGATGCGGATGCGTACCTTCCGCTGGTGACGGGGGCTCCGACGGGAGCGCTCGCCCCTGGCCGAGTGCTCCGGAGCGGCTTCCGCCGACCGGGCCCTTGCGGAACTGATGGCCGACGCAACGTCCGAAGAGGTCTCGCTCGGCCGATGTTTCTGCCACGATGCCGATTGGGCGGGGCTCAGCGCAGTCGGACAATCGTCTGCCCTCCCGTCGGACCGATTCACCTCTGACCAGTGGGAGTGTCACGGTGTACTTGGCCGCACTGCTCGCGCGCACCGAAGACGGGTGGGAAGCGAGCGATACGGAGCTCGACAATGTGGAGGCCCTGTCCGACCTGACGGACCTGGCCCGGGACGCCTCGGTGGACGAGGACACGGTCCTCGTCTACATCGAGCAGGAGGACGCGTGGTTCGGCGTCGTCCGCGTGGACGGGGAGGAGGACCCCCGCATCTACGTCTCGGACGCCTCCGCCGCCGCCAGGTCCTCGTACGGGGAGATCCTGCTCACCGACGAACTGCTCGGCCGCGAACCGGGGGCCGAGGACGAAATCGCCGCTCTGGAGGAACTCGTCGGCCTCGAAGGCGATGAGGACCACGATCCGGAGCTCGGCCACGGGGACGAGGACGGCGCGGCCGTCCCGCCCACCGGGGCCGCCGACCCGGACCACGACCCCGATGCCGTGCCGGCGGGACCGATCGGGGACACCTCGATCCTCGCCGACCTCGGTCTCTCCGAGCGGGCGCTGCTGACCCTGCGGACCGATGCGCTGGCGGAGATCGTCGACGCGCTCGGAGCGGACGAAGTGCTGGAGAGCGTCCGCTAAGGTCCGCGGGTGACCGCGCGCCCCCCCGAAGAACCCCCGCCCCCCTTTCCCCCCACCCCCCTTCTCGCGTCCTTCGCCACCGATCCCGTACGGGACCCGTGGCGGGCCCCGATGCGCCATGCCCTGGACGAGGCGGCGCAGGCGGCGCTTGCCGGTGATGTTCCGGTCGGTGCCGTCGTCCTGGGACCGGACGGATCGACGATCGCCACCGGCCACAACGAGCGTGAGGCGACCGGTGATCCGACCGCGCACGCCGAGATCCTCGCCGTCCGTGGAGCCGCCGCCGCCCTCGGGCAGTGGCGGCTCACCGGTTGCACACTCGTGGTCACCCTGGAGCCCTGCACGATGTGCGCGGGCGCGCTGGTGCAGTCGCGCGTGGACCGTGTCGTCTACGGCGCGCGCGACGAGAAGGCCGGGGCAGCCGGCTCGCTCTGGGACGTGGTGCGCGACCGGCGGCTCAACCACCGGCCCGAGGTGATCCACGGCGTCCTGGAGGAAGAGTGCTCCAGGCAGCTCACGGCGTTCTTCCGCGCGCTGTAGGGAACTGATTTCTGCTCCCGGCCCGTGATGGTCTAAGCTCTCTCTCGGTAGCGTGTCCGAGCGGCCGAAGGAGCTCGCCTCGAAAGCGAGTGTGGGGAAACTCACCGAGGGTTCAAATCCCTCCGCTACCGCTCTTACGAAGGGCCCGACGCATCGCGTCGGGCCCTTCGAGCGTTTCCGGTGCGTGCGCGCGGACCCGCGCCGGGTACGGCAACGGCCCCGGCCCTCACGGAAGAGGGGACCGGGGCCGGAGCCGGGACGGGGAGGGTCGGGGGAGGCGGCATCGGGGGGACAAAGCCGCCTCCCCCGATGAGGACAGTCCCTACTGGTCCTGCCGCGGTCGGGGGGAGTGCCGCGGCAGGACCCCACAGAGAGGGTCCTGTCCCGCGCCCCGCGGGTTCCTGCCTGGTCCGCCGGGCGTGCTTCCATCGTGCCCGCTCGTCCCGCCCGTGCGGGCCGGTGAAAGGCCCTTGTCGCAGGGACCTTGGTCCCGGGGGGACCGGGCACCGGTCGGGCTCCGTCTCCGCCACGGGTTCGAACACCTATCGTGATCGACCCCCGAAACCGACCGGGTGTACGGATAGAATCTGCCGACCGCGCACGGGACCGAGGGGGAGGCAGGGGCTGTGGCGCAAGCGAGGAAGATCGCGCTCTACATCGTGGTGGTCTTCGTGCTGTACACGATCATCACGTCGCCCGCGAGGGCCGCCGACCTCGTCCAGGTAGGGTTCGAAGGCATCTCCAGCGCCGCCCGGGGCGTCGGGGACTTCATGTCCGAGCTGGTGAAGTAGGAGCACTGCCGATGATCCGCCACTTGGTCCTGTTCAAGCTGAACGACGGCGTCGAGCGGGACGACCCGCGGGTCGTGGCCGGTGAGAAGGCGTTCCGGGAACTGGACGGTCTCGTCCCCGGACTGGAGTTCTGGGAGTGCGCCTGGAACATCACCGACCGGCCGATCGCATACGACTTCGCCATCAACTCCGCCGTCGCCGACGAGGACGCGCTCAAGCGGTACATCGAGCACCCGGCGCACCAGGCGGCGGCCGGTCAGTGGCGCGAGTTCGCCACCTGGGTCATCGCCGACTACCCCTTCTGACCCCTGCGCGCGCCCCGGCACCCCGGCGCGCGGGCCGTTCGCGGGACGGTGCGCCCGGCCGTGCGCGGGTCACGCGCGAGCCTCGGTGCGCCCCCGCACTCGCGCCCGACGCACCCCACGCGCCGCACCGTTGCCACCCCCGCCCCGACCGCTCCGTACGTACGCCCCGACGGGGGGCGACACGGGCCCGTCGGCCGTCGCCCCCAGTCCCTTGCCGTTCAGATGAGGGGCTTTTGATGGTTTTTAAACCCATTTGACTCCAACACGGCTATATACGGTGCTTGCACACAGTGGACATGTCTTGTGATGCTATGACCGCTTTTGATGGATGAATGGACCGCAGTTGTCCGTCACGTTGGCTGTCAGTCGACCGTGCGGTTCGATCGCGCAGTGCGATCGCGCAGGTCGGAAAAAGAAGCGTGACCGTGAAGTCGACCGTGAAGGGGTGGCGTCACCGTGCCGGCCAGTGCAGCGCCTCAAGTGCCTCCCCAGACAGCCCAGAAGGACCGGACACAGCTGTCCGACGAGATCCAGACCGAGACGCCCGACCCCTCCACACCGCCCGCGAGAACCCGGGGCGCCGACACCAGGGCGCTCACCCAGCTCCTCTTCGGCCAGCTCAAGGACCTCGTGCCCGGCACGGCCGAACACCGCAGGGTGCGGGCCGCGCTGATCGAGGCGAACCTGCCGCTGGTGCGGTACGCCGCGGCGCGCTTCCGCAGCCGGAACGAGCCCATGGAGGACGTCGTCCAGGTCGGCACCATCGGCCTGATCAACGCGATCGACCGCTTCGACCCCGAACGCGGCGTCCAGTTCCCCACGTTCGCGATGCCGACCGTGGTGGGCGAGATCAAGCGCTACTTCCGGGACAACGTCCGCACCGTCCACGTGCCCCGTCGGCTGCACGAACTCTGGGTGCAGGTCACCGGGGCGACCGAGGACCTGACGACGGCTCACGGACGCTCTCCCACCACCGCCGAGATCGCCGAGCGGCTGCGGATCTCCGAGGACGAGGTTCTGGCCTGCATCGAGGCCGGCCGGTCCTACCACGCGACCTCACTGGAAGCGGCCCAGGAGGGCGACGGGCTGCCCGGCCTGCTCGACCGCCTCGGGTACGAGGACCCGGCGCTCGCCGGGGTCGAACACCGCGACCTCGTACGGCACCTGCTCGTACAACTGCCCGAGCGCGAGCAGCGGATTCTGCTCCTCCGCTATTACAGCAACCTGACACAGTCCCAGATCAGCGCAGAACTGGGCGTATCCCAGATGCATGTGTCAAGACTTTTGGCCAGAAGTTTCGCCCGACTGCGATCCGCAAACAGGATCGAGGCATAACCAGAACGGGTAGACCGTCTCCGAGCGGTTTTCCGGCGCCCCCGTCCTCCGCACCCCCTGCTTCCTGCGCATACGCGGCGCTGACTTATCGACATGTCACTACAGCGTGTTGCCGACATGTGACATTCTGCTGGAACCGCGTTTGCCGCAGCCTCCCCTCCGGTATTCAGGTGGAGGCTGCGTTCCTCCGATGGTCGCGGCCACCGCGACCGTCCGCGACCTCAAGGGGGTGGCATGTCCGTAGACCAGGGCAGCTCGAAGGTGCTCACGCTCACGAAGAGCGCGCCCGCGCCTGCCGTGCTCACCAGCTCGTCGGAAGCCATCGACACCCGTACGCTGTCCCGCTCCCTGTTCCTGCGGCTCGCCGCACTCGGTCCCGAGGGAACGGACAGCCCGGAGCGGGCCTACGTACGCGACACACTCATCGAGCTCAACCTCCCGCTGGTGCGGTACGCGGCAGCGCGCTTCCGCAGCCGCAACGAACCGATGGAGGACATCGTCCAGGTCGGCACCATCGGCCTGATCAAGGCGATCGACCGGTTCGACTGCGAACGGGGGGTGGAGTTCCCGACGTTCGCCATGCCGACGGTCGTGGGCGAGATCAAGCGGTTCTTCCGCGACACCTCGTGGTCCGTACGGGTCCCCAGACGGCTCCAGGAGCTGCGCCTGGCGCTCACCAAGACCAGCGACGAACTGGCGCAGCGGCTCGACCGCTCGCCGACCGTCCCGGAGCTGGCCAAGGCGCTCGGCGTCTCCGAGGAGGACGTGGTCGACGGGCTCGCCGTCGGCAACGCCTACACCGCCTCCTCGCTCGACTCCCCGTCCCCCGAGGACGACGGCGGCGAGGGCTCCCTCGCGGACCGCCTGGGGTACGAGGACACCGCGCTGGAGGGTGTCGAGTACCGCGAGTCCCTGAAGCCGCTGCTGGCCAAGCTCGCGCCTCGCGAGCGGCAGATCATCATGCTGCGGTTCTTCGCCAACATGACGCAGTCGCAGATCGGCGAGGAGGTCGGCATCTCGCAGATGCACGTCTCACGCCTGCTGACCCGCACGCTCGCGCAGCTGCGCGAGGGGCTCATCACCGACTGACGGTCCGGCTGCCGGGGGGAGACGCGCTCACGCGCCCCGGCAGCACCCCTCACACCCGGGCCGCGCCCCTCATACCCGGGCCGCGCCCGGACGCCCCGGGTCGCGCCCCGGTACGTCCGGCCGGTCCGGTTTCCGTGCCGGGCGCAGGCACGTGCACCACGCGGGGCCTTCCGCATACGCCTCGGCGGCCCCCGTCGTACGGAGGCCGCCGGATGGTCGGACGGTGCGCGGTCAGCCGAGCGCGAGCCAGGCGACCGCGGCGAGGACGACGACGACCGCGACGACCGCGACGATCACCCCGGTCTTCGGACCGCCGGACGGGGCGGCCTGCTGCGGCCGGCGCTGCGGCTCTCCGTCGTCGACGAAGGCGCGGAACATCTGCGTGCTGCCCGCCGGGTCGTCATTGCCCGCGGGGCCCTGCTGAGGGGCGTGGGGGTTGTGTGCCATGGGCCAGGACCCTAGCGAACTCGGGCCTTCCGCCCAACCCCCGGGGGACTTCCGGGCGACGGTTCGTACGGACATTCCCCTCATCTCCACAACATCGCGCGCCGTCAACATGAGCCCCCGGGGAGCCTCACCCTGTGGTGTGAGACACACAGCTGACCCACGGGAGCCACACGCTGGGGCTTTGACCGTCAGCCTACGGAGCCTTTGGGGTTCCTTTACTTTTGCAAGCCCCATTTAGTTTGCCTGCAGCAACCAACGGCTTCTATGGTTGCCCTAAGCAACAAGATGTGGAGCGCGAGTCTGCGCAGAAGTCTGGGGGTGCCCCGTGGCAGCACGGAGTCAGTACGAGGAACTGGCCCGGCACCTCAGCGCCATAGGCGTCGTGAAGCGCGGGCTCTCCCGCGCTCTGCCCGCCGACTGCCCCGGCGGCTCGGCCGCGGTGCTCACGCTCCTCGCGCAGCACGGCGAGATGCGCATCAGCAGACTCGCCGAGCTGCTCTCCGTGGACATGTCCGTGACCAGCAGGCACGTCGCCCACGTGGCGGAACGCGGCTGGATAGAGCGGTTTCCCGACCCTGCGGACAAGCGCTCACGCATCCTGAGGCTGACCTCCTTGGGGCATGACGTGCTCGTCGACCTCAGTCGTCGGAGCACCGAAGTGTTCGCGCACAACCTCGCGGACTGGTCCGACGACGAAGTCGGACAACTCGTCACGTCGCTGGCACGGCTCTGCGGCAGTTTCGCCGCCCGCACGCCCAGCGCTTGCACCCCCGGACGGCACACCGACGACTGTCGCGGCCGGCTCACCGGGCGCACCGTCCCGCAGGGTTCCGACCCGGACGGGAAGCCCGCGGAAGGGCCCGCTCCGGTCACCGAGGACCTGACGGACACCCGTACACCTCTGTAACAGAAGCAAAGCAAAGGACATTCATGGCTACGACCACACCGACCGGTGTGCGGGGCGGCCACGCCAAGCACGGGGGCTCCGAAGCTCCCGACGGCGCGCCGATGACACACCGGCAGATCATGGAAGCGCTGGCCGGACTGCTGCTCGGCATGTTCGTCGCGATCCTGTCGTCGACGGTGGTTTCCAACGCGCTCCCCCACATCATCTCCGACCTCGGTGGCGGCCAGAGCGCCTACACCTGGGTCGTCACGGCGTCGCTGCTGGCGATGACCGCGACCACCCCGATCTGGGGCAAGCTCTCGGACCTCTTCAGCAAGAAGCTGCTGGTCCAGATAGCCCTGGTCATCTACGTGCTGGGTTCCGCCGCCGCCGGTCTGTCGACCAGCGCCGGCATGCTGATCGTCTTCCGCGTGGTCCAGGGCATCGGCGTCGGCGGTCTCTCCGCCCTGGCGCAGGTCGTGCTCGCCGCGATGATCTCCCCGCGTGAGCGCGGCCGGTACAGCGGTTACCTCGGCGCGGTCTTCGCCGTCGCCACCGTCGGCGGCCCGCTGCTCGGCGGCGTCATCACCGACACCAGCTGGATGGGCTGGCGCTGGTGCTTCTACGTGGGTGTGCCGTTCGCGATCATCGCCCTCTTCGTGCTCCAGAAGACCCTGAAGCTCCCGGTCGTCAAGCGGGACGTCAAGGTCGACTGGACCGGCGCGTTCTTCATCAGCGCGGGCGTCTCGCTGCTGCTCCTCTGGGTGACCTTCGCGGGCGACAAGTACGCCTGGGGCTCCTGGCAGACCGTCGTGATGCTGCTGGGCGTCGTGGTCCTCATCGGTGCGTTCATCTTCACCGAGTCGAAGGCCCGCGAGCCGATCATCCCGCTGCGGCTCTTCCGCAACCGGACCATCACGCTCGCCTCGGTGGCCTCGCTCTTCGTCGGTATCGCGATGTTCGCGGGCACCGTCTTCTTCAGTCAGTACTTCCAGCTGGCACGCGGCAAGTCGCCGACGATGTCCGGCGTCATGACGATCCCGATGATCACGGGTCTCTTCCTCTCGTCGACCATCTCCGGCCAGGTCATCACCAAGACCGGCCGCTGGAAGGCATGGCTCGTCTCCGGTGGCGTCCTGGTCACCGCGGGTCTCGGCCTGCTGGGCACGATCCGGTACGACACGACGTACTGGCACGTCGCGATCTTCATGTTCCTCGTCGGCGCCGGTGTCGGCATGATGATGCAGAACCTGGTTCTCGCAGCCCAGAACCAGGTCGACCCCAGCGACCTCGGCGCGGCCAGCTCCGTCGTCACGTTCTTCCGTTCGCTCGGTGGCGCCATCGGCGTCTCGGCGCTGGGCGCCGTCATGGCGAACCGCGTCACCCACTACGTGGCGGACGGCCTCTCGGACCTCGGCGTCAAGGGCACCGGCGGCACCGGCGGCGGCATCCCCGACCTGGCCACGCTGCCCGCTCCGATGCGCGCGGTCGTCGAGGCCGCGTACGGCCACGGTGTCGGCGACGTCTTCCTCTTCGCCGCCCCGTGCGCACTGCTGGCCTTCCTCTTCGCGATCTTCATCAAGGAGGTCGCCCTGCGGACCACCTCCGGCAGCGAGAGGGCGGCTGCGGCCACCGCCGAAGCGGTCGCGGCCCCCTCGGCCGACGCTGCCCCGGCCGACGCTGCCCCGGCCACCGCCACCCTGCAGGCTCCGGCGGCCACCTCGGCCGACACCCTCACCATCCAGGGCACCCCGGTGCGCGGTGTGGTGCGCGGCGCGGACGGCGCTCCCGTCGCCCAGGCCGCCGTCACGCTGATCTCGCTCGGTGGTCGTCAGCTGGGCCGTTCGGTGGCGCAGACGGACGGTTCCTACGTCCTCGACGCCCCGGGTACCGGCAGCTACGTGCTGATCGCCTCCGCCGACGGCTGCCAGCCGCAGGCGTCCACGGTGGTCGTCGGCGACGAGCCGCTGGCCTTCGACATCCTGCTCTCGGGCACCAGCGGACTGGCCGGTACCGTCCGGGCCGCCGAGGCCGGTACTCCGGTCCGGGGCGCCATGGTCATCGTGACCGACGTGCGCGGTGACGTGCTCGCCACCGGCACCTCCGGTGAGACCGGTGACTTCGCCTTCGGCGAGCTGGTCCCCGGCACGGTGACGCTCGCGGTGAACGCGGCCGGTTACCGCCCGCTCGCCCTCCCGGTGGAGATCGCCGGCACGGGTGTCACCCGGGTCGAGGCCCCGCTGCAGGCCGGCGCCCTCGTCCAGGGCGTGGTGCGCGCCGGCTCCGCCGGTACCGCCCTCGCGGACGCCCGCGTCACCCTGATCGACGCGGCGGGCAATGTCGTCGCCACCTCCACGACCGGTGCGGACGGCGCGTACGCCTTCACCGATCTGGACGCCGGTGAGTACTCCGTCGTCGCGACCGGCTACCCGCCGGTGGCGAGCACCGTGACCGTCGCCGGTCACGGGATCGACGGACACGACATCGAACTCGCCCACCCCGGCGAGTGACCGAGCGCTAGTGCCGCGCCCGGCAGTGTTTGCCCCATGAGGAGCGGTGGTCGGTGCGTGCCGACCACCGCGACGGGGCAAAGCTTGCCGGGCGCGGCACCAGGTGGTACCCGGCGGATCATGGCCGGGGTCGCGACGCCCGGCACGGCACCTCGCGGCGTTTCCGAAACGTCCGAATCGCTCCGCGATGAGGACGTTCCAGCGCCTTGCGGTGCACCGCGCCGAACGCCGCGCCCTTCCCGACCCCGATCCGCCGGACACCACCCAAGCCCCCTGGCAGGACGCGACTTTCAGCGGAGAGTCTGTCCCGGCCGGTGGAAATGGGCCCCGGTGGCGAGTGCGGCAGGCAGGGGACGGCCTGCCGCCCCGCCCCGGGGCCCGACTCGTATCCCGAGTCATCGAGTCAGTGAACAAGGAGAGAACGGTATGGGACTTCGCGCACAGGTACGGACGCGGGACGGCTGGGCGGTCCAGCACGCGATCGTCACGGTCACCGACATGACCGGCACCCAGATACTGCGCGCCACCGCCGACGAGGACGGCGCGACCCGCACGGAGGATCCGCTGCCCGCCGGTGCGTACACGGTGATCGTGACCGCGGTCGGTTACGCGCCCGCCGCCTCCACCGCCCTCGTCACGGCCAGCGGCCGCATCGAGGCCGGCACCGTGGTCCTGGCCCGCCAGGGCGGCGTGGAACTCCCCCCGCCCGGCGACTGGTCGCTCGACCCCGCGCACAGCTCCGTGGCCGCCTCCGCCCAGCACCTGGGCATCTCCAGCGTGCGCGGCCGGTTCACCGAGTTCAGCGGCCGGATCGTGATCGACGAGGACATCGCCCGGTCCCGGGTCGACGCCGTCATCGACGCGGCGAGCATCGACACGGGCAACGGCATGCGCGACCAGCACCTGCGGTCGGCCGACTTCCTCGACGTGGACCGGTTCCCCGAACTGGCGTACAACTCCACCGGGCTGGTCCCCGCCGGGCCCGACCGCTGGACGGTCAAGGGTGAGCTGACGATGCGGGGCGTCGCCCGCCCCGTCGACCTCGACCTCACCTACCTCGGCACCGGTCCCGACCCGTGGGGCGGGGTCCGGGCGGCGTTCCGCGCGACGGCCGAGCTGCGCCGCGACGACTTCGCCATGAACTACAACCAGGTCGTGAAGGCGGGCATCTCCGCCATCGGTACGACGCTCCGCGTAGAGCTGGACATCCAGGCGGTCCAGGGCGACTCCCTCCCCTCCTGAGCAGCACGCACCCGGCCGGTCACCGGTCGGCCACCACCGGGCCGGTCGCCGGGGAGGGTACGCCCTCCGCCGGTGGCCGGCCCGTCGTGCGTCCCGGGCGGCCCCGCCCTTACGCTGGGCGTATGGCTCCCCACATCGCGACCAACACCACCGCCGACCGTGACGAGTTGCTGGCGTTCGTGAGGCCCCGGCACCGGGCGCTGCTGATCACCGCACGGTCCGACGGCCGCCCCCAGGCCTCCCCGCTCACCTGCGGGGTGGACGACTCCGGCCGGATCGTCGTCTCCACCTACCCGGAGCGCGCCAAGACCCGTAACGCCAAGCGGGACGACAAGGTCAGCGTGGTCGTCCTCTCCGACGACTGGAACGGCCCCTGGGTGCAGATCGACGGCACCGCCGAGGTCATCGACACCCCGGACTCGGTCGAGCCGCTCGTGGAGTACTTCCGCAACATCTCCGGCGAGCACCCGGACTGGGACGAGTACCGGGCCGCCATGCTCAAGCAGGGCAAGTCGATCATCCGGATCACCCCGGAGCGCTGGAGCCCCATCGCCACCGGCGGCTTCCCCGCCCGGCTCGTGACCGGCACCGACGCCTGAGGACCACCCGATTGCCCCCCGTGACCACCGCCGCCCTGCCCAGCCCCGGGCTCCTCGCCCGCGCCCGGCTGCTGACCGCCCCCGGCCTCGGTCCGGAGGTGCGGCGCGGGCTGGCGGAGATCACCGGCCGTGACTGGGCCGCGTACCCGGACGACGGGGCACCTGAGGCGACCAGGACACCGGACGACGGGACACCCGGTGGCGGCGGGCCGGTCGTGTACGTCGGGGCCTCGCGTCCGGCGGGGCTGCCGGTGAGCGATCTGGTCTGGTACCACAGCGTCAACGCCGGTACGGACGGCCTGCTCGCCCCCGGCCCCTGGCCCGCCGGGGCGCTGCTGACCCGGACGGTCGGCCGGATGGGTGAGCGGATCGCGCAGTACGTCCTCGCCTGGGTGCTGGCCGAATGCCAGTCGGTACCGGAGTTCGCGGCGCGGCACGCACGCGGGGAGTGGCGGCGCGAGCCGTCCGAGCTCGCCGCAGGACAGACCGCCCTGGTCCACGGCACCGGCCGGATCGGCTCGGCGGTGGCGGGCCTGCTGCGGGCGTGCGGTCTCCGTACGGTCGGTGTGGCCCGGACCGCGCCCGGCGTCCCGCCGCCCGGCTTCGACCGGGTGGTGGTGGCGGGTGGGCCCGCGGAGCGGGACGCGCTCGGCGAGGCGCGCTGGGTCGTGGCGGCGCTGCCGCTGACCGCCGCCACGGAGAACTACTTCGGCTCGGAGCGCTTCGGGTGCGTACGGGGAGCGTCGTTCGTCAACGTGGGGCGCGGGGCGACGGTGGACCTGGCGGCGCTGGAGGACGCGCTGCGGGCCGGCTCGGTCCGGCGCGCGGTGCTGGACGTCCTGCCGTCCGAACCGGCCGTTCCCGGCGACCCCTGCTGGCGGCTGCCGCGCACGGTCGTCACCTCGCACTCGGCGGGCATCACGGCGGACGAGGACATCGTCACCGACTTCGCCGCCTGCTGGGCGGAGTTGCACGCGGGGCGGTGGCCCGAGCTGACCGTGGACCCGGGGCGCGGCTACTGACGGGCCCCGTCCGCAGATCAGTCGTGTCCCGTCCCTGTTCCGTCCCGTAGCGGCGCTCGCGTCAGCGGTCCCGCATCGCCTCGATGCCCGCGATCAGCAGGTCGAGCGCGAAGGTGAAGTCCCGCTCGCGCATCTCCTCGACGGTGTCGCCGCCGCGCGCGTCCATCAGGTCCTGCGAGACGTCGACGACGGGCTTGAGACTCGGCTCGGAGCGGTACGCGGTCATCGCCTGCCGGAAGTACTCGTCCTGGCTGACCCCGGCGGCGGCCGAGCGGCGGCGGAGGTCGCCCTCGATGGTGCCGAACCCGTACACGAACTGGAAAACCGCGGCGAGCGCGCCGGTCTGCCGGTGCAGCGGGAGGCCGGTCGCCCGGATGACGTCCTGCACGGCCCGGGTGAAGCGCAGGGAGGACGGGCCGATGTTGAGGAAGCTCCCGACGAGCGAGGACGCCCATACGTGGCGCACCAACAACGCCCGGTAGGCGAACGCGAGTTGACGCAGGCGGTCGGTCCAGGCCGCGTCCTGTCGGGGTGGCGTGATCTCCCCGTAGAGAGCGTCGAGGGCCAGCTCCAGCAGGTCGTCCTTGGTGTCGACGTACCAGTAGAGGGACATCGCGGTGACGTCCAGCTCGGCGGCGAGGCGGCGCATGGAGAACTTCGCGAGGCCCTCCGCGTCCAGCAGCCGGACCGTCGCGGCGGTGATCCTGTCGCGGTCGAGGCCGGCGGGCGACCCTTCCGACCTGCGGCTGCGCGAGGCCGGCCGCCCGTCGAGCCACACGCTGGTCCGCAGGGCCGGTGGGGCCGGGGCGGTCTTCGGTGCGGGCTCCTCCGCCCGGTCGGCCGCGGACACCATGGCGCACTCTCCTCGTGTACCCGGGGGACGGACCGGGCGGGGCACCGTCACGGATGCCCCGGATGCCCGGTCCGATGCTATGCCGCCGAGCCGGCCGGTTCCTCCGGTACGTGCGGGCCCTCCGCCGCACCGGGCGCCCGGCCCGCCCGTTCCGCCCGGCGCAGCAGGAGGGCCGCGACCAGCCCGCCGGCCAGTACGGCTGCCGCGCCGACCAGTTGGCCCCTCTCCAGCCCGGACGCGAAGGCGTCCGTGACGGCGGCGCGCCCCTGGCCGTCGCCGGCTGCCGAGAGCGCGGCGGGGAGGGAGGCGGCCCCGGCGGCGGCGAGGGGCAGCAGCGCGGTGAAGCGGGAGGTGAGGACCGCACCGAGGACGGCGACCCCGAGGCCGTTGCCGAACTCGGCGAGGGTGCCGTTGACGCCCGCGCCCACCCCCGCGCGCTCGGGCGGGATGGCGCCCATGATCGCGGCGGCCATGGCGGGGGCGGCGAGGGAGATTCCCGTGCCCATCACGACGAGGCCGAGCAGCATGCCGGGGTACCCGTGCGGGGCGAGCAGCGCCACGGCGGCGAGGCCGGCCGCCAGCAGGGACATCCCGGTCGCGATCGTGGCGGGGGTGCCCATCCGGGGCACCAGCCGGGCGCCGACACCGGTGAGGTTGAGGGCGACCACGGTGAGCGCGAGCGGGGCGATGCGCAGACCGGCTTCCAACGGCTCGTACCCGAGCACGAACTGCAGGTGCTGGGTGAGCAGGAAGAGCGAGCCGCCCATCCCGAACGCGACCAGTACCGAGCCCGCCACCGCGCCGACGAACGACCGGTTCCGGAAGAAGCGCATGTCGAGCATCGGCGACGGCACGCGGAGCTCCCAGAGCGCGAACCCGGCCAGCACGGCGATCCCGGCGAACGCGGTGAGCAGCACCCGGACGGAGGCCCACCCGTGGTCCGGGCCGGAGATGATCGCGTACACCACGGCGGTCATGCCGATCGTGGAGAGCAACGCGCCCAGCAGGTCCGGGCGTTCACCGTCCGGGTTCTTGAACTCCGGTACGAGCCGGGCCACGGCGACCAGGGCGAGGGCCGCGACGGGGAGGTTGACGAGGAAGATCGAGCCCCACCAGAAGTGGCCGAGCAGGACTCCTCCGAGGAGCGGTCCGGCCGCGAACCCGAGGGAACCGACCGTGGCCCAGACGCCGATCGCGCGGACCCGCTCGGTCTCGTCGAAGACCTGGACCACGACGGCGAGCGTGCTGGTCAGCAGCAACGCCCCGCCGACGCCCATCCCGGCCCGCGCCGCCACGAGTTGGCCGGGGCTCTGGGCCAACCCCGCAAGCAGTGAACCGACTCCGAACACCGCGAGCCCGGCGAGCAGCATCTTCTTGCGCCCGTAACGGTCCGAGGAGCTGCCCGCGGTGATCAGCAGACCCGACTGGACGAGCGAGTAGGCGTTGATCATCCACTGCACCTGGGCACCGGAGGCACCCAACTCCTCGGTGAGGGAGGGGATCGCGACGTTGAGGACGGTGTTGTCGAGCAGCACGGTGAGCTGGGCGAGGCAGATCACGCCGAGGATCAGCCAGCGCTGGGGGTGCCGGGGCGGCCCGAGGCCGGAGCCGGCTAAAAAGGTTGAGGCGTTCGCCGTCATGCGGTCTCCTACGGGACAGCCCTTCGGGGCGTCGGCTCACAGCGGCCGTGCCTCTCCGGGTAGGGCGGTTCGGGGGCGGTGCGCGGCGGGACAGGTCAGGGCGGGACAGCGCAGGGCAGGGCGGGGCGGGAGAAGCCCGATCCCCTTACACCGTATGGCTGTTGCTCTACGGCGTACAAGCGAATTTCCGGTACTCATCCGAACGAGCGAACGGACGCACGGACGGGGCGAGGGGCCGGGACAGCCCGGGCCGCCGGGGGAAGGTGGGCCCATGACGACGGACTTGCGCGCATTCCTGGACCCCTACGTCGAACGCGGCGCCGCCCCCGGTGCCGTGGCGCTCGTGGCCCGTGGCGATCGGGTGGACGTGGCCGCGTCCGGCTCGGCGGACACCGAAGGCTCCGCGCCGATGGCCCGCGAGACCATCTTCCGGATCGCCTCGCTCACCAAGCCGATCACCGCAGCCGCCACGATGGTGCTGGTCGACGAGGGACGGCTGACACCGGGCCAGCCCGTCGGGACCTGGCTGCCGGAACTGGCCTCCCCCAAGGTCGTCCGCACGCCGGACGGCCCGATCGACGACGTCGTACCGGCCAGGCGGCCGATCACCGTGTTCGACCTGCTCACCTTCCGGGCCGGGTACGGCTTCCCCTCCGACTTCGCGCTGCCGGCCGTCGCGCCGCTCTTCTCCGAGCTGAACCAGGGTCCGCCGCAGCCGCAGGCGGTGGCGGAACCGGACACCTGGATGCGGACGCTCTCCCGTATCCCGATGCTGCGGCAGCCCGGCGAGGCGTGGCTCTACAACACCTGTTCGGACATCCTCGGGGTGCTCGTCGCCCGTGTTTCGGGGCAGCCGCTGCCGGTGTTCCTGGCGGAGCGGCTCTTCGAACCACTCGGGATGAAGGACACCGGGTTCGCCGTTCCGGCGGCGGACCTCGGCCGGTTCACCGGTTACTACCGGACGCACCAGGACGGCGGGTTCGACCTGGTCGACGCGGCGGACGGGCAGTGGAGCACCCTCCCGGCGTTCCCCTCGGGGGCGGGCGGCCTGGTCTCCACCGCCGACGACTGGTTCGCCTTCGCCCGGATGCTCCTCGCGGGCGGCCTGGCCCGCGACGGGCACCGGCTGCTGTCGGCCGGCTCGGTACGGCAGATGCTGACCGACCACCTCACCCCCGCCCAGCGGAGGGCGAGCGGACTCTTCACGGAGGGGCAGGGCTGGGGGTTCGGCGGATCGGTCGACGTGGAGACCCGGGACCCGTGGAACGTGCGCGGCCGGTACGGCTGGGTCGGCGGCACCGGCACCGCCGGCCACCTCGTCCCGTCCACCGGGCTGGCCACCCTGCTGCTGACCCAGGTCGAGCTGGGCGGCCCGACGCCGCCGCAGCTGATGCGGGACTTCTGGACCTACGCGGCACGGGTCGCCGCGTCGGAGTGAGGGCGGGGCCCGTGGCCGACGCACCCGGAACGGACCGAGGCGGGCCCGGACAGCCGTGGGGCTGCCGGGTCCGCCTCTTCGTGGGGACGGGAGTGACGAGGTGGTGCCGGGGACGGACGACGTCAGCTCTTGGGCCGGGTCAGGTCGTAGAACGTGGCGCTGCCGACCGTCACCTCCTGGAAGTTCTCCTCGACCCAGGACGAGATCTTCGAGGACGTGCCGCTGTCGCCGCCGCCCATGCCCATACCGCTCCCGCCGATGAAGTAGTGGATCTTCCCGTCGGAGACGTAGCTCTTGAACCGGGCCAGGGTCGGGGACGGGTCGCTGCCGTTGAAGCCGCCGACGGCCATCACCGGGTCCTCGGTGGCCAGCTGGTAGCTCGCCGAGTTCTGTGAGCCGATCGCCGCCGCGACCCAGGTGTAGTCGTCGGCGTCCTTCTCCAGCAGCTTCTTCGCAGCGTCGGAGACCGTGGCGCCGTCGAGCAGCCCGCCCATGCCGCCGCCCCCGCCGCCGGCCGGACCGCCCTCGCCCATGGCGCCCGGCATCCCGCCGAAGTTCTGCCCGACCGTGCCGTTCTGCCTCGTGCCCTGCCCGGGCATCGTGCCGGTGGGGGGCGTACCGGTGGGAGGCGTACCGCCGCCGCCCGCACCCTGGCCGGTCCGGCCGGTGCCCTGACCGCCGTTGGCCTGGCCGGTCATGGCGCCCGGAGGCCGCATGCCGCCACCGCCACCGCCGGGTCCACCGCCCCCGCCCATCACGCTGGCCCCGGACGGCCCGGCCGTGACGATCGACCCCTGATGGCCGGTGTTCAGCGTGGACACCGTGTACGCGGCCGGACCTGCCAGTGACGCGACGAGAGCCGCCGCAGCCACCGCGAGCCCGGCCCGCCGGTCGATCCGGCCCGCGAACACCATCCACGCGGCGGCGATCAGGCCGACGAGCAGCACCACCCAGCGCAGCCACGGCAGGTAGTCCGGGGTGCGGCCGAGGAGGACGTACGCCCAGACCGCGGTGGTGGCGACGGTGCCGGCGAGCACCGCGCTCGCCCACCACGCGGCCCGCTCCTCCCACAGCGCGACGGCTCCGATGCCGACGAGCGCCGCGAGGTAGGGGGCCAAAGCCACCGTGTAGTACTGGTGGAAGATGCCGGCCATGAAGCTGAAGACCACCGCGGTCATCAGCAGCGAGCCGCCCCAGGCGAGGAACGCGGCCCGGCGCGCGTCGGTGCGTGGCGCCTTCCGGGTGAGCCGGATGCCGGCCACGAGCAGGATCAGCGCGGCGGGCAGCAGCCAGCTGATCTGGCTGCCGATCTCGGAATTGAACATGCGCCCGATGCCGGTCTCGCCCCAGCCGCCGCCCTGTCCGCCGCCACCGCCACCGACGCTGCCGGTCTCGTCGCCGCTGATGCGGCCGAGCCCGTTGTATCCGAAGGTCAGTTCAAGGAAGGAATTGTTCTGCGAGCCGCCGATGTACGGGCGGGAGGAGGCGGGCCACAGCTCGACGATCGCCACCCACCAGCCGCCCGAGACGGCCATCGCCACGGCGGAGAGGCCCAGTTGGCCGAACCGCTTTCGTACGGACACGGGCGCGACGACCGCGTAGAGCACGGCCAGCGGCGGCAGGATGAGGAACGCCTGGAGGGTCTTCGCCAGGAAGGCGAGCCCGACCGCGACGCCCGCCCAGAGGAGCGACGTGGTGCGGCCGTTCTCCACCGCGCGGAGCACGCAGTAGACGGTGACGGTCATCAGCAGCGCGAGGAGCGCGTCCGGGTTGTTGAAGCGGAACATCAGCGCGGCGACCGGGGTCAGCGCGAACGCGCCCACCGTGAGGAGCCCTGCCGCCGCGCCGAAGCGGCGGCGGACGGCCGCGTACAGCACCCCCGCGGTGGCGACGCCCATCAGCACCTCGGGCAGCAGGATCGCCCAGGAGCCGAGACCGAAGATCCGTACCGAGATCGCCATCGGCCAGAGGGCGGCCGGCGGCTTGTCGACCGTGATCGCGTTGGCCGCGTCCGAGGAGCCGAAGAAGAACGCCTTCCAGCTCTCGCTGCCCGCCTGGACGGCAGCGGAGTAGAAGGAGTTGGCGTACCCGGAGGCGCTGAGGTTCCAGACGTAGGCGAGCGTGACCACCAGCAACAGGCCGAGGAGGGCCGGGCGCGCCCAGGCCGGGTCCTCGGGCCTGCCGCGCCGGAGCCGTCCCGCCCGGCCGGCTACTCCGTCGGACCTCTCGGACCAGTCGGCGCCGTCGGACCCGTCGGAGGAGGCCGTCCGGTGGGAGACCTGCGGCGGTGCGGGCACCACCGGCGGCGGCGGGGGGTACGCGTCGGGGCGGAGGGAGGCGGTCATCGGGCGTTCCTCGGTTCGTCGTCGGCGTACGGGGCGGTGCCGCGGTCCGGGATCGGAGCCGTACGGGAGATTCCGGTCGGGTCGGCCTGCGGGGCGGGAGGGCCCGTGGGACGGCCGGTGGGGGCGGGTGCCCCTGCGGTGGGGCGGTCGCCCGGCCGCTCCGGGAAGACCCAGGCGCGCAGCAGCAGGAAGCGCAGCACGGTCGCCGCCAGGTTGGCCGCGATCAGCACGGCGACCTCGGTGCCGTGCGAGGTGGAGGGGGCCGTGGTGCTCAGCGCGGCGAGCGAACCGCTGGTGAGCGCGAGGCCGATGGCGAAGACCACGAGGCCCTGCGCCTGGTGGCGGACCGCATCGCCCCGGCCGCGCACCCCGAAGGTGAGGCGCCGGTTCGCCGCCGTGTTGGCGACGGCGGACACCAGCAGGGCACCGGCGTTGGCGAGTTGCGGTCCGACGCCCAGCCGGAAGAGGGAGTAGAGCGCGAGGTAGACGGCGGTCGAGAGCGCCCCGACCACGCAGAATCCGACCAACTGCCTGGCCAGCCCGCGCGGCACGCCGGGCACCGTACGGTCCCGGGGGTCGTCGCCGAACGGCCGGGCCAGCCGGTCGAGCGGCAGCGCGCCGACCGCCAGCGCCCGACCCACCCGCCAGACACCCTTCAGGTCCTCGGTGGCCGTCTTCACGAGGTGGACCGTGGAGTGCGGGTCGTCGATCCAGTCGACCGGCACCTCGTGGATGCGCAGCCCGGCCCGCTCGGCGAGCACCAGCATCTCGGTGTCGAAGAACCAGCCGGTGTCCTCGACCATCGGCAGCAGCCGTTCGGCCACCTCGTACCGGATCGCCTTGAACCCGCACTGCGCGTCGCTGAACCGTGCGGAGAGCGAGGAGCGCAGGATCAGGTTGTAGGAGCGCGACACGAACTCGCGCTTCGACCCGCGCACCACCCGCGCGCTGGGTGCCAGCCGGGACCCGATCGCCAGGTCCGAGTGGCCGGAGATCAGCGGCGCGACCAGCGGCAGCAGGGCGTTCAGGTCGGTCGAGAGGTCGACGTCCATGTAGGCGAGGACCGGCGCGCCGGACCGCGACCACACCGTGCGCAGGGCGCGCCCGCGCCCCTTCTGCTCCAGCCGGTACGACACCACCTCCGGGAGCAGCGCTTCGAGCCGGGACGCCACCTGCGGGGTGGTGTCGGTGCTCGCGTTGTCCGCGATCGTGATGCGGAAGCGGTAGGGGAAGGTCCGCGACAGGTGCTCGTGGAGCCGCCGCACACACGGTTCAAGGTCCTTCTCCTCGTTGTACACGGGCACGACCACGTCGAGGACGAGTACGGGCGCTCCGTGCGCGTCCACCGTCCCGGCCGGAAGATGCCGCCGGGCCGGCAGGGCACTGGTGCCGGCGCTCCAGGGGTTGTCGGTTCGCATGGGCCCGACACTCCCGGGCCGCGCTGTCACGCCGTTGTGCTGAGGCTGTGGTCACGCTGTGAGTTCCGACCACAGCGTGACGCCACCTCACATGCGTTACCCAGCAGTCGGGTTGTGCGCGGCGACCGGCGTGCGCACGTCTTCCGTTCCGGGCTCGGCACAGGCCGGCAGCCGGACGGAGAACACCGTGTCGCCCGGTACCGAGCGCACCGCGACCTCACCGCCGTGCGCGACCGTCACCGCCTGCACGATGGCCAGCCCCAGTCCGGTGGAGCCCGCGTGGCGCGAGCGAGAGGCGTCTCCCCGGGCGAACCGCTCGAAGACGTGCGGCAGCAGCGCCGCCGGAATCCCCGGGCCGTCGTCCCGTACCTCCATCGTCACCCAGGGAGCCCCCGGCGTGGCCGCGCGCACGCGGGCGGTGACGGTGGTGCCGGGCGGAGTGTGGCTGCGCGCGTTGCCCAGCAGGTTGACCAGCACCTGGTGGATGCGGGTCGCGTCGGCCCGTACCGTCGCGGGCGCTTCGGGCAGCTCCAGCCGCCAGAGGTGACCGCCCTCGGCCGACCGGGCACGGTCCGCCGCGCGCGCGTCGCTCACCGCGTCCACCACGAGGGGCGAGAGGTCGGTGGGCCGGTGGTCGAGCGGTCGGCCCGCGTCGAGCCGGGCCAGCAGCAGCAGGTCCTCCACCATCCCGGTCATCCGTTCGGCCTCGGACTCGATGCGCCCCAGCGCGCGCCGGGTGTCGGGTCCGATGGACTCGTCCCCGCGCCGCGTCAGTTCGGCGTACCCGCGGATCGAGGCGAGCGGGGTGCGCAGTTCGTGACTGGCGTCCGCGACGAACTGCCGCACGCGCGTCTCGCTCTCCTGCCGGACGGCCAGGGCCGAACCGACGTGCCCCAGCATCCGGTTGAGCGCCGCACCGACCTGCCCGACCTCGGTGCGGGGATCCGCCTCCGCCGCGGGGACGCGTACGAGCGGCGCCACCTCGCCGCTGTGCAGCGGGAGTTCGGAAACACGCGTCGCGGTGGCGGCGACCCGGCGCAGCGGGCGCAGCGCCACCCCGACCATGGTGACCCCCGCGATCCCGGCGGCGATGAGCCCCGCCCCCGTGACACACACCTCGACCAGGATGAGCGCGGCGATGTCCCCGCTCACCTCCTCGCTCGGGATGCCGACGAGGAACGTGACACCGCCCTTGGCGGAGGCCGACTCGACGCGGTAGGAGCCGAGTCCGGGCAGTTCGACGTCGTGGGTGGCGGAGTCGCCGGCCGCGCCGGAGGACTCCAGGGCCTCGGACTGGGCGGTGGTCAGCGGCGTGGACGTGGGGACCCTGTCCTCGCCCCGATCGGCGAACACCTTCGAGTCGAGGACCGTGCCGCCGTCGGTGACGACCGCGCCGACCGTACCGATGGGCTGGCCGCCGTTGCCGATGAAGTCGAGCAGCCCGCCACCCGGACCACCGCCGCCCGGCCCCGGTACGCCGACCCCCGGGCCCAGTCCGGCCCGGACCGCGATGGAGTCCAGCTGGTCGTCGAGCTTCCCGTACATGTAGCTGTGGAAGGCGATCGCCGTCACCGAGCCGATCACGGCCGCGACGACGGCGATGAGCGAGACGGCGGAGACCACCAGCCGGGTCCGCAGCGTCCAGGGCCGCCCGGCCCTTCCACGGGCGCCGGCTCCCTTGCGGCCGCCGACTCCCGCGCGGCTGCTGCCGACTCCGTCACGGCCGCCGGGTCCGTCACAGCCGCCGGGTCCGTCGCGGTGGGTCGCCTGCCGGCCGGTCCGCCTGCGCACGCCGGCTACTCGCCGGGCTTGATGAGATAACCCGCGCCCCGGCGGGTGTGGATCATCGGCGTGCGACCCGCGTCGATCTTCTTGCGCAGGTAGGAGATGTAGAGCTCGACCACGTTGGCCTGGCCGCCGAAGTCGTAGTTCCACACCCGGTCCAGGATCTGCGCCTTGCTCAGCACCCGGCGGGGGTTGCGCATGAGGAAGCGCAGCAGCTCGAACTCGGTGGCGGTGAGGTGGATCGAGGTGCCGCCCCGGCTGACCTCGTGGCTGTCCTCGTCGAGCAGCAGGTCGCCGACGACGAGCGTGGACTCGCTGCGGGCGGTGGTGGACGTGCCGGAGCGGCGGATCAGCCCGCGCAGCCGCGCCACGACCTCCTCCAGGCTGAACGGCTTGGTGACGTAGTCGTCGCCGCCCGCCGTGAGACCCGCGATCCGGTCCTCCACCGCGTCCCGAGCGGTCAGGAAGAGCACCGGCACGTCGGCGTGGTCGCGGCGAAGCCTGCTGAGCACCGCCAGCCCGTCCATGTCCGGCAGCATCACATCGAGCACCACCGCGTCGGGGCGGAAGTCCCGGGCGGTCCGCAGCGCACCGGCGCCGTCCCCGGCGCTGCGCACGTCCCACCCCTCGTACCGCAGGGCCATCGAGAGCAGCTCGGCGAGCGGCGGCTCGTCGTCCACGACCAGCACGCGGACGGGGTTGCCGGGCTTACCGGTGGTGCGGTCGGCCCTGAGCGGTTCGGTACGCCCCTGGGGCGAGGTCGTCGTCATCCCCCCACTCTGTGAGACCGCTCTGAGAGGGAGCTTGCCCATTCCTGTGAAAACCCTGAGAAATGAGTCAGGCTCTGGTCATGAGGACACCAAGACCTGGACACCAAGACCGGACATGACCGAACCGGAGGAGCACCGGCGGGACCGGTCCTCCCCGGCGAAGAACCCGTCAGAACACCGGTAGTCACATCTCGTCGGACCACCCGTCGGACCACCCGTCGGACCACCGTCAGAAGAGCCCGTCCTGCACGGCGCCCCGCCCCAGATCGTCGACGGGGACGGTCACCGCCGGACCCCAGCCACCACCGCTCCCGCCGGTGCTCCCGCCCCCGCCGGTGCTCCCGCTCGCCACCGGCCCGTCCGGCGCGTCACCGGTGGCCCGTACGAGTTCCCAGCCGGTCATCAGCCGGGTGTCCAGCACCACCACCGCACCGCCGTCGCCGGTCGCCAGGTGGAGATCCGGTCCGGCGGCCGCCACCAGCCGCCCGGCCACCCCGCCGCCCGCGACCAGCTCCCGTACCGCTCCGGCGCTGGATCCCAGGGCCGCGAGACCGAAGAGTTCCGTGTGGTCCACCGCCTCGTACGGCAGCCGCTCCAGCGACTCCGGCCAGCCGCGCCCGTCGAGCGCCGCCGCCCTCCCGTAGAGTTCCGCCACCTCGGCCCGGCGCCCCTCCGGGCCCGGCAGCGCCCCGCGCACCGCGCGCTTGCGGGCGTACGGAATCCGGTCCGGCACCCCGAGCGCGGCGCGCAGCACCTCCTCGGTCCGCCGCGCCGCCATGAGCGGGCCCCGCCCCAGCCAGCTGAAGACCACGGCGCCCTGCTCCCGCAGCCGTGCGGCGCCCCGCTCCTCGGCGGTGATCCCGACCTTGACCATCCCCGGCCCGAACCACGCGAGGTAGACCCGGTACGTACGCGGGTCGTCCGCGATCGTGTCCGCCGCCACCGAGTGCGCCCGGTCCAGCCGCGCGCACTCCGCGCACCTGGCACCCGTGCTCCGGCCCGGCACCGGCGCCCCCACCGGGCAGAGGTTCTCGCGCGCACCCACGCAGGTCCGCTCCCCGAGGGCCCGGAAGCCGAGCTCGCTCCCGTACACGAGGACGCTCCCCCGCCGGTCCCGGTCGCTGCGCCACCCCAGCTCCGGGGCGTCCCCGGGCCACCGCAATCCGGTGCACCGCCAACCCACGTCGACCCCCGAGACCGTCACCATCCTGATCCTGCGAGGGATCAACCCTACGGGGCCTTCCGGGACCGGTCGCCTCCGCTCGGTTCCGGTCGCTTCCGGTCACCTTCGACCTCGATCGGTCTTGAGGTGCCGGGGGCCCGAAAGGCCCTACAATCCCGGCCATGGCACTGACCATGGACGACGTGGACCGCTTCGAGGCATCCCGACCGCGCCTGGAGGCCATCGCCTACCGCCTCCTCGGGTCCGCGAGCGACGCCGAGGACGCCGTGCAGGACACCTTCCTGCGCTGGCAGGGCACCGACATCGGCCACATCGAGGTCCCCGAGGCCTGGCTGACGAAGGTCCTCACCAACCTGTGCCTCAACCAGCTGACCTCGGCCCGCGCCCGCCGCGAGACGTACGTCGGCCAGTGGCTGCCCGAGCCGCTGCTCGCCGGAGACCCGATGCTCGGCCCCGCCGACACCGTCGAGCAGCGCGAGTCCGTGTCGTACGCGGTCCTCGCCCTCATGGAACGCCTCTCCCCCAACGAGCGCGTGGTGTACGTGCTGCGGGAGGCCTTCGACTACCCGCACCGGAGGATCGCGGAGATCCTCGACATCACCGAGGCCTCCTGCCAGCAGATCTACCACCGCGCGAAGAAGCACGTCGCGGAGGGCAAGTCGCGTACCGAGATCGACGAGGCGGCCGCCCGGCGGATCGTCCACGAGTTCCTCGCCGCCGCCACCAGCGGCCGTACCGAACCCCTCGTACGGCTCCTCACCGGCGACGCGATCGCCATCGGCGACGGCGGTGGCAAGGTCCCGGCCCGCGCCAAGGCCTTCGAGGGGGCGCTCGCGGTGGCGAAGTTCATGCGGGGCCTCTTCAAGCCCGGCCCGGCCAAGCGCAACCTCGTCGGCGGCTCCCCCGGGGTCTACGCCTGGACCGCCAACAACACCCCCGCCCTGGTCGTGGTCCTCAACGGCCGGGTCATCGGGATCGTCTGCATGGAGATCACCGCCGAGGGCATCGCCGCGTTCCGCAGCCAGGTCAACCCGGACAAGCTGGTCCGCGCGACCGAGCGGTGGGCGGCGGCCGGTGACCACGGCGAACCCCTGCTCCGCCCCTTCTGACCGCACCCTGCCCCACGTGAGCCACTGATGTGAGCCACGTCACAACACACCTCTGTCAGGAATCGTCGGGCTGTCCGGTTCAGGAGGCGAACCGCGCGGAACAGGACGCGAGACAGGGAGCCAGGGAAATGAAGGACCACACCGTCCGGAAGCACCGCATCATCGTCCTCGGCGCCGGATACACCGGAGCCATCGCCGCCGGCCGCCTCGCCAAGCGGCTGCGGCGCGAGGACGTCGACATCACCCTCGTCAACGCCGAATCCGACTTCGTCGAGCGGGTCAGGCTGCACCAGCTGGCGGTCGGCCAGGAGCTGCGGCCACGCCCCTTCGCCGAGATGTTCGCCGGCACCGGCGTGGAGCTCAGGCTCGGCCGCGTCACCGCCGTCGATGCCGACCGCAAAACCGTCACCGTCACCGTCCTCGACGGGAGCGGGCCGGGGAACGGAAACGGGAACGGTGGCGGGACCGCGGGCGGGACCGGTGGCCATGAAGCCTCCGCCGCGGAACTCCCGTACGACACCCTCGTGTACGCCCTCGGTAGCGGCTGGAACACCCACGGCGTCCCCGGCACCGCAGAGCACGCCCACGACATCACCGGCCGCCCCGGCGCCCTCCGACTCCGCGAGCGCCTGGCAGTCCTCGGCGCAGGATCGCCGGTGGTGGTCGTCGGTGGCGGCCTCACCGGGGTGGAGGCCGCCACCGAGATCGCCGAGGCCCGCCCCGACCTCGACGTCACCCTCGCCGCACACGGTGAACTCGGCGACTGGCTCTCCCCCAAGGGCCGCCTCCACCTGCGGAAGGTCGCCGGCAAGCTCGGCATCACCGTCCGCGAACACACCGCCGTCGAGGCGGTGGGGGCCGACCACGTCGTCACCGCCGACGGCACCGCCGTCCCCGCCGCCGTCACGGTGTGGACCGCCGGCTTCTCGGTCCACCCGATCGCGCAGGCCACCACCCTGGAAGTCACCGGCGACGGCCGGATCGTGGTCGACAGGACCCTGCGCTCGGTCTCGCACCCCGACGTGTACGCCATCGGCGACGCCGCCCACGGCATCGGCCCGGCCGACAAGCCCCTGCGGATGTCCTGCGCCTCGGGCGTCCCCCTCGCCTGGCAGGCCGCCGACACCATCGCGGCCCGCCTGACCGGGGACAAGCTCCCGAAGCCTTCGGCCCGCTACTTCAACCAGTGCATCTCGCTGGGCCGCAAGGAGGGCCTCATCCAGTACGTCACCGCCGACGACCGCGCCGTCAGCGCGGCCCTGACCGGACGGCTCGCCGCCTTCTACAAGGAAGTCGTCTGCAAGAGCGCCGCCTGGGGCGTCGCCAACCCCACCCTCGGCCTCCCGTCGCGCCGCCGGCCGCTCGTGCACCAGACGCCCGGGGCGGCCCCGGCCCCGGCTGCGGCCCCGCAGGACGCGCTGCCGGAGGCGGCGTCCTGACCGACCCGGCGGCTTCCCGCAGGCCGTGGACGGAAGAGCAGCTCCGCCCTCGGCCCGTACATCCGTTACGGGCCTGCGGGTTGGCGCTGTCAGCCCCGCCGGGACCCCGGTTACCTGACCGACCTCCCCTACAGCGAGGGCCCGTTGCGGGTGGGCCGGTCCCGGACCACCGGTGGCTGGAGCGACTTCCTTCAGGAAGACGCCGTCGGCATCCTCCGGAACACCGCTCGCCCCGCGCTCCCTCCCGCCGGGGCGAGCGGCCTTCGGGACCGCGCCACGCAGGGGCGGACAACGCGAGAGGCCCCCGGGATTTCTCCTGGGGGCCTCTGGCCTGCTGTGCACTCGGCAGGATTCGAACCTGCAACCTTCTGATCCGTAGTCAGATGCTCTATCCGTTAAGCTACGAGTGCTTGGCGTTCCGGGCTTTTTTCTTCCCGGTCGGCGTTGCGAGAACAACATTACATGAACCGCGCCGTGACGCGAAATCCATTGCCCTCACCCCGCCTGACCTGCGGAAACGTCCCCAGAGGGTGAATCTCGACGGTTCCGGGGCGCGCTGCCGCCCCCGTCCTTCCGCCTCTGCCGCTCGCGGAAACCGTTCGAACGGGCCTCCACGGGCGGGAGCCACCGCGATCCGGACCCGGACCCGTACCTCGCACGATCACGACCGGGAATGATTGGGAACGACCGGATTCGGCCCCGGCCACGGCGACCGCCCCGACCGCGAGCACGGCAGGTCCTCCGAGCGACGGCCCCCGAGAACGACCGAAGCCCCGCGCCAGGGGCACGGGGCTTCGGATGGGGCGGAGGCGGAGGGATTTGAACCCTCGATGGGTTTTAAAACCCAAACCGCATTAGCAGTGCGGCGCCATAGACCGGACTAGGCGACGCCTCCAGCACACCTCGCGCAAGCGCGAGTGGTGCGTGCAGATGATGACACAGCCGGAGCCGGTGTCACCAATCGCGGCCCACGGTACTAGGCAGGTGGGCGCGGTGGCAAAGCAGATACGGCCCTGATGCGGGGAAGATCCGGCGCGCTCCCGTTCCCGGTCGGCGCTCCCTGCCCGTACGCCGGCCCGTCGCCCTACTGAACGCCCCGCCCGCCCCGCCCGTACGCCCGGCGTGCGCCCCGGCTTGCTCCGTGCGGCCCTTCCGGATCGCGCAACGTCGGGGCGGGAGGGACGTTAGGGACACCAGGAAGGGCCGACGTGATCCAGGGACACGAGATGGGTCAGCCGCTGCCCGCCGCCCACCCGTGCCCGTGCCCCAGGACCAGGAGCCCCGCAATGTTGCGCCGTCTCGCCCTCACCGCCGTCCTCTCGATCGCCGCGCTCTCCACGGCCGCCCCCCTCGCCACGGCCGTGGGGCCGCTGCCCGTGCCCATCGAGGGGTCGGGGCCGCTCCCGGTGTCCGAGCAGCCCGGGCCCACCGTCCCGGACGGGACCGCCGGCCCGAACGCAACCACGGTCCCGAACGCAACCCCCGGCCCGAACGCAACCCCCGGCCCGAACGGGACCGCCGGCCCGTCCGGCCCGTCCGGCCCCGCCGGCTCCCCGTACAGCGGGATGCTCCGCCCCGCGCGCAAGG
Source organism: Streptomyces sp. NPDC005576 (assembly GCF_042871745.1). Lineage (NCBI taxonomy): Bacteria > Bacillati > Actinomycetota > Actinomycetes > Kitasatosporales > Streptomycetaceae > Streptomyces > Streptomyces sp. NPDC005576. The sequence continues at coordinate 259,308 of NZ_JBIAJC010000010.1, read as the reverse complement.
GTGCCGGGGCTGCCGAGGCCCGCGGTCCCCGTGACACGGACGACCCCGCCCTCCCCGGCCGCAGCAACGGCGACCGGCCGGGGGACTCGGCCGGTCCCACCACGCTCCCGGCGCCCGTCACCCTGCCGGCGCCCACCACCGGCGGAGCCGAGGCCGACGCGACCACGCGGCTGACGGTGACCGTGGAGGGCTCCGGAAACACGGACTCCGGCAGGACCGACTCCGGGGCCTCCGGCAAGCCCGGCTCCGCACAGCGCGTCGGTGACGGTTCGTACGAGCTGACGTGCACGCCCGCCGCCGGCACCCGGTCGGGTACGCGGGCCGGAGGCGACCACCCGGACGCGCAGGGCGCCTGCGACCGGCTCGCGGAGGCGGAGGGAACCGGTGAGGACCTGTTCCGGCCCGTCGACAAGAACGCGATGTGCACCCAGATGTACGGCGGACCGGCCACCGCACGGATCACCGGGACCTGGCGGGGCCGACCGGTCGACACGACCGTGAACCGCAAGAACGGCTGCGAGATCGCCCGCTGGAACGCCCTGCGCCCGTTGCTCCCGGCCACCGGCCAGTAGGCCGGGCGGTAACCGGCAGGGTCCCGGCCGGCGTCCACCCCCGGGACGCGGGCGTGAAACCGGGCGGGTGCCGGCGGGCCAGTGAGCCCGTCGAGTAGGCCGAATGGGGCTTTTCCCGGCCTCCTTCCCGGGCCCCCGGCGTACGGCTCCGTGCAGAGCTCCGGAGCCGTACGTACGGGGCGCGTTGGGGTGTTTGGGGGGTTCCGGTGCGCACCGGTTGTACAGAAGCTCGACGAGAGCTCCCCCTCATCCACCGTTCCCGCCCGCTCCGGTGCCCGTAGACTCCTCCCGTGACAGCTTGTGGCCCGAGGGGCAAGATGGGGCCCCGGGCCGGCAAGGTGCGGTAAACAGGGAGGAAGCGCGTCGTGAGTAGCAGGCCATCCCGAGGCACTGCTCGCCTCGCAGCCATACTCGACGCCCTCCCTGACGGGCTGCTGCTCGTCAATGCCAACGGCACGGTCGTCAACGCCAACAGCATCGCGCTCGAAATGTTCGAGGCGCCCGGTACGGGCCTGGTGGGACGCGGACTCCTCGATCTGCTCTCCGAGTTCGACTCACGGCTGATCCCCGGGTCGATGCGCCGGCCCGAATCGGCGGACTCCCGGGGCAGGACCAAGCCGACGCGGATGATCGCGCGCCGGACGGACGGCCACGAGTTCCCCGTAGAGGTCACCAGCGCGAGCCTCGACAGCGGGCAGGCCGCCTACAACGACTTCCCCACCTCCTCCTTCACCGGTGACGAGCTGCTGATGCTCGTCGTCCGGGATCTCTCCGGCACCGTCGACACCGAGGCCGAACTGGCCCGTTCGCAGCGGCAGACCGAGATGATCCTGCGGGCCGCCTCGGAGGGCGTGGTCGGTACCGACACGGACGGCAGGGTCGTCCTGGTCAACCCGGCCGCCGCGCAGATCCTCGGTTTCCGCGCCAGCGACCTGGGCGGCAAGGAGCTGCACCCGCTGATCCTGCACTCGCGTGCGGAAGGCGAGCCGTTCCCGTACGACGAGTCGCCGCTCGCCGACACCCTGCGCTCCGGGCGCAAGCACCGGGTGCGCGGGCAGGTGCTCTGGTCCAAGAGCGGCGCGCGGGTTCCGGTGGACCTGACGACCGCTCCGGTGCGGGACGGCGACCAGCTGGTCGGCGCGGTGATGACCTTCACCGACCGCAGGCCGTACGAGGAGCTGACCGAGCAGCACACGACCGAGGTCGCGGAGCTGAACGAGAAGCACGCCGCCGAGATCTCCTCCCTGACGGAGAAGCACACCGCCGAGGTCGCCGAGCTGACCGCGAGCCACACCGCCGCCGTCACCGAACTCACCGAGAACCACACCACCGAGGTCTCCGGGCTCACCGAGGGCCACGCCTCGGAGATGGCCGACCGCACCGAGCGGTACGCCTCCGAGCTGGAGGAGCAGGCCGACCACATCGCCCTGCTCGGTGCGCAGCACGCGCAGCTGACGGCCGTTCTCGGCGAGTCGCTGCGCGGGCCGCTGGAGGAGCTGCGGGGCGAGCTCGCCACGCTCGCCTCCGACCCCGCCGGCCAGCTCTGGCCCGAGGCGAACCAGATCCTGCACCACCTGGCCGCCGGGTACGCCCGGATGACCACGCTGGTCGACAACGTTCTGGGCTACCAGCGCCTGGACCTCGGCACGGAGACGCTCGACAAGGCTCCGGCGCCGATCGACGCCGTCGTGACGGCGGGCATCGACGGCGCGGTCGAGCTGATCGGTCCGGGGCGCGCGCAGTTCGCGGTGCACGCTCCGCCGATCGAGGCCGAGGTGGACGCCCGCCGGCTGGCGACCGCCCTGGCCCACCTGGTCGCGGACGTGGCCGGCATCGACTCCACCGGCAAGACCCGGATCGCACCCGGCGGCGGCTATCTCGACTCGACCGTCGTGGTGGCCGCGGCCCAGCGCGGGGACGTCGTACGGATCGAGGTGCGCGGCCCGTTCGCCGGTGGTGACCCGGTGCACACGCCGATCGTGCGCGGGATCGTGCGGGCGCACGGCGGGGTGCTCCAGACCCACGAGATGCCCGGCATGGCGGGCAGCGCGTACGTGCTCGAAGTACCGCTGGGATCGGGTTCGGGCACGATCCAGCAGCCGCCCCCGCAGGCGCGGGCCGCCCTGCCGGAGCAGGCCACGGAGTCGCAGCCGCAGCAGGAGGTCGCGGCCTTCGAGGCCGTCGGCGCTCCCGCCGTCGTCAGTGGTGGGCGGCGCAGGGCTCGCCGGGCCTCGACGGACGCGTTCCTGGAGAGCGCGCTGAGCCCGGAGGGGCCGGAGAGCCTCGCGGGTACCGAGGGCACGGGTGTCCCGGTGGACTCGTCCGACGGTGCGGGCGGCGCGGGCGCGACCGGGCGGCGCCGGGCACGGCGGGGTCCGGCGGCGGTGGAGGAGCAGGAACAGGAAGCGTTGGTGCCCCGGCCCAGCGAGGGTTCCGGCCGCAGGCGCGGTCGCCCCAGCCCGGCGGAGACCGCCCCGGTTCCGGCGCAGTCCGGTCCCGCCCAGCACTCCGGGCCCGCGGGGCAGTCCGGGCCCGCGGGGCAGTCCGGGCCCGCGGGGCAGGTCTCCGTACCGGATCCGCGGCCCGTATCCGCTCAGCAGTCCGTGCCCGTACCGGCGCAGGCCGGTCCTCCTCAGCAGCTCCCGGCCGCGCAGGCGCGTCCGCGCGGTGCCGGGCAGGCTCTGGCGCTCCCGGCAGCCGGTAACGCGCCTTCGGAGGGCTCCGTCGTGACGGCGGCGGAGGGCGCCCAGGGCGCGGGGCGTCCGCAGCGCGGACAGACCGTGCCCCCGCAGGGCGTCCCGACGGGCCCGCAGGCCCCGGGCGTACAGAACCCCGGCGTACAGGTCACGGGCCCGCAGGCCCCCGGACAGCAGGGCCGACCGGTGCGTCCGGAGGGCGCGGGCCGTCCCGCGCTGCCCGTGCGGTCGCCCGTGGTGCACGACGAGGGCGTTCCGCAGCCCGAGGCGCTCGCACCGGAACTCCAGCCCGCAGGACGTCGCGCCCGGCGTGCGCTGGCCGCCGCGCAGGAGCGGCTGGCCGCCGAGAACGCCGGGCCGCGCACCCCGTTCGCGCTGGGGCCCGCAGACGCCGACCGGCCCGAGCCCGGGCCCGGAGCGGTACCGGACCGGCACGACGCCACCGCCATGGGTCCGGACGAGGACCACACGCCACCGGAGCCGCACCCCGTGACCGCCGCCCCGTCCGGCCGCCGCCGGGCTCGTCCCGCCGAGGCGGCGGGTTCGCCGGAGAGCTGGTCGCGGGTCGACTCGACCGACCGGGTCGGCCGCCCGGCGCACGGGCCCTCCCACGCCGGCATCCACGCAGGTGTCCAGGACGACGACGAGGCGCCGCAGCCCGCCCTGGCGTACGCCGCACGCGACCGGGAAGGCGCCGTCACCGGCGACGGGTTCGCGCGCCCGGCCGTGGCCCCCGCCGCCGCACCGGTGCCTCCCGCCACCGCCGTACCGCCCACCGCTCCCGCCGCGGCACCGCCCGTGCCCGCGCCGCCCGCCGCTCCCGGGCCGGTGTCCGGCGATGCCGGGCCCACCACGCACGCGACCGGCAACACCCACGTGCCGCCCGCCGCCGCGCCCGCGGCCCGCAGGCAGCCGCTGCCCGCCGAGATGCCGATGCCCGGCGGCTCGGACACCCAGGGACGGGCCTTCAGTGTGCGGACACTCGGTCAGGGCGTACCGCTCGTACAGCACCTGGGGCACCAGCAGAACCAGACGCTCGGCGCGGCGGGCCGGCGCCGCAAGCTGTCCGCGCCCCCGGGAGCCGACTCTCCCGCCCCCGCCGCCGCTCCGCAGGGACTTCCGCAAAGCCTTCCGCAGGCTCCGACCCCACAGCCCGCGCGGCCCGGCTCCGGCGCGACGGCGTCGGCCTCCGGGCAGCTGATGACGCCCGTCTCCGAAGGGCGTTCGTACGCCATAGGAGCACCCGACGAGGGTGCCGAGGGCCCGGAGCCGCTGGACGGTCCGGGCGGTGCGGTCGAGATCGCCAACCGTCCGCAGCCCCGGCCGGTCGACGACGAGCTGCCCCCGGAGCCGCTGGACAACCCCCGGCGGCTGCTGGTCTGGCCCGCTCCGGACGTGTCGACCCAGCAGGCGCTCAGCGACCGGGGCTACCGGCCGGTGATCGTGCACTCGCGCGAGGAGGTGGACGCGCAGATCGCCGCGTTCCCCGCCGCGCTCTTCGTGGACCCGCTGACCGGGCCCATCACACGTACCGCCCTCCAGTCGCTGCGCCAGGCCGCCGTGGCGGCCGAGGTGCCGGTGCTGGTCACGGCAGGTCTGGGGCAAGCAAGCCGGGACGCGGCGTACGGCGCCGATCCGGCCGTCCTCCTCAAGGCGCTCGCCCCGCGCGACAGCGAGCAGCACCCGCCCCGGGTCCTCGTCATCGAGGAGCGGGAGGAGATCGCGGAGGCCCTCGCGCAGACCCTGGAGCGGCGCGGCATGCAGACCGTCCGGGCGTCGACGGACAGCGAGGCGGTCGACCTGGCGGCGCGGACGCGGCCGAACCTGGTGGTGATGGACCTGATGCAGGTACGTCGCCGACGGGCCGGGATCATCGACTGGCTGCGGGCCAACGGGCGCCTGAACCACACCCCGCTGGTCGTCTACACCTCGGCCGGACTGGACGGACCGGGGCTGTCGCTGCTCGCTTCCGGCGAGTCCGCGCTCTTCCTGGCCGAACGCTCCACCAGTGACGAGGTGCAGTCCCGGATCGTCGATCTGCTGGCGAAGATAGGGACCAACTGACCGCACGGCAGCGGGGTGGTACGGATCTCCGTACCACCCCGCTGCCGTGCGGCCGGCGTGCGCCGACGTGAGCCGACGTACGGCCGACGTGAGCCGACGTACGGCTGACGTGGACGGTCAGACGACCGTGACGTCCAGTTCGCCGTTCGCGTGCTGCTTGCGGATCACCTTCTTGTCGAACTTCCCCACGCTCGTCTTCGGTACGGCCGCGATGACCGTCCACCGCTCCGGAAGCTGCCACTTGGCGACGCCGGACTCGGCGAGGAATGCCTTGAGGCTTTCGAAGCCGGCGGTGGCGCCCTCCTTGAGGACGACCGTGGCCAGCGGGCGCTCGCCCCACTTGTCGTCGGGTACGGCGACGACGGCGGCCTCGGCCACGTCCGGATGGGCCATGATCGCGTTCTCCAGCTCCACGCTGGAGATCCACTCGCCGCCGGACTTGATGACGTCCTTGGCCCGGTCGGTGAGGGTGAGGAAGCCGTCCGGGCTGATCACGCCGACGTCGCCGGTCTTCAGCCAGCCGTCCACGCTGAACTTGTCCTCGGGACGCGAGGGTTCACCGTCCGCGCCGCCGTAGTACGCGCCGGCGATCCAGGGGCCGCGTACCTCCAGCTCACCGGCCGACTCGTTGTCCCAGGGCAGGTGTTCACCGCCCGGGCCGACCAGCCGTCCCTCGACACCGGCCGGGAAGCGGCCCTGGGTGACGCGGTACGGCCACTCCTCCTCGGCGCTCAGCCCGGCGGGCGGGTTGGCCATGGTGCCCAGCGGGGAGGTCTCCGTCATGCCCCAGGCGTGGCAGAGGCGGACGCCCAGCTTGTCGTACGCCTCCATCAGCGAGGGCGGGCAGGCGGCTCCGCCGATGGTGACCCGGGCCATCGAGGTGAGGTCGCGCGGCCTCGCGGTGACCTCCGCGAGGAGGCCCTGCCAGATGGTGGGGACGGCGGCCGCGTGGGTCGGCCGCTCCTGCTCGATCATGTCGGCGAGGGGAGCGGGCTGGAGGAAGCGGTCCGGCATCAACATGTTCACACCGGACATGAAGGCCGCATGGGGCAAACCCCAGGAATTCACATGGAATTGGGGCACGACGACCAGCGTGGTGTCGGCGTCCGTCAGCCCCATCGACTCGGTCGCGTTGACCTGCATCGAGTGCAGGTAGATCGAACGGTGCGAGTAGACGACGCCCTTGGGGTCGCCCGTGGTGCCGGAGGTGTAACACATGGCGGCGGCCTGGCGTTCGTCGATCTCGGGCCAGTCGAAGGTGGCCGGACGGCCGGCGATGAGCTGCTCGTAGTCGTGCACGCGCGGCGCCACGCCGTCGAGCAGGGAGAGATCGCCGTGGCCCGCGACGACCACGTGCTCCACGGACGGCAGATGGGGCAGCAGCGGCGCGAGGAGCGGCAGCACCGAACCGTTGACGATCACCACCTTGTCGTCCGCGTGGTTGACGACCCAGACGAGCTGCTCGGCGGGGAGCCGCAGGTTGAGGGTGTGGAGCACGGCGCCCATGGCCGGAATCGCCAGGTATGCCTCGACGTGCTCCGAATTGTTCCACATGAGGGTTCCCACACGCTGGTCACCGTCGATGCCCAGTTCGTCGCGGAGGGCACCCGCGAGACGGGTCGCACGGTCGCCGATCTCCGCGAAAGTCCGGCGGTGCGGCTCGGGTTCGCCGGTCCAGGTCGTGACCTGCGACTTCCCGTGGATCGTCATCCCATGGGTCAGGATGCGGGTGACAGTCAGCGGTACGTCCTGCATGGTGCTCAGCACGGCGTCCTCCCGGAGGCGCTACGCAGCAGTAGGGTTCCGCTGATTCTGCGCACATACCGCGCGGTATGTCACTACTCCGGGCCACCCCAATCGGTACGCGCCCCCGGGAGAGCGGTGGTCAGGGTCGTCCGTGACCAGCACGCGGGGCACCGCGCCGGGTCAGCGCGCCGGGGTCAGCTCCGGGTCCTCGCGGAGCTTGCGGAGCGCCCGGGAGACGGCGCTCTTCACCGTGCCCACGGACACCCCGAGCACCTCGGCGGTCTGGACCTCGCTGAGGTCCTCGTAGTACCGCAGGACGACCATGGCCCGCTGCCGGTCCGGCAGTTTGAGCACGGCCCGCCACATCGCGTCGTGGAGCGACTGGTGTTCGGCCGGGTCGGGGGCCGGGGCGGTCGCCGGCTCGGGCAGATCGTCGCAGGCGTACTCGTCGACCTTGCGCTTGCGCCACTGCGAGGTACGCGTGTTCACCAGGGCGCGGCGGACGTATCCGTCCAGCGCCCCGTGGTCCTCGATCCGCTCCCAGGCCACATAGGTCTTGGCCAGCGCGGTCTGGAGCAGGTCCTCGGCGTCGCTCGGATTCGCGGTGAGCGAGCGCGCGGTGCGCAGCAGGACGGGCCCGCGCGCCCGGACGTACGAGGAGAACGACGAGTAGGGCGGGGTGTGTCCGGCGGCGGCAGCGGGGTGCCTGAGGGCGCCCGTGCAGACTGGCGTGGTCATCTCTCCAACCTAGGAGCGAAGGCCGGGCGACGGATCGGCCCCAGGTCCCGATGGCACGTCCGCCTCAGGGTGTAGGAGCCGGGAGGCGTCCACCTCCTGGGGGTGGAGGGCGCGAGAGGGGGAGTCGGGGTCGGGGCCTTCACCGTGACGCCAACCCGGGCCGGACGGCGGCGGGGAGGGGTACGGGTACCGGTACGTGGTCGGGGGCCGGGGCAGGGGCGGGAACGGCCCGCGCGAGGCACCGGAGTGCACCGCGCGGGCCGGCCGCGCACCGTACGGGTCCGGGGGTCGCTTCGGGGTACAGCGGGACGGCTCCCGGTTCCAGCCGGTCCTCCGCCGGTCCTCAGCCGATCCGCAGGCTCTCCGGCGGCCCGAGGTAGACCGGCCGCAGACCGCCGGTGTCGACCACCAGCTTCTGGAGCACCACCGTCGGGTCGATCATCCAGAACTTCAGCACGTGCTCCCCCGGCCGGGCGATGACGTGCTGGGTGGCGGTGCGGTTGACGTTGTCGGAGGTACCGCGCGCCCACTGCACGTTCATGGTGCCGTCGTCCTGGCCGGTGACCGCCGTGGCGTTCACCGTGCGCGGTACGTCGTCGTCGAAGGAGACCGCGTACTTCAGGCCGTCGCCGGCCAGCGCGTTGTTCCTCGGGGAGAGATACGCCCAGACCGTGACCGGTCCGGTGGTGAAGAGGCTCAGCGTGTACTCCAGCCGGGGGCCCCGGCCCGCCGACTGCCGGGCCGCCGTCACCGGGAAGGCTTCCATGCCGCCCGCGGTACGGCCCACGTCGGGCAGGTGGCGCCAGTTCACCGACCCGCTGCCGATCGCGCGACTGTAGTGCTCGGCCTCCATCGACACGTACCCGCCGGCCTCCACGAACCCCTTGGGGCCCGGCTTCGGCGGCCGGGGCCGGTCGACCACGGCGGTCACGACGACGCTCGCCCCGCCGGGGCCGCTCACCGTCACCGGCACCCGGCTGACGCCCTGCGGCGCGCGCTTCCAGTCGACCCGCAGGGTGACCCGGGTCTGGGTGGTGACCCGCCCGTGCGGCCGGTCCACCAGCAGCCAGGACTTCCCGGCGGTGATGCGGTAGTCGAAGGGCGCCTGCCCCCGGTTGAACACGTCGAGGTAGGGGTCGGGGCCGTTGGAGTACGGCGAGAACACCGGCAGTTCCGCCTCACCCGCCCCGCCGCCCGGCCACCAGTCCTCGCTCCCCTCGACGGCGACGCCCATCTCGGCCGCCCGGGGCAGCTCGATGCGCTTCACCGCCGGGTAGATCTCGTCGGCGAGCGCCACGTTGTTCAACTCGGGCTGCTGCCACGGCGCGTTGGGACCGTAGCGCGCGACGTCTCCGTACCCGATGTGCGGCTGGGTCTGGAAACCCTCCCACTTGCCGTCCGCCACCTGGGTGTTGAACCTCTTGGACAGGGCGAAGTCGTCCGCGAGACGGGCCTCGGCGGTCGCAGCCAGTTCGTTGGTCAGGGCCCGGCCCTGCTCCGCGTAGAAGAGGTTGGTGAACTGCGCCTCGCGCAGCTCGTAGACGTTCGCGGTGGCCTCGACCTCGTACCCGACGAGCTCGAACCAGGCGTCCTGCGAGGAGGCGGGCAGGCGCTCGCCCACCGCGCGCGCCTTCGCCGCGAGAGCCCGCCAGCGGTCGGTGACCCGCTCGAGTTCCCGGTGGTGCACCAGGCTGAAGGGGGTCGCCCGGTCGTCGTAGACGATCGCCGAGGAGTCGGTGGCCGGGTCCTTGGCGGGGTCGAGGGTGATGCGCCGGTTCAGCAGTTCCGGCTTGCGGATCTGCTGGAGGTGCGCGTACTCGGAGAGGACCTCCGCGATCCGCTCGGCCTGCTTCTCCCCGAAGTGGAGTCGCGCGTAACCGAGTTCCCACTCCGGGAGGCGGTCGAGGTCCCAGCGCGCCGGGCTCCAGGCGTACTCCATGAAGAACTGCGTGGCGAGCTCGTTGCCCTTGAGATCGCCGACGTTGGTGATCCACAGGTCGTGATTCCCGTACGTGTACGACTGGTTGAGCTGGTCCCACATGTTCGGCAGCGACGTGGTGTCCACCCACTTGTAGTTGCGGCCGACGCCCACGTAGTCGAAGTGGTAGTAGAGGCCGTAACCACCGGCGCGGGCGTCGGTGGCGAGCTGGGGCAGTCTGCGCACGTTGCCCCAGTTGTCGTCGGTGAGCACCACCGTCACGTCGTCCGGGACGCGCAGCCCCCGGTCCCAGTAGCGCTGCACCTCCTTGTAGAGGGTCCACACCTGCGGAACGGACGTCTCGTCGCCGGTGATGTCGGCGATGATGGCGCGCTGGCTCGCGATGATCTCGCCCATCAGCTCGATCGCGTCGCCGTCCGGGAGGCTGGTGTCACCGTTGCCGCGCATGCCGAGGGTGACCACGCCCTCGAAGTCCTGCTCCTTCATACGGCGGATTCCGTCGGCCCAATATGCCTTCAGCGCCTCGGAGTTGCGCCGGAAGGACCACTCCCCGGTACCGCCGTAGGGGTCGTGGCCGGGGGTGGTGATGTTGCCCGCGCTGTCGCGCACGGCGGCGACCGCGTGCCGGTTCCACTCCTCGATGCCGCGCATCATGGGGGCCTCGTGCGAGGTGCCCATGACGATTCCGTACGCCGTCGCGGTGGCGTGGTTCAGCGGGTCGTCCTCGGCGAAGGCACGGCCCCAGACGGCGGGCCAGAGGTAGTTGGCCTTGAGCCGGAGGAGCACCTCGAATATCCGGGCCCAGAAGTCGGCGTTGAACCCGCCCTCGAAGCCCGCCGCCTTGCCGGGGCCGAAGAACTTGGGGGCCCAGGTGCCGAGCGAGGGGTTCTCGTCGTTGACGAAGATGCCGCGGTACTTCACGGCGGGGGTGCCCTGGGTGTGGCGGCCGGGGCGGACGTGGATCTGGTCGCGGTGCTCCGGCACCACGTCGTCCCACCAGTACCAGGGGGAGACCCCGATGCCCCGGGAGACGTCGTACGCGCCGAAGATCGTGCCGCGCTGGTCGCTGCCGGCGATCACGAAGGCCCGGTCCACGCCGGGCATCGGCCGCTCGACGATCGTCTGGAGGGACGTCTCCCACGTGCCCGCGATGCCGCTCACGTCGAGCTTGCCCGCGTCCACCAGTGCGTCGATGAGCGGGCTGCGCCCGATGGTGCCGATGATCGCGATCTCGCGCTGCCCGGCGCCGGCCTTCCGCACCACGGCCGGTCGCACCCCGGTGACCCGCTCGATGTCGGACTGCAGATCGCCGACGGTCCGGATGACACCCGCGTGGTCCGCGCCGCTGACGACGAGCGGGACCGCGCGGCCCGACGCCACCAGGGTGAACCCGCCGGACACCGCGCCGAACGAGATGTACGCCCCGGAGTCGGTGGCCCGGCCCGCAGCGCCCCCCTGCGTCCCGCCGTCACCGCGCGTCCCGCCGACGCCCTGGGTCCCGAGGGGTGCGGCCACGGCGGGCGTCGCGCCGCCGAGGGAGAGGAGCGGGGAGGCGAGGGCGCTCAGACCGAGGCCGAGCGCGAGTACGGACCGCCGACTGGCAGGGGCCGAGGCGGCCGATTCCGGTGCGCCGGAGCGATCGGGGCCCTGAGAAGCGTCCTGGGACGGGCCCTGGGACCAGTCCTGACAGGAGCTCTGACGGGACCCCTCTACCTGGGATGCCGGTAGGCGCGGGCCCGGAACCTGTGATTCCACGAATGACCTCCGATAAAAGTTTCGAGAAAAGAGTCGCCACAACGGGCAGGGGGGAAAGTTCGCAGGTCACGGGTTGGAACAGCGGGAAGCGAGGCGCAGGATGCCAGGACTACACAGCTCACCGATCCCTCCCTTATCGAGCCAAGGCACTCGAACACGAGGAATCCCGACATCGGACCACGCGCGATCCTCGAACGGGACCGAAACATTTCGAGAATGTCCCCGCAATTTTCTGGAAACCTAAGGCCCGCCTTTTCCGGCGGTCAATCCCCTTGCACCAACCGATTGCCGCAAGGCCGGCCGGGAGGTGTCCGGCCACGGCCCGCCCGGAGCCCGGGGGCGGACGAGGGGGTGCCCAGGGTCACCCTCAATTCCGTTGCCTTATTCGAACTCACGTACGAACATGAGTGCATGGCCCCCACCGACCGGCAGATCGCCACCCTGGCCCTGGCCCACGCGCTGAACGCCGCGGAGCGGGGTCTCCCCGTCATCCCGCTCACCGCCGCCAGACTCCCCGCCCTGCGCTCGCCCCACCCGGGCCGACCTGCGCGTACCGCCTGCACCGGCCAGTGCGGGCTGCCCGGACACGGGGTGTACGACGCGACCACCGACCCTGCTGTCGTCCGCGCGCTTTTCGCGGCGGCGCCGGACGTGGCCGGGTACGGCATCGCCTGTGGGCGGGGGCCGCACCGGCTGATCGGCATCGATCTGGACGCGGACACCGCCGGACCGGCCACGGGGCAGGCCGCCGACGCTCTCGGGGCTACGGACGCACACGCGGACGGCGCGCTCCGCCAACTCGCCCTCCAGCACCTCTTCACGATCCCGCCGACCCTCACCGTTCTCACCCCGAGCGGCGGTCGGCACCTCTGGCTGACCGCGCCCGCGGAGGTCGTCGTGCCCAGCTCGGCGAGCCGCCTCGCGCCGGGCATCGACGTCCGGGGCACCGGTGGCTACCTCATCGGGCCGGGCTCCCTCACCCCGCACGGCACCTACCGCCTCGCCCCGGGCACCGCGCACCTCCCACCGGCGCCGTGCCCGCGCACCCTGCTGCGCCTGCTGACGCCCCCGGCCCGCCCGGCCCGCCGGACCGGAGGGGCCAATGGGGTGGGAGGGGCCAGTGGGGCTGCTCATACCCTCCGCGCCCCCGAGGACGGCGAGGGGCTGGTCCACTTCGTGCTCGCCGCCCGCGCCGGACAGCGCAACACCCGGCTGTTCTGGGCCGCCTGCCGCGCGTACGAGCACGGTTTCGGCGACGCGCTCGCCCCCGCCCTGACCGAGGCGGCCGTACGCGCCGGCCTCTCCCTCCACGAGGCCCGCGCCACCCTCGCCTCCGCCGCCCGGATGACGGCGGGCCGCTCCGAGGCGGCCTGAGGGTGCCCACAGCCACTTCGGCAGGACTCCGAGGCGGCGGCGAGGCCGAGGAGTAGGGTTCTCCCCGGTCTCCGCAGCCCGCAGGACCGGTGTGCGCGAACCCGTCACGCACACCCCGTCCCGGAGAGATCGGCCCGTTCATGCCCGCCGCAGCGCCCACCACCCGGGAGCACGGTGGCGACAGGCCGACGGCGGACCCGGCCCGGCGCCCGCTCCGCGCCCACCTCCGCGCCGGCGGCCCCGCGCTCCTCGCGGTCGCTCTCTTCCTCTGCGTACGGGTGTTCTCCCTCGCCGCCCTGGCCGTGCGCGCCGCCGCCACGGACAAGAGCCCGCGGGTGCTCCTGTCGGAACGCTGGGACTCCCTCTGGTACGCCCGGGTCGCCGAACACGGCTACGCCTTCACCGTCAATGCGCCGGACGGCCGCTCCCTGTCGAGCATGGCCTTCTTCCCCCTGCTCCCCTGGCTGGAGCGGGGCACCCGGACGGTGACGGGCCTGAGCCTGCCCGCCGCCGGGCTCCTGGTCGGCGCCCTCTCCTCGGCCCTCGCGGCCTGGGCCGTCTTCCTGGTGGTGCGCCACTCCTACGGTGACCGGGCCGGGGTCGTCTGCGTGGTGCTGTGGGCGGCCGTACCGGTCGGCATCGTCCAGTCGATGGCGTACAGCGAAGCCCTCTTCACCGCCCTCGCCGCCTGCGGGCTGCTGTGCGCACTCCGCGAGAGGTGGATGACCGCGGGCATCCTGGCGAGCCTCGCGGGACTGACCCGCCCGGTCGGACTCGCCGTCACGGCCGCCCTGTTCCTCGCGGTCTGGCTCCACCACCGCGCGGGGGCCGGCGGCTCCCGGGACCGGATACGGGCGGTGCTCGGCTGCCTGGTGGCACCGGTGGGCGCGGTCGCGTACATCCTCTGGGTGGGCGCCCGACGCGGCCGTCTGCTGGGCTACCTCGACGTACAGGACGAGTGGGGCAACGGCTTCGACGGCGGCTGGGCCTTCGCCCGCTTCCTGACCGGCGGCTCCGCCGCACTCGCCGTGCTCGCCCTCCTCGGCATGCTGCTCCTGGCGTACTGGCCCCACCACATCGGTGCCAAGCAGCACCAACCGCCGCCCCTGATCGCCTACTCGGCCCTCGTCACCCTGCTCGCGGTAGGCGCCTCGGGCTACTTCGGTTCCAAACCCCGCCTGCTCCTCCCGGCGTTCCCCCTGCTGATCCCTCTCGCGGTGCTCCTCGCCCGCCGCCGCCCCGCGCTCACCTGGAGCGCCCTCACCACCCTGACCGTCGCCTCCGCGGTGTACGGGGCGTACTGGCTCACGGGGTCGGGGCCGCCGTAGGGACGGGGCAGCAGCAGGGGCCGTAGGGGCGGAAGCCGTACGGGCGGAAGCCGTACGGGCGGAAGCCGTACGGGCGGAAGCCGTACGGGCGGGGGCCGTACGGGGGGCCGTACGGGGGGGCGTACGGGGGGGGCGTACGGGGGGGCGTACGGGGGGGGCCGTACGGGGGGCGTACCGGGGGGCCGGTCACGCCATGCTCAGAAAGCCCTCAAGAGTTCCCGCTTCGGCTTCCGCGGGCCCTCGGGTACTGCCAGGGTCATCCTCACGCGGCCCACCACCGCGCGTCGCGGCCACCGCCTTCGGGCCCTTGCCGTGGGGTTTTCGCCGTCGGGGTCTTCTCCCGCCGGCCAGTCGACGAGACCAGGAGACACCCATGCTGGGAGCACTGACCCCGGGCGAAGTGACCGTCATCGTCCTCACCCTCATCGTCCTCGCGGGCCTCGGAGTGGGCGGGCTGAGGTTGCTGGGGAGGCGCGGGCGGTAGCTGCCGCGATCGCGCGGGGACCGGAAGGGGGAGCCGTCCGGGCGGACGGGAGAGGCGGAGCCGACCGGATTTGAACCGGCGTCCTCACGGTTTTGGAGACCGCGCGCGACGACCTCTGCGCTACGGCTCCGCCCCCACCGGAATCCTAAGGGGCCTCCCGCAGTTCCTGGTGGTCCCGGCGCGTACGGCCGCGCACGGAAGGGGACTTGACCACTGACGCTGCGGTCCCACCGCCCACGCGGCCCTTCCTCGACGCCCCCACCGGGGCATGAGAACGACCCCTGACCGATGTCGCTGGTCAGGGGTCGTTCCTCTGCGGTGGGTGTGGGATTTGAACCCACGGTCACATCGCTGCGACGACGGTTTTCAAGAGGGTGCTGCGGGAAGCCTCTCGCACGCGCCTGACCTGCATACTCGACCCCACCACCAGCCGCCGTGGAGCCACGCGGTCCACGCCGGGTCCACTGCGACCGGCGCGGGCGCGATCGCACCGCCCCCCAGCAGTCCTACAGGTGAAGCTCAGAGATCCTGCTGAGCAAGAGGTTGGTCTGCTGCTCCATGAGGCCGGCGCGTTCTCGACTCAGCTCCTCAAACTGACCATGAGCCGCCGCATTCCGGAGTCCCCCAACTTGCTCAAGATCCTTCGCTTCCTGCTTGGTGATCAGCTCCTCCCGACGGAGAAGCTGCGAGTACGTGCTGAGCGAGGGGCGCTCGGGCAGTTCCAGCCCGCGGGCCTCAATCAGCGCCCGTAGTGCGCTCTCCAATGCTGCACCGCACAGCACGATGGCCGCAGCAGGATGGGTCTGCTTGTCACTCAGTAGCCGCCGTACCTGGCCCATCATGTCCGTGCTGATCAGGCCGACCTCCGACCAAGCGCGAGCACCCACGATTTCGCTGACGCCCGCTTCCACCTGGCGAACCCAGGTAAGCAGGACATCACCGACGGCGCGAGCTCCCGACTCAGTGGACTGGTTATCTCCCTTGCTTTGGTACACCTCAGCAGCACGGGAGGTCCAGAAGCTGTCCTCACCGGCGTACTGGCGCAGAAACTCCATGCCCGCGAACGCGTTCGCCATCAGGGCAGGAAGCTCCTGATGGTCCGATATCTGCCACCAGCCCCGACCGTCCTCGTTCCGACCGGGCTTCCACACCAGACCTTCTTGCAACGTCTGGGCCAGTGAGCGAGCGTACGAGAGGACCTGCTCCTGATTGGGCATATCAACACTCCGACTGCAGCGATGGAACTCTCGATCATCGCTGCCGAAGGTTACGTGCGCATACGGTTTAAGAGTTACAGGAGACTGTCGGTATGGCCAAGGAGTACCGAGTCGGGATCGTATGCACCGATAGGGGCCAGCACGCGCGAGTCCGTCTGACGATGGCTCGACGCGAAGCTGATGGCAGCCATGGGATGACCCATGCCTTCAGATACTTCGCGTCACCAATGCGGGACGCCGAGCCTGGGTCCATGATGGGTCGCAGTTCATACGTCTTCAGGTGCCCAGCATGCCCGCGCACGCCCCAGGTTGAAGCGACAAGGTGGTGGCACCTCGTAGACGAGATGCGAGCTGCGGGCTTCACCGAGTTGGACGTCTCGTTGCTACCATGATTCTGCTGCCGCATGGCTAGGGCAGTCCCTGGGCGAGGACGGGGTCACTTTCCAGTCACGTACGTGACGTTCGCTGCAAGCCCGCTCATCCGGTGGGTAGCTTCAAGCTGCCCATGGAGAGCACATGCAGGGCTTTCTCATCGACATCCTCGCCAATCTGGCGGCAAGCACTGTCACGACTATCGGTGTACTCGCCGGCCGAAGTGCATTCACACGGTGGCGTCGCCGCGGTCGTCAGGAAGGCAACAACAGCTAGCCCTGGCTTCGTAACTGGCTGACAACAGATTGGCCCCCGCTCATGGTCTTGGGCGAGGGCCAATCACCACCATCCGCGTCCCCTCAGGCTGGCCACCTATTCGTCACTATGACGTGAATTTGATTGAACCTGGCAGTCTGTGGCTGTAGCTCTGCGATGCTGGAGGCCGATCGAGAGGGGCCGCAGCGATGCAGTGGAAGATCCACGGGGAACGTCCGATCTACGAGAACAGCTGGGTGAACCTGTGGCTCACGGACGTCGAGACGCCGGACGGAAACCGCTGGGAGCACCACGTCGTAAAGCTCCGGCACTTGGCCGTGGCTGCCGTCGTCAACGAACGGCGCGAGGTGCTGATGATGTGGCGGCACCGCTTCATCACCAACGCCTGGGCGTGGGAACTGCCCATGGGCTTGGTCGAGGAAGGCGAGAGCCCGGCTGAAGCGGCAGCCCGTGAGGTGCTGGAGGAGACCGGCTGGCGGCCCGGCCCGATCAAGTCGCTGATCTATGCCGAGCCAGCCAACGGCATCACCGACTCCCAGCACCACGTCTTCCGGGCTGACGGAGCGACGTACGAGGGTCCGCCGACCGAGAAGAACGAGTCGGACCGGATCGAGTGGATCCCGCTGGCCGACGTGCGGGGCATGATCGACCGCCGCGAGATCGTCAGCAGCGGCTCCCTGGTCGGGCTGCTCTACGTGCTCATGGACGAGGCGATCCGCTGATCTGGCGGGGCAGCACTTCCCGGAGTCGGGCCTCGAACGCCACCGCAGCCGGTTCCCGACGGAAGGGCTCCAGCTGCTCGTAGAACTCCCGCAGGTGGCCGGCGACTCGTTGCGAGCTGACGGCCGCCGCCGGGGCCAGGGCATCCATGGCCGTGTGGCACGCCTCGTCGAGTTTGCCGCGCTGAAGCTGGGTGCGGGCGAGCCAGAAGGCGTGGAAGGCCCGGCCTCGGTGGTTCGATGCGTGCTCGCGGCGTAGCGCGTCCGCAATGAGGGGTTCGGCGAGGGCTGCTTCGCCCAGGCGGCCGTGCGCGATGCCGGTGTCCACGATCAGCTTCGGTTCGTCGAAGTAGGCGACCCAGGCCGGGTCCGGATCACCTGTGCTAATCCGTCCGAAGTGGGTGTGGGCTTCCGAGATCGCGGTGTGAGTCGCGCCGTGGTTGCCCAGGGTGGCGTGAGCGAAGGCTTCGCGCATCGCGAGCATGGCCAGCACGCGCGGTGTCGTCCCCGCGGCCGCTCGGGCCTGGTCCTGGGCGGCCGTGACGAGCGCGAGGGCGTCGCCGGGCTTGTCCTGGTAGGTGGCCTGGAGACTCATGCAGGCGAGGACGTTGGCCATGAACTGGCGGTCGTCGATGACCTTGGCCAAGCCGAGGGATTCGGTGAAGTATGCGCGTGCCTGGTTGTACTGACGGGCGTCGAAGTAGGTCCATCCGGTGAGCCGGGCCAGTTCGGCCGCGATGCTGTGCAGGCCGTCCCGCAGAGGAGCCGGTCGCTGCTCCTTGAGAAGATCGACGACGTAGCGGAGCTGGCCCACGACCGCTGGCCGTAAGGTCTCGCCACCGTGCTCGTCGTCCCGGCGCCAGTAGTCCGCGATCGACGAATGCAGCGCGTCCAGCGTCGAGGCGCTGAGATCCCGCTCGGCCGCCAGGGCGAGGATGCTGTCGACGTCCGCCCCCGGTAGTCCGGCGGCCAGTGGTTCGACGGCTGAGGGGGCCGGTACCTCGGCCGGTTCGCGGGGCGTGACTGTCAGGTTGGACGGCGTCTCCCAGGAACGTCGGGCAAGGCCGAGCATGTGTCCGGGGATGCGCAGTCCGTCCGAGATCCGTTCGATCACGTCCATGTGCAGCAGCTGCCGCCGTCCGGCGATCACCTCGCCCACGCGGCTCGGGGTCAGGTCGCAGCGACGCGCGACCATCGACGGATAGATGCCTGCTCGTGCCTTGACCAGCTGAAAGATGCGGCCAAAGTCTCTGGCCTGGCATGCCTCGATCATCACTGGGTCCGTGAGCAGGCTGACCGGGAGTTCCTTCGAGCGAGATGGCTCGGGCATCGGGCACGCTCCGGCATGAGGACTACGGATCGCTGCACTTGGTCAACCGAGGGTGATGTTACCCAAGTTGGGTAATCCGCTTGGCCTTTCTGGCCGGGCCCGTGGATCGCGATGCTCCTGACCATGGCGAACGGACAGGACGACGTACGGATGACGTTGCGGGTCTCCCGCGACTCCGGCCAGACGTGGGGACCTTGCACGGAGGTACGCGTGGGCGAGGACCCTGTGGTTCCGGAGAACCCAGGCCGCTACCCGCCGTGCGTCTGTCCCCGGTGCTCGCAGCAGGCCCGGAACAACGTCGCGTCCTTCCGGATGGTGTCGTGATGCGTTGCGCGCGCTGGCGCCGGGTGCCCCTCGACCTGGCACGAGAAGCCCGTGAGAAGTCGACCGCCCCGTACATCGACAGGGTGGTGCAGTGCCAGCTGTCCGCGCACGACGAAGGTGAGCACTTCGGTCTCCTCACCGACGTCGGCGCGTACGGGACCGCGCTGTGGCTCCGCTGGCACGGGGCGGACGAGGCGGAGCTCGTCGTGTTGCCGGACTGTCCGGTGGCCGCCCCGGGTCCTGACGGTGAGGGCTGCTGTCTGTTCGCCGACCATGCCAAGCAGCACACCTGGGAAGACGCCCTGGAGGAGGTCTCGTGCAGCAGCTGATCGCGAGCCCGCACAAGACCCGGCGCTCTCGCTCGCCTCGCAACGAACAGTGCGGGGACTGCGGTGGCAGCGGCGCCAACTCGTCCGGCAAGACCTGCGGCACCTGCAACGGGCTGGGAGAGATCCACTGCCACGCCGGCCGCCAGGGGCCCCGTGCACTGTCCTGCTCCGTGATCCGGAAGGAGGGCCACCGATGGCCCACGCTCTGATCGCCTCTCCGTTCCTCGACGGACACCTTCTCCTCAAGCCGGGAGCGCGGGCCGGCGCCCGCATCTCCGCCGACCACTTCGAGGGTCTGCGCCAGGCCGCCACCGCCGGTGAGTCGCTTCCCACCTGGACGGTGCAGACCGCCTCCGACCTGTGGGGCCTGGACCTGGGTGGCCAGACCGCGCAGGGCACCGTGCTGGTGCGCGAGCCGTCCCCGTACGGCTACTGCCGTGCCTCCTGGGAGATCAACCTCGGCTGCAACTTCGGCTGCAAGCACTGCTACCTCGGCGAGCGCCCTTTCTCCGGCCTCGGCTGGGAGGACAAGGTCCGGCTGCTGGGCATCATGCGCGAGGCCGGTGTCCTCTGGCTCCAGATCACCGGCGGCGAACCCACCATGGATCCCCACTTCCAGGGCGCCTATCGGTACGCCTGGCAGGCCGGGATGATGCTCACCATCTCCACGAACGGCTCCCTGCTCTGGCGGCCGGACCTCCTCAAGCTCTTCCGGGACTCTCCGCCGTACCGCCTAGTGGTCAGCATGTACGGGGCGAGCGAGGAGTCCTTCGATACGCTCACCCAGCGCCGTGGCGCGTGGAAGGCGTTCCGGCGCGGCATGGACGCCGCCCGTGAGGCGGGTCTTCCTCTGCGCATCAACGTCGTGGTGACCGAGGACAACGCCTCCGAGGCCGACGAGATGGCCGCCCTCGCCGAAGAGTGGAACGTCGAGAACCACGCGTACACGAACATGACGCCCACGATCTACGGCGGCGGAGAGCCGCTGCTCGCCCAGTCTGCCGCCCACCTGCGGCAGCGCAAGCCGTTCGCCGGCTGCAACGCGGGACACACCTTCTTCCACGCCGACCCCCACGCCAAGGTGTCGATCTGCAAGGTCGGCCGCGACGACCAGATCGACCTCATGGCCGAGGGCATCGACGGCCTCACCCGGCTCGGCGCCATCGCCGACCGCCTCATGCTTCGCACCGGTGGGTGCGAAGGCTGCGCCCTGTCCGGCACCTGCCGGGTCTGCCGCCCCCTGGCCAAGCACTACCAGGAGGCCAAGGCGCCGCTGCACAGCTACTGCCAGCACGGAGACAAGGAGAACGCCTCATGACCCCGCCCGTACCGGTGACCATCCTCCCCGGCCCGCCGACCTCGGCCCGCCGCGCGGCCCCGCCCGTCGCGACCGCGTCGATCACCGCCGTCCCCGACCTCGACGTGATCGTGGAAAGCGCGGAGTGCTCCTGCGACGCCGGCGACGACAACCCCCACTGACCGACACGATCCGGTCAACACCGTTCAGGCCCCGGCGTACTCGCGTCGGGGCCTGGGCCCTGCCCGTCCCACCGCTAGGGTGCCGCTCATGTTCTTCCGCTGGGACTGGCTCCGGCCCCAACTGACCGCGCCGATCGTGCCCACTCTCGGTCCCGTCCATCCCGACGCCCTGACCGTCGACCTCTTCGAGGACACACTGCGAGCGGCCGAAACCGGGGACTTCCTGCCCTACGACAAGGACCGGCGCTGGGGCGGCGAGAAGGACGAGAAAGTCCTCCGCGAGGACGTAGTCCACCAACCCGAGCACACCCTCATCCCCACCCTGACCCAGCGTGGACGCGGCACCGTGAAAGTCTTCGCCTACGGGCTCCGCGACAGCGACGTGGAGGAGGCCGCCGAGATGGCCGCCAAACTCGCCGCCGCGCACGATGTGGTCGACGCCCGGGTCGTACGCCCCCTCGGCCCCGAGACCACACACCCGCGGGGCATCCGCATCCAGCTGAAGGACTTCACCGCCGGCCCCTGCCCCGCCCCGGACGGTCCGGTCCACCCCGTCACCGCCTGGCCGACCAGCGCGCAGGAGACCTTCGCCCCGTTCGCCGAGGCCATGGCGGGCGATGGCCTGGCCTTCCTCCACACACAGATGCAGGCCGGCCGGTGCGGCCCGGTCCTCACCGCCACCGTCGACGACCGCATCGTGGGCGCGATCGGCCCCATGGAGATCCAACCCGACGCCGTCGGACGCCTCCAGCTCCTCCCCCAGTACTTCGCCGTCCTGCCCGAAACCCGGGGCCAGGGCCTCGGACGCGTCCTGTGGCGGGCCGCCATGCACTGGGGCCAGTCCCACGGCGCCGCCTACCAACTCCTCCAGACCGAGGTCGGCGGCCCCTCCGACCACCTCTGCCAGACCGAAGGACTCACCTCCCTCGGCTTCACCCACACCACAGCCGCATAGCTCCGGGCCGCGCCGCTTTCTCTGGTCGGCGAGGAGGAGGTGCTCAGATGGCAAAGCAGCAGAAGCGAGCCTCGGACCGGTTCACGGTCCCAGGCTCGCTCGTTTGCTCTGGCGGTGAGAACACACCATTTGTGCGCCGGAAATCTACCTCCTGGAGATGGCGAGGAAGGCGGCGATCGCACCTGCGATCGTGACGACGAGGGTCACGCCAGCGACCGCGACTGTGAGCGGGGTCGCGAGCGAGGGGTGCGCGATCGTCACGTAGAGCAGGCCGGCTCCAATGATGAGGATGACGAGGACGAAGAGCAGGATCAGGAGAGGGAGCAGGGCTGCGGCAGCCGGGCCTGCGGGAGCCGGGTAGGACTGCTGGGACTGGGCGGAAGGCGTCTGAGTGGAACTGCTGTTGGTCATGGCACGAGCATCGTTGCGATCGTCGGGAGATCCTGCCCGACAAAATCGGGGGTGTTCTCTGGACGACCGGGACGGTGCCGAACGAGGGCTTGCGAGATAGTGGCCGTATGGCATTCGGGATGGGGTTCGGTGAGATCGAGATGGACCTCACCGAGACCGGCGTCACCCTGCGGAATCTCTACGGGTGGCCAGGGTGGGTGATAGAGGTCGACATCGCTTGGTCGACCTGGAGCGCGCGCACCGTCCGGGACATCCCGCCCCCTCGGACCCGGAGCAACGCCCGGCGACCGACCGACGACCCCGAACTGGTCCGGCGCATCAGGAAGGCGGCTGAGGCAGCCAAGGAACTCCCCCGCAGCTCGATCTGGGTGGTCTCCCTGGCCCTTCCCACACCGCACAAGAAGAAGACGGACGGTGTGCAGTTGCGGGCCGCCACCATCGGCACGATGTACAACTACGCGCTCAATCTCGGCCTCTCCCGAAGCGCGCTATCTCGGAGGTCTATGACCTCCCTCTGGTGGAAGCCGAGGATGAGCGTGCGCAGCCCTCCCGCAAATACGAGCGCTGGATCGAGCAGGCCCGTAAGACCATCAACCCAGAAACCGGCAGGCCGTACCTCCAGCCCTACATCAGCGAGCTTCACGCTCCCAGGTTGTGGCCGATCGGCCGCGGACACCCACTGGAGCCGCGCCGCGCGCAGCCAGCGATTCCCGAGCCCATCCGAGAAGGACGGTACGCCGGCCGCGTCCTGACCTTGAGGGTGTCGAGAACGGCGCCGCCGGACTGGGCAGTCCAAGAGGCTCGGGAACGAGGATCCCGGCTGATCGGCCCGGACCTGGTCATCGAAGGGTCCTGGTCCAACGGCGAGGAATCGCCGCCACTTCCCGTGTTGCGGGGCGTCAGCCCGGGGGAGACCCCCCGCCGGGTGCAGAGCCTGGTCAAGGAGCTGGAGGGGCGCTATCCCGGGGCGAAGGTCACCGCTACGGTCAGCACCCAGGCGATGGGACAGCCTCACGGAGCGGACTGATCGCGGCGTAGGACCGGGTCCCAGTCGTACTGCGGAAGGGCGTGCTCGACTGCTTTGGAGGACCGCTACTGCCCGGCGTGCGCCACGAAGCGCAAGCCCCTACAGCCGACCCATGCCGTTGGCGACCTCAGCCACAGAAAATCAGCCACGACGGCGGGTGCGCCGAACAAGCGCCCGCCACGTGTGCCTCCAGCAACCCCCACCGGCCCCAGCCACGCTTCCCCAATCCGTTACGGTCTCGGCCACGTTGCAGCCTGAGCGCTGTCATCAGCCCCGCCTGACGGATGGACAGCAGGCCAGCCACCGGGAACAGCTGATGAAGCGGCAATCCGCCGTGACCGATGCAGAGTTGGCGAGCACCTCGCTCCTGCCAGCTGTGCTCGCCGTGGGACAGCTGGCGGGGTTCTCCGCAGGTCTGGCTGCCCGCTTCTCGGGCTTTTGCGGCGCGAGTGGGCGGGGGCCGTCGCGGGCGGTGGCGGAGACATGGAGCCAGCGGCGGCCTGGGCCGCCGCGCCGCGCGGCCCGCGCCAGCGGGCCGCCTTGATCCAGTAAAGAAACTTTGGACAGCTCACCCCTTCGGCCGCGTCGGCCGGTAGGAGTGGGCCGCTTTGCCATGGATTGCATGGTTCATCATCTGAATCGCCTATTCGCCCGCTGTTGCCTGGGTCTGTTCGTGGAATCGGCGAAAACTATCCACAGGTGAACCGTGGTTGGCTCCTCTGGTCGGGTTATCCATAGACAGGGGCTACATGCACGTTCGGGGTGAGTTATTCGTTTTGTCGACCGCACTGGCCGCACCGGGGGAGAGGCCCGTTTCGCGCGGGCGCGGGAGGCGTGATCCAGGTCACCTCGCACGGGGTCACGCGCGGGGCGTCTCTCGCACCTCTATACGTGATCCGGGATTGCGGGCCGGCGAACATAGCCGACGATCGCCGGTTAGCCAAACCGGGGATTCTCCGGATGCTTGTCAGCGCGGACCAGGGAGCCAGGCCCGCGAGGGGGAGCTGATCGTGACGCGCACCACATGGACGGGGTGTCACACCGGGGCCGTTTTCCCCACCTGTAGCAGGCGAGAGGGCCAAACCGGTCCGAGTGCACGAAAGGAGACGGTCATGGTGGAACGGGTGCAAGCGTCGCCGGAGGGGGTCCACCCTGCTCGCCCGGCGGGACGCGAAGCCGGATCGGGGGCTCCCGAGACGGGCACTGCGGAAATGCCCTCCCGTGGCACGGGAGCTCACGGATCGAGGGGTCGAGCAATCCGCAGAGATGCCTCAGGGTTGGCCAGGCCGGACGGGCTGCGGACACACCCGCCGGGCAATATCCGACAGGAGATACCGCACGCACGCAGCAAGAACGGGGTGGGCATGACCGAGCACGAACAGCAGGTACTGGCCGGGTACATGGCTCGGCTGGGCGAGCAGGTTGAGCGGTTGGGGCAGCTGGCGGAAGAGGTGGCGAGCGCGCTGGGTGCTATGAAGCGTCCGGCTTCCGCACTTCCTCAAGAACCTGCTGGAAAAGCTGTGTGAGCTGGTCGACCTGCTGCGTGAGGACCTCTACCTGCTGGGCCAGGGCGTTGAACTCCGGACTGGCGTCCGGCCGGGTCAGCGTCCCCGGCTCGGGCTTGGACTCGCGCTTGAGTAGCTCGCGCAGCGAGGCCGGAGCTCCGGGACCGGTCCACAACTCCTTGCGGCCGACCTGCATCGTGTACCAGGCCGGCGGGGTGTAGTCACCGGTGGACTCGTCGGGACGCTCGGCGTCGCCAGCACCTTCACCCTCGGGCGCGAGGACGAAACTGCCCCGACCCTGCACCGTGTGGATCAGGCCCTCGTCCCGCAGGACGCGCAGTGCACTGCGGGCGGTCATGTTGGCGACCTCGAACCGCTCTTGCAGCTCACGGTGCGAGGGAAGCTGCTGGCCAGGCTGTAGAACGCCTCGCTGGATCTCGTCGCGCAGCACATCCGCGACCCGCCGGTAGGGAGGGCGCGTGTCGCTGGAGGGCCGTTTCGTCATGGCCCCAGCCTAGCGGCCCCTAGCCCAGCTACCCCGTGTTCGGCCAACCCACCTAGCGCAACATAGCTAGGTCACGCATCTTTTCTTTGTTGACCTGGCTAGCTGGGCGAGGTAGCGTCTTCCTGTCGGCCCCACCAGGGGCCCCGAAACGCAGGAGTGAACGCATGGCTCGCATCCCGGTCCTCGTCAAGCCGACCGACACCTACATCACCGGCACCGGCAACACCCCGAAGATCAAGAACCCGGAGACGGGGGAGATTGCGACCGACCGCGACACGGGGGAGGTCCTCCACACGGTCACCGTCATGCAGATGTCGGAGGGCCGCGCCGAGATCCTCAAGATCACCGTGCCGGAGTCCGGTGTCCCGGCGGGTCTGGCGCCGGGCCTCATGGTCCGTCCGGTGGAGCTGATCGCCACCCCGTGGGCCCGCATCTTCAACGGCAGCCTCTCCGACGGCGTCGCCTACCGGGTCTCGCGCCTGGACCTGGCAGCCCCGGCGGCTGCTCCGGCGGCCGAGTCGGCGGCCAAGAGGGCCGCGTAATGGGTGCCACTGCCGGGCGGAGTTCCACCACTCCGCCCGGCGGCGGCAAGGGGGCCTCGCCGCTGTCCGAGGACGTGTTGACGGTCTTTGCCGCTCACGGGATCGAACTGGACTGGATCGCCCGGATGCACGTCACCAACGCGGTCCATGACGCCCGGCTGTCGGTCTACGGCTACGGGATCTGCGCGGACATCAAGGCGTCCATCGAGGACATGAACAAGCACCGGAAGGGGAGGGCACGATGACTCCAGAAGAGATCAACAGCGGCCCCGCTCGGGAGGCCGGTACCCCGGAGGTTCCCGGTTACCCGGTCCTTCTCCCCGAGGAGGGGGACACCCGGTTCAGCGAGCGGCTGCTGATGGACGTGCACGCTGTGCTGCGGGCGCACGGGTATCCCGAGCTCGGCGATGAGTGGGACCTGGAGCACCTGGAGCTGACGCTCCACTGGTTCCTGTACTCCGAACAGATCAGCGAGCGCACTCGCGTGCTGTGGGACCTGATGCGGTCCGCGTCCGACGGGGCGGGTCTGCCTCTGGGATCCAAGCGGCGGGCACTGGCCACCGCACTTCTGGCACGGCTTGAGGCCGGACAGGACATCAACATCCGTGACGGCAAGCTGGCTATGGAGGGGGCGAAGTGAGCCCGGAAGAGATCATCGGCTGGGCGCCGGTGTTGGCCGTGGTCTGCGCCGTACTGCTCATGGTGTGGGCCACCGCCAAGACTGTCCGCTACGTGCGGGCCGACCGGGAGACGCGCCGCAGCATCCGGCAGGCCGTCAAAATCAAGATGACGTGGGGGCGGCTGGCCAAGATGGCCGGCCTGTCGGTCACCGACCGCACCCCGCCCTGGCTGTCCTACTTCAACATCAGCACGGACGCCCCGGAGCCCAAGCCGCGTGAGCTGGTCCCGGTGATCAAGACCCGGCCGGACAGGTACGGGGTGATCGTCCACGTCAAACTGCTGCCGGGGGTCGGGATCAAGGAACTCCAGGACAAGGCCCGGTTCCTGGCCGATGCCTGGGGCTGCGTCCGCGTCGCCGTCGAGGCGGGCAAGCCGGGCCACGCGGTCCTGAGGGCGATCCGCCTCGACCCGCTGACCGGCCACACCCAGTACGTGCCGACCGGGGAGCCGCCCGCCGACTTGATGGTATGGCCTGTCGGCCGGGACGAGTACGGAGCTCTGGTCCACATCGAGCTCAAGAACAAGTCGGGGGCGGTCGTCGCGGGCGGTGTCGGCGGCGGCAAGTCCAACCAGCTCTCGGCTCTGATCACCTACTTCGGGCCGTCCCCGGCCGTGCAGTTCGTGCTGTTCGACGGCAAGGTCTCCGATGCCGCCCACGGTGACTACGCGGACGTGCTGCCCCGCGTCTTCGCACACGCCGGCAATGACCTGCATGAGGCCAACGCACTCCTGCGGCGGCTGGTAAAGCTGCTGCACGACCGTGCCACGATGGCCCGGAGGGTGCTGGGCACGGCGAACATGTGGAATGTCGGCCCCAGCGAGCAGTGGCCGCTGGTGTTCGTCGTCATCGACGAGTCCCACACCTTCTTCCACGATCACAAGGGCAGTGACAAGGAGACCCGCGCGCTCGCCGCCCTCGCGGCGGAGAACATCCGCCTGACGGGGCTACTCGTCAAGGGTGGCCGGTCGGTCGGGATCTTCACGGTGCCGGCCACCCAGAAGGCGACCGGCGACGCCATCCCCACCTCGATCCGGGACGTGTGCAGCGCTGCCCTGTCCTTCTACCAGCGCACCACCGAGGCATCGGTCGCCGCGCTCGGGGACGACATCCGCAACTGGCCGGACATGGACCCGATCAACCTCCAGGGTTCCCAGTACGTGGGCGTCGCGTCCATGGCCGCCGAAGGGCGCCCCGGCTTCGTCCGTGTCCGCACGCCCTACCTCGACCCCGCCAACGCCGCAGCCGTCGCCAACGCCACCGCGCACCTCACCCAGGACCCGACGGTACTGCTGGCCAAGCTGACCCCGCCCAGCCTGCACAAGGCTGAGTCCCCGGAGGACGACGCCCCGCCGCAGCCTGAGCCCCCAGCCTCACAGCCGCTCCCAACTCCCCAGGAAAGGAGGTGAATTACATTGACGGAAGACCGGACGACACAGCGCACCATCACCATCGTGATGATCTTGATCGCCGCCCTGGCGTTCGTGTTCTCCTTCGGGAACGTCTGGGCCCTGGCCCTGAGGCTCGGAGTCCCGGCCCCGATCGCCCCGCTGATCGCGCCTATGGTGGACCTGTCGGTGGTCGGGCTCCTGGTCGCGCTGCGCTCGCTCTCCCTGCGTGGAGTCCCCGCCGGTGACCTGCGCTCGGCGACTCGCCTCATGCACCTGTCCGGCCTGCTGACCCTCGCCCTCAACACCGCGCACCCGCTCTTGGCCGGACACTACGGCCGGGCCGCCCTCGACAGCGTGGCCCCGCTCCTCTTGCTCGGCTGGGGCTCGGTGGGCCCCGCCCTGCTCAGGCACTTCCACGCCGTCGCCCCCGCCGACCCCGCTCCAGCGCCGGTCCCAGCATCCGAACCGATCATGGCACCGGCTCCCGAGCCGGACGCAGAGCCGAACCCGGCCGTAGCGGAACCCGTCGCCGAACCCGCGCCGCACCTCGCCGCCCCGGCTCCGATCACCACTGCCACACCGGCCCCCGTGGTGAAGACCGCCCCGACTCAGGCCCCTGTGGTGCCGGAGCCGCTGATGAACGCGGCCCGCACCATCGCCGCATCCCACCTGGCCGCACACGGCGAACCCATCACTGCGGTGCAGCTCCGCGCCCGCCTCGGCATCGCCCTGCCGCTCGCCACCGCCACGCACGCGGCTCTGTCGGCCTGACCCTCCCGCCGGCCTCCCGCACTTCTCCGCCCTCGGCCCCTCCCGGGCCTGGCCTGTCATGCCTCCGGGCAGCACCCCACCCCGACAGTGGTGCTGCCCGGGGCCCCCTTCTCCTCAGCGGAAAGGATCCTCTTGCCGATGCCCCGTGACCTCGACTTGCGGCACGTGATCAGCCCCGCTATCCGGGACCTGATCGAGCTGGCCAACCTCGACGACTTCGACCGCACCCGCGACCAGATCACCCGCCTGCGCGGCTGCACCCGCCCCATCAACCTCGTCGGCCACACCACCACCCGCAACGCCGCCACCGGCGAAACGATCCGCTCGTACTCCACCAGTGACGAGCCCACCGGACGGCTCCTGACCACCTGCGGCAACCGCCGCACCTCCCGCTGCCCCGCCTGCTCCCGCACCTACGCCGCCGACACCTACCACCTCGTCCGCGCCGGACTCTGCGGCGGCAAGGACGTCTCCGAGACCGTCCGCACCCACCCCCGCGTCTTCCTCACCCTCACCGCCCCCTCCTTCGGCCCCGTCCACAACCGCCCCACCAAGGACGGCAAGCCCCACGCCTGCCGCTGCGGCGACCACCACCCCGAGGAAGCCCCCGAACTCGGCACACCGCTGACCCCGAAGACGTACGACTACACCGGCGCCGTGCTGTGGAACGCCCACGCCGGGGCCCTGTGGGCACGCTTCACCCTCAACCTCCGCCGCGCCCTGGCCGCACACTTCCGTATCACCCAGAAGGACATGAAGCACCTCCTGCGCGTGTCCTTCGCCAAGGTCGCCGAGTACCAGAAGCGCGGCCTGGTCCACTTCCACGCCGTCATCCGCTTCGACGGCCCCGACGGCCACACCAGCGCCCCGCCGGCCTGGGCAGGCCTGGACGACCTCACCTACGCCATCCGCGCCGCTGTCCGCCGCACCGCCCTCACAGTCACCTCCGACACCGTGGGAGACCAGGAGATCCGCTGGGGCGCCATGCTCGACGTCCAGGAGATCACCGCGCTGGGAGACGGCGAACTCACCGACTCGGCCGTAGCCGGGTACGTCGCCAAGTACGCCACCAAGAGCGCCGAGGACTCTGGCACGGTTGACCGCTCCTTGGTCTGCCGGACCTGCTCCGGCCGGGGCACGGTCGGCGGACGTGTGAAGGACCTCTGCCCCGACTGCGAAGGCTCCCGACAAGCCGAACCCCTCCGGGACCTGCCCGTCCACCGGCACGTCCGGCAGATGATCCGCACCGCCTGGGACCTGGGCGGCCTGCCCGAATTCGCGGACCTCAAGCTCTGCAAGTGGGCCCACATGCTCGGCTTCCGCGGCCACTTCTCCACCAAGTCCCGCGCCTACTCCACCACCCTCGGAGCCCTCCGTGACGTACGCCGCGCCTGGCGCCTCGCCCAGGCCGACGCCGCCCGCACTCGCGCCGGCCACCCCACCCCCGGCCCGGACACCGTGCTCGTCACCGAGTCTTCCTGGGCCTACCTCGCCTCCGGCTACCGCCCCGGCGAGGAACTCCTCGCCGCCCAGACCCGCCACGACATCGACCAGACCCGCGCTGACAAGGAACGGGCCAAGACCGAAGGGGAGGTATGGCAGTGACCGCCGCACCGACCACCCGCATGCTGACCCTCGTAGAGGCGCTGACCGAGCTGCGCATGTCGCGGGCCGCCTTCTACCGGCTTCGCGCTCGCGGGAACGCGCCCCGCTGCCTCAAGCTCCCGAACGGACAGATCCGCATCCGCCGGGCCGACCTCGACTCCTGGTTCGAGGGCTGCGAGGTGTCCGCGTGCTGACGTACGACGTGAAGATCTGGAGCATCCGCAAGCGGCCCGACCGGGCTGCGGCCTATCAGCTGCGCTGGCGAGTTGGCATTCAGCCATTCTCGAAGAGCTACAAGATCAAGGCCCAGGCAGACGGACGACGTTCCGAACTGCTCGCCGCGCTGCGCAACCGCGAGCAGTTCGACACCGAGACTGGCCTGCCGGCCTCCGAAGTCCTGGCGGCCCAGTCCCCCACCTGGTACGCCCACGCTCGGGAGTACGTGGCGATGAAGTGGCCGAACGCCTCGGCCAAGCACCGCGCGAGCATCGCGGATGCTTTGGCCACGGTCACCCCACGCCTGGTCAAGGACAACCGCGGGGCCCCCGCTCCCCGGGTCCTCCGCGCCGCGCTCTACTCCTGGGCCTTCCGGCTCGTCCTCGACCAGGACGGCGAACTCGTGGCCCGCGCCGATGCCGAGGAAGCGCCAGAAGCCATCGCGTCGGCCCTCGACTGGATCGGCCGCAAGTCCGTCGACATCTCGGCTCTGAACACACCGGCCGTCGTGCGGTCCGCCCTGGACGCGCTGGCCCGCAAGATGGACGGCACCGCTGCGGCCGACAACACGGTGAACCGCAAGGTCCCCGTGTTCAGCAACTGCCTCCGCTACGCCGTCGAGTTGGAACGCCTGCCCTCGCTGCCCCTGACCAAGGTGGACTGGACGCCGCCCGACACTGACGACGAGATCGACTTCCGCTACGTACCCGGCCCGGCTCTCGCCCGGAAGCTGATCGATGCCGTGGGCGTACAGGGAGTTCGTGGCCAGCACCTCAAGGCGTTCTTCGGATGCATCTACTACGCGGCAACCCGCCCCGGCGAGGCCGTGACCCTCCGGGCCTCGGACTTCACCCTGCCCGAGGAGGGATGGGGACAAGTCGTCCTGTCGTCCAGCTCCGCGCGTGTCGGCTCCGGCTGGACCGACTCGGGCGAGTCGTACGACTCCCGCGGCCTCAAGAAGCGCGCCCGCCGGGCCACCCGCGAGGTGCCCATTCCCCCGGTCCTCGTCCACCTGGTCCGTGACCACATCGAGGAGTTCGGCACGGCCGAGGACGGACGACTCTTCCGGGCCGTCCGGAACGGCGGCCTGCTCAGCAAGGAGTACGGCGACATCTGGAAGGCCGCTCGCCTGTCCGTCCTCACCGAACAGGAAGCCAAGACGCCCCTCGCCGAAGTCCCGTACGGACTCCGCGCTGCCTGCGTCTCCCTCTGGCTGGAGTCCGGTGTCTCCCCGGCCGAGGTCGCCCGCCGCGCCGGCCACAGCATCGCGGTCCTCTTCCGCTTCTACGCCAAGGCAATACATGGGTCTGAAGACAGAGACAACGCTCTGATTGAGAGTCATTTGCTCTAGCGTCACTTCGACGCGACCTGCCCACTCACCTCTCCAGCCGGAGCAGGAATAGCGATGGCAGATTCCCCGCCAACCTCGGGCCTCTCAACGAATTGATCGAGAAAACCCTCCAGTCGGGATACGACGAATTCCCACTCATCGAGAACAACAGAGGAAGCATTCAGAAGACCTGAGCGACCATGCAAAATATCCGATGACTTCTTGTAGATATGGCGAGACAGTCTAATTACGCCAAGAACCTCTCCATAGCTACCCTGCTCGACAAGGCCGAGCACAAAGGCTAGTTGAGCATCCGCACCGTTTGAAATTGTCGGAGGCCGATCCGGCTTGCAGACAAGCTTGTAGGCATCAGACGAGACCCTCTCGATCCGAAGCCTCAACTCCAGAACCTTGATTCTACGCAACGAGAGGTCGGTCACATCCATTCAGAAATCCCACTCACCAAGCGTCGAGCATGCATCAAGCCCTGCCTTGATCTCCAACTTCAGATCGGCCTTCGCTTCTTCTCCGCCATGTGCAGCGCTGTTCCACTTGGCGATGTGATGCCCACACGCTTGCCGAGCCTTGTCGACAGGGTGAGAAAGAGCCGGATCCAAAGAGATGATCTGCTTAGCTGCATCGAGTCGCTTGGTGGTTGTCATCGCTCCATCCAGAAGCCCCAGCGACGTAGCCACGTTCTCCCCAGAGAAAAGCGAGTATCGAACGATGCACTGCCTCAACGCATCATCCAGCGCCTGCCGCAACAACCCTCGAATAATCTGAACCTCATTGAGGTATCCCGTAGACGACACCTTGGGTGAGAACTGCCATACCGACTCCGCATCCCTAATAAGGACCCGCCAAAGCTCGTCGGTCTTCTCAACAGAAATCTCTCCCCGGATCCCATCACGACTCACGACCCACGCCTCGCACACATGACTCCGTGCCAGAAGATGCTCCTTCAAACGCTCATCGTGAGTTAGAACGATGACGCGCCTCCCCTTGGCCAGGTCGGAGATCACAGCGGCGAGCCTGTCAACCCTGATTTCATCGAACGAATGGACGGGATCGTCGAGGATCAGAAAATTGAAGGGTCCAGAACCAGCCGTCGCAAACAGCGGAGCAAGCAAGAAGGCATTTCTCTGCCCCGCGCTCAGCATGGCAAGTTCCAGCTTGTTCCCGTCAGCTCCCTGTACGGAGATTTCAGCTCGCGTCCGCTTGAGGCTTACCGATTCCAGGACGATTCCAGCATCTTTTAGTAGACGCTCTACCTGTACGCCGGCCTTTCCTTCGAAACGCACAGTGCGGCCAGCACGGAGACGGTCCTCAAGTTCACCGATACACTTGCGTGTCGCCTCCCAGAGGGGAGCAGACTCAGCTTCCTCATTCTCCTGCTCCCAGGCCGCGATGTATGGCTCTAGCGTCGCCCTACGCCCCCGTCGCCACTGAGCGGAAATATCACTCAGCTCGATCGCCTTACTATAAAGACCCTTCCAGGACTCTCCTGAAAGTTTCGCTCGAATTCCGAGGAATCTTGTCACTACAGGGGCAACAGGCTGTTCGCCGTACGCCTCAAATGTCGCCAGAAGAGCCGCGTACTCAGATCGGAAACCGTCGAGCAATGGTTCATCGAAATCTGCTACGCCTGAGACTATGTCGAGAACCATCGGGATGATCTCAACGGCTCCGCGAAGTGCCTTCAGTGAGGCGTTTGCCGCATTTCTCCTGGGGGCTGTCTCTGTAACACTTGCCAGGTTATCGGCAAGGCGCTGCACCCAATCGGAAACCTCGCTGTCGCAGACCGGGCAGATGTATCCGCAGTTAGCAACCTGCTCGACCTCTGAATGGAGAGAAGTCAGGTGAACCGCCAGACGATGGTGAACTGTAGGAACGTCCCCTAGCACCAACTCCAGAGCACGGTCGACATCGCGCAGCGAAGCATCCAGTCTTTCGATTCCAGCCGCTGTAACCTCAGGTAGCGCTGCTCCGACTTCGGTGAGGCCGTTCTCAGTCAGCCAGGCCCGTATGTCGCCCACATCCCCACTCCAGGACATGTCTGGAAGATGGTGCTGCGGTTCGAGTTCCAAGAAGTGGGCGTCTACCCTTGCCACTCTCTCCTTGGCGCTCTTGAGTGCGGCTGCGAGACGCTTACGACTAGCAGTTGCGGAAGAACTGATCTCCTCAACGCGACGTTCCAGGTGATCAAAGCAGCCACCGAGCGCGAGCAGATTCTCAATGTACCTCTGAAGATCTTCGTGCTGCTGCACACGCCTCTCTACATCGGCATACGAAAACACCGGCGGATGAGATTCCACGGCGTAACTCCAGGGGGTCTCCGAGATTTCAAAACTCGCAACTCCCCCGCTGGAAAGCTCACGGATGGAATCGAAGTTATTAACCTGCCCATCCTTGCCGATTCGAGCTGTAAGTCGAAGTGACTCTTCACCTCGCGTTAGAACGACTTCAACCGTAGATTCTTCTGCATCGCGGGCACAGTTCACTTTCTCCCATAGTGGACTCTTCCCGCTTCTTGCAGTCGCCGGAGCAACAGCCGCCCACCAGTCCGATCGACCCGAAAGCGCCGTCCGAATCCCATCAGAGATGCTCGACTTCCCAGACCCATTAGGCCCGTGAAGAATGGTCACGCCAGGCGTCGGGTCGAACTGGAAGAAAAAAGGAACAGTGGCGCCCTGAAAACCCTCGATCCTCAGTGAAACGAGGTCCCATGAAAGGCCACGCGTAGGATCCCATGCATCGATTCTCCCCGTTCCTCCGATCTCTTCGATCAGAGCGAGAAGGTTCCCCCAAGCCTGCCTCTTCTGGGGGCTGTTCGCACGAGCCTGTGCGAACTTGCTTTCCTCGGCAAGGTCCGCATACGTGAGGAGGCTCAGCTCGCTAGAGCCGGCCGAGGATCGGGCGTGACCGCCATCGGGGGCCGAACTGGTAGCCGTGTGACGATGAGGGTCCACCGATGCTCCCTGTGCAGAACGCTCCTTGCGATTTGCGATGCTACCCAGGTAACTAAAGCTGGTGCATGGGTTTTTGCCCGATTCCCTTCCCCTCCGCCTGATGCGCACGTGGTGGTCCACGCCTGGTCCACACACGATGATCCAAAGCGGCACACAGGCGATCCAGGGTGAGACAGGACCCATGCCGAAGGGGTGCCCCTCAATCGGGACACCCCTTCTGATCAGCACGTTCTCTGACCTGGCGGTGGGTGTGGGATTTGAACCCACGGTCACATCGCTGCGACGACGGTTTTCAAGACCGTTCCCTTAGGCCACTCGGGCAACCCACCCCGGTCCCCGGAGCGACGCGTCGCCGCCGGGGAACGGCCTACAGCCTAGCCGGTCAGCTGTCGCCCTTGCGCTCGCCCAGGGTGAGTTCGACGGTGGACTCCTTGCCGTCGCGCTCGTAGGTCAACGTGACCCGGTCGCCCGGCTTGTGGGTCCAGATCTCGCCGATGAGGGTCGGTCCGCTGTCGACCGGGGTGTCGTTGAACTTGGTGATGACGTCGCCCGCCTTCAGGCCCGCCTTGGCCGCCGGGCCGTCCGCGGCTACGGCCGAGGTGCCGGACGAGCCCTGGTCGGAGATGACCGCGCCGTCGCCGTTCTCCGACATGGTGACCGTCGCGCCGATGACCGGGTAGACGGGCTGGCCGGTCTTGATGAGCTGCTCGGCGACGTTCTTCGCCTGGTTGATCGGGATGGCGAAGCCGAGGCCGATGGAGCCGGCCTGGGTCTGGGCGCTGCTGCCGGTCGACTGGATGGCCGAGTTGATCCCGATGACCGCGCCGGTGGCGTCGAGCAGCGGGCCGCCGGAGTTGCCCGGGTTGATCGAGGCGTCCGTCTGCAGGGCGCTCATGTAGGAGCTGCTGCTGGAGGAGGAACCGTCACTGGAGGCGACCGGGCGGTTCTTGGCGCTGATGATGCCGGTGGTGACCGTGTTGGACAGGCCGAACGGGGCGCCGATCGCGATGGTCGAGTCACCGACCGCCACGTTGTCGGAGTTGCCGAGGGCCAGCGGGTTCAGACCGGACGGCGCGTTCTTCAGCTTGATGACCGCGACGTCGTACCCCTCGGCGCGGCCGACCACCTCGGCCTCGTACTTCTTGCCGTTGGAGAAGGTCGCGGTCAGTTCGCCGTTCTCCGCCGCGGAGGCCACCACGTGGTTGTTCGTGAGGATGTGGCCTTCCTTGTCGTACACGAAGCCGGTGCCCGTGCCGCCCTCGCCGTCGCCGTTCTTGGCGTCGATCGTGACCACGCTGGGGAGGGACTTGGCGGCCACCCCCGCGACCGTGCCGTCGGCGCGCTTGAGTGCCTTCGGGCTGTCCGCGGCGCTGATCGTCGTCGAACCGGTGGAGCCGTCGTCGTTGCTGTCCGCGGCCCAGAAGCCCAGCGCGCCACCGATGCCGCCGGCGACGAGCGCCGTCGCGGCGACCAGGGCGACGAACCCGCCCGCCCGGCGCTTGCCGGGGCCCTTGGGGGTCTGCTCGGCGGAGGCGCCCCAGACCGCGCCGCCGTTGCCGTCGCCACCGCCGGCGTACGCCGGTACGGCCGGCGGGGCCGGAGGCGGCCACGAACCCGCGGGCGCGGCGGTGTGCGGCGCCGGGTACGCCGGAGCGGCCTGCGGGGCCGGGTAGCCGGGCGCGGGCGTGTGCGGCGCCTGCGCGGGCGTGTGCGGCGCAGGGTAGCCCGGCGCGGGAGGGGTGCCGTACGGTCCGGCGGGCTCGACCGACGGGGAGGAGTCGTCGGCCCGACCATCCGCGTACGGCGGTTCCTGGGGCGGCTCGGCGTGTGCGGCGGGTCCGGTGGAGCCGTGCGCCGCCGGAGCCGCGTCTTCCTGATGTGCCGTCGCCGGTGCCTCGGGCCTCGGGGAGGTCTCCCGGCGGGGGTCCTCAGGAGCGGCGGCCGGCACGGGAGGTACTGACGGAGCGGGCGGTACGGCGGGGACCGCGGCGCCCTCGTGGCCCTCGTTCTCGGTGCTCACAGCTCTTTACTCCTCGGTTCCACTCGGCATTCGGCAAGAGATCCGCTCTGCAGTGTTCTGGACCCAAGCTTTGCCCAGAACACGTCAGGCCACTGTAAGCAGGACCTGTGCATCCGCACACCAATCTTTACATCAGACAAAACGGCACTCCCGGTACTCAGGCGGTCCCGCACTTCGTGGTGGATCGGCGGGCGGTGTCGGATGCGGTGCAGCCAGGGCGGGGGCGCATCCACAGACCGGATCTGTGTGCAGGTTTCGACCGGGCGGCGCGGTGCCGCAACCGTCGGCGCACACCCGTCCGAAAGCGGGGGCACCGCTGAGGAGTGCACGGCCCGCGCGTCGCGGTGACACCATGACGCGGTGACCGACGCGCAACAGCCCTCCAGCTCGCCTCCCATCCAGGTCGTGGCCCATCGCGGAGCCTCTGACGACGCCCCCGAGCACACCCTGGCCGCTT
This sequence comes from Streptomyces sp. NPDC005576, assembly GCF_042871745.1. Classification (NCBI taxonomy): domain Bacteria; kingdom Bacillati; phylum Actinomycetota; class Actinomycetes; order Kitasatosporales; family Streptomycetaceae; genus Streptomyces; species Streptomyces sp. NPDC005576. Next base: position 222,183 of record NZ_JBIAJC010000010.1, on the reverse strand, counting down.
ACCGGAAAGCCATCGAAGACGGCGCCGACGCGCTGGAGTGCGATGTCCGGCTCACCGCCGACGGACAGCTCGTCTGCGTGCACGACCGCCGGGTCAACCGCACCTCCAACGGGCGGGGCGCGGTCTCCGCGCTCGAACTCTCGGAACTCGCCGCGCTCGACTTCGGCTCGTGGAAGGACCGCGACGAGTCCCCGGACTGGGATCCGGTGCCCGGCGAACTCGCCTCCGTACTCACCCTGGAACGCCTGCTGGAACTGGTCACCGAGGTACGGGCGGCGGGCCGGCCCGTACAACTCGCCATCGAGACCAAGCACCCGACCCGATGGGCCGGACAGGTCGAGGAGCGGCTGCTGCGGCTGCTCAACGAATTCGGCCTCGACGCGCCGCCGGCCGAGGGCCCCTCGCCCGTACGCGTCATGAGCTTCTCCGCCCGGTCCCTGCACCGGGTCCGCACGGCGGCCCCCACCCTGCCCACCGTCTACCTGATGCAGTTCCTCACCCCCCGGCTGCGGGACGGGCGGCTGCCCGCCGGGGCGCGGATCGCCGGGCCGGGGATCCGGATCGTACGCAACCACCCCGACTACGTCCGCCGTTTGCACCGCGCCGGCCACCAGGTGCACGTCTGGACCGTGAACGAGCCGGAGGACGTGGCCCTCTGCGCCGAGCTGGGAATCGAGGCGATCATCACCAATCGCCCGAAACAGGTCCTTTCCCAGCTCGGACGTCTCTGACGACCGCCTCCGGACCCCTCACGCGGAGTGCACCGGCGCGTTCAGCGCGTGTCGAGCCGTTACGAGTGCGTCACCGGAGATACCCAAAACGGTTTCCGGCGCAGCTCAGAGGGGCATCCCCTTCGTGGCGTGGGGCAAAGGAGGTCTCGGGGGTGACGTTGGTGGTGGCACAAGAAGTGCCCACGTCGTCGAGCATGGCCGTTTCCCACGGTCCTGCGGGCGTGAGGCAGGCGCGACACTGTATGCGCGCACAACTACGGGACAACGGGGTCTCGGACGCAGTCGTCGACGACGCGGTCCTGATCCTGTCCGAACTCCTCAGCAACGCCTGCCGGCACGGCAGACCGCTGGGACAACACGTGGACGTCGGTGACGGCGACGTCCGCGCCGCTTGGCGCGTGGACCGCCGGGGCGGCCTGACCGTGGAGGTCACGGACGGAGGCGGGCCCACCCGGCCCACCCCCTCCACCCCCTCGGTGACGGCTCGGGGCGGACGCGGGCTGAACATCATCAGTGCCCTCTCCGAGAAGTGGGGCGTCAGGGACGACGCCCCGGGCGAGGTCACGGTCTGGGCACTGGTGGCGGCGGAGGAGCGGCCGGACGAGGTGGAGGGGCTCGACGGCCTCGACGGCCTCACCCGGCTGAACACCGGTGACGGGCGCCCGGGTCTCGAAGGGCTTCCAGGATTCGCGGGGCTGCCGGGATTCGACGGCCTCTCCGGCTTCGAGGACCTGGACCTCGACGGACTGTCCGCCCTGGACGACGCGAGCTGAAGACGGAGCGAGCGCACCGCAGCGCCGCACCGCTGTACGGCACGACGACACAGCCGTACGACACAGCCGGGCACACCCCGGCGGCAGAGCCGGACGACGGAGCCCGGCACCTCACCCCCCGTACCGGACCCATCCACCGGGACCACCCACGGGAACCACCCACGGGAACAAACACCGGAACCAGACACCGGAACCATGTACCGGGACATGTGCCGACGGCGCCCCCCGAAGACGCGGACGGCGGTCGGGTCCGGGGCGCGGGAGGCACTAGGCTCGCGCTTCAGAGCCTGTCGGGCGACCTCTGACCGGGCGGCCACGCCCCGGCACGCACGCTTTCCGCGTCGGCGGAATGCCCCAGTAGCTCCGCTACGAGGACATTCCGCCGCCCGGAACCGCACGCACCGGACCGCGTCCCCCGTCCGACCGCAGGTCACCCGGCAGGCTCTCCGACCGCACCGTCGCACCCGGGAGAATGCCGACCATGGCCAAGAAGCGCCCTCAGACGACCAAGGCCGCGAAGCCGCAGGTGAAGGACGGGGAGATCCCCGTCGTCGGGGCCCGCGAGCCCTGCCCCTGCGGTTCGGGACGCCGGTACAAGGCGTGTCACGGGCGCACCGCCGCGCACGCGGTCACCGAGCTGGTCCAGCGCCCGTTCGAGGGGCTGCCCGGGGAGTGCGACTGGGTCGCGCTGCGCGAGCTGGTACCCGCCGCGACCGTCCCGCTGACGCTGAAGGACGGACTGCCCGAGGGCGTCCCGTCCGTCACGCTCGCAACCGTGCTGCCGATGGCCTGGCCGGCGCTCCGCCGCGACGACGGCTCCATCCTTCTCGCCCTGCAGAACGACACCTCCACCGGTGACCTCAGCCGTGGTCTGGCCGACGCCCTCCAGCAGGCGCTGGAGGTTGCGCCCGGCACGCCGGTCGCCGCCCGCCGGATCGCCGCCGACGGTCCGCGCCTGCAGGACCTGCTCGCGACGGACGCGCCGTTCGAGCCCGTCGTCCACTCGGGCTTCGAGTTCTGGGTGCCGGACGCGGAGAACGCCACGGCCGAGGTGACCGCCTCCCTGGAGCGCGCCAACGCCGCCGCCATCCCGACCTCGCTGCTCTCCTCCGTGGACGCCGCGTACTGGTGCGAGACCCCGGAGAAGAACCACCTGCGCTGGGTCATGCCGCATCCCGAGGAGAAGCTCCTCGACGCGCTCGCCCGGCTGCACGCGGCCGGCGGTACCTCGCTCGGCGAGGGGACGCGGCTGGTCGGTTCGTTCCGCGCGCACGGTCTCGTCGTCCCGGTGTGGGACCTGCCGAGTGCGATGACCGCCGACGAGTGCGAGAAGCCCGCGGCCGAGTTCGCCGAGCGACTGGCCGGGGCGCTGGCCTCCGAGGCTCCGCTGACCGCCGAGGAGCGCCGGGCGCGTGGTGGGCTCACCAACCGCCAAGTGACGCTCAGCTGACAGTGACGAACCGCGAGTCCGACCGGTGACTCGCGTCACAACGAGCCGCGCCGACGAGTAAATCCCCGCCCGAATAGGCGAGATCGAATTTGCGAACGGCAGATCTCTTGTTACGGTTCTGAAAGCCCGGTCGCTGGTGCATCCCCCGTCGCCAGCGATCGGGCGTCTCCATTCCGGGTACGGCCCGGCCCGCGGCGAAGCCGTGAGCGGCCCGCCGCCCCGCGCACGAGGGCCTTGCCCCTCACGCCTCCCGCACGAAGGCCGGACACCGACCGGTTCACCCCACGCACCCGTGTCGCGAACGCCTGGCGCTCCGGCCCCAACCCGCCCCGCGCGGCGGCCCTTTGCCGCACCCCTGCCGAGCCACCCTCGGTATGCGCCGGGCCACGAGCGCCGGGAGCCACCGGTCCGCCGAGGCGTCAGCCGCCCCCGCGTCGCCGCACGACCGCGAACCCTCTCCCGCCCCGCCGCCCCCGGTGGCCGCCCCGCAGAACGGCACGCCGACACTCCGGCCGCCCGGTCGACGTCACCTCACGCGGGTTACCGCATACGAGAGTTGTGCGCCCCCTGTGCGTCCCCTGCGTATCCGTCACGTCGTAACGTGCACCTGCATCACGCGCCCTGCACCGGAAACGGACGGAAGTCCGGAGCTGCATTCCTTATTCGACAGGTATTCAGGAGCCGGGAACAGGGGAAACATTCCAGAAAGGCAGCCGGGCTCGAAAAGTCGGTCAAGAATTCGCATGGCCCGACCCCCTTCCCCCCCCGGCCCAAAATCCCGCGGCCAGGGGGCTCCGTCGAAAGTCGCACCGGAAGTCGCACCGGAAGTCACACGGGGAAGCCACCTCGGAAGGCACCCCGGAATGCACTGGGTGACGCTCTCCGCATGGCCGACCGAGCGACTCCTCGGTCGGGGAAGTGACGAAATGGCCGGATCACCCGACATGGACGCCTCTTACGGTTCGCCGCGTCCGTCCCTCAGTAGGCGAGCCGGCTCCCGCCGTCCGGCGCACCCGTACTCGCCGCCACGAGCGCGTCCAAGGCCGCCCCGACGTCCGGCAGCCACGGCGCGGCGCTCCCCGCAGAAGGCGGCCGCTCCCAGCGCACCTGGCTCTCGCTCTTCCCCTCGGGCGGCACCGCCAGATAACCGCCCTCACCGTGGAAACGCAGCGAACTGGGCACCCACTCCTGGGCGTGCAGCAGCTCGCCGAGGCGCTCCAGGGTGTACGGGCGTACCAGCAGCGCCCACCGGGTCGGCGTCGCGATCACCGGCCCGAGCCTCATGCCCCGCGCGTCCAGTACCGCGAGCGCCTGCGCGCCGCTCACCGCCGGCAGGCTCACGGCGCACGGCGCACGGCCGCCGGTGGCCAGCAGCACCGGGGCGGTGGGCCGCCCGGTCCACCACCACCGCACCATGCGCTCGTCCGTGGTGGCGGCGAGCAGGCCGGGATCGAAGGGGTGTGCGCCCGGTACCACGCACTCGGGGTCGGGACAGGCGCAGCCGCTCCGGGCCGCGGACAACCCGACACCGGGGAGGACGGGCCACTGCCGGTCGATGGCGCAGGTCAGCGCCGCGTCGAGCTGAGCGGTGCCGCCCCCACGCCGGAACCGGTTCCCGCGTCGCCTTCCGGGGATCTCGCGCATGAGCGCTCGTTCCTTTCCGTTGAACGCCGAGGTCCACGTCGCCGCCCGCGTATCGCACTGCTTCGCAACGACGGCGACTCTGACCGACGTAGATCACTGGGTTGATCACCGTGCGCAATCGTCGTGCGTGGATTGCCGCGCGGGATCATCGAGCGTGGATCATCGTGCGTGGATCAAGGTGCGCGCTTCACGAGCCGTGCGTCGCTCTGCGCCGATCACTCTGCGTGGATCACCGCGCGGACCTGAACCGCGCGTGCACGACAGTGCTTCCACGACCGTGCATTCATGGCCGTGCGTTCCCATGGCGGTGCAATTCCATGGCCGTACGTTCTTCGCCGTGCTGCGTTCTTCGCCGTGCGTTCTTCGCGTGCGTTCTTCGCTGGGCGTTCGTGACCGCGCGTGCTCACCGGACCGCACCGCCGGCGTGTGGCGGGCACCGGGCCGAGCGCGACGGAGCGAACCGGACCGAGCCTGAGTCGAACGGTCTTGCGGAGTCGAGCTGTCGAGAGCCGGACCACCTCGTGCGATCCAGCCGCGGCGGGACGAGAAAGAGCCACGCCGCGCACGCGCCGCCCGGAGCGAGGTCCCGCCGCCCCCGGGCGGTGGCCTCACGGACGAGGACGCCCGCTCCCGTCGCCGGGTTCCGGAGCGGCCCCAACTGCCCCACGCTTCAACGATTACGTACCCAGCAAGACCGGAATGACGCTCCGGCCCGCACAACACCCCGAAGGGCACTGCCCTGAGAACTCGACCAGTCGACCGCAAATACCTGCCGCCTGCGGCATTTTTCAGCCAAGTTGAGTACCTCGCGGACACCAGGAGTCTCGCTTGGACAATGCTGGACATCGCCTTACTTGTACGTGTACATGTGGATGCCTTGATAGTGGCGCAGAATGACAGGGGGGTTTGCGATGCTATTCGACGGAACTCGCCGGTCGGAAAGCCGGAGGCCATGAGCGCCCGACACCTGCCAAAAATGGCTGGAATCAATCCCACTGTTCCGGTTTCGACGCACACTCCGGAACCGCTGACCACGGTGCCGCCCGCACCGGCCGCCTTCCTCCAGGACCGCCTGGCCGGATGGGTCTCCGACCTCACCACCCTCCACGAACTCACCGAGCGGCTGGCCGGTACCCACACCCTCGACACCGCGCTCCCGGAGCTGCTGAGCGCCGGCGCGGCCCTCGTCGGCGCGCGCCGCGGCCTCCTGGCCCTCGAACCCGACGACGGGCGGGGCCCGCACACCACCATCGGCCTCGGTCTCGGCCACGCCGACCTCGGCGTCATCGAGACCGTCCCGCGAGCCGCCACCCCCCACGGCCGGGTCCTCGACGGACCGCCGGGCGCCACCGCACCGCTGAGCACCCCGGACCTCCTCGCCGAGGCGGACCTCGACCCCCGCCACCGCGAGGTCGCCGAACAGCTCGGATACGCCGCCAGCTACGCCCTGCCCCTCGCCTGCCGGTCCGGTGCCCGGCTCGGCGCGGCCGTCTGGTTCTACGACGAACCGGCCGAACCCCTGGAACGGCAACAGCACCTCGTCGGCCTCTACGGGAGGTACGCGGCCGAACACCTGGCCCGCCTCCTCGAACTCGAACACGCCCGGTCCGACCTGGCCGTCATCGCCGAGGAACTGCTGCCGAGCAGGTTGCCACGCGTCCCCGGCGTGCGGCTGGCCGCCCGTCACCGCCCCGCACCGGGCGGCGGCGGCGACTGGTACGACGCTCTGCCGCTTCCGGACGGCGCGCTCGGCCTCTCCGTGGGAGCCGCCGGCGGCTCCGGCCCGGGGGCGACGGCCGCGATGGGGCGGCTCCGCTCCGGGCTGCGTGCGTACGCCGTCATGGAGGGTGAGGACCCGGTGGCGGTCCTCTCGGACCTGGAGCTGCTGCTCCGTCTCACCGAACCCGCACGTACCGCGACCGCGCTCTTCGCGTACTGCGAACCGGCGCTACGCAGGGTCGTGCTGGCCGGCGCCGGGCACGCCCCGCCGCTCGTGATCGGCGACCGGCGCACCGCGTTCGTCGAGACCACCGTCTCCGCCCCGCTCGGCATGCTGGCCTGCTGGGAGGCGCCGAGCGTGGAATTCACCCCCGAGTCGGGCGAAACCGTTCTCCTCTACACCGACGGGCTGCTGCGCCGCACCGGCGACTCGACGGACCGGGCGTTCGCACGACTGCACGCCGCCGCCGCCGGGGTGCCGCGGGCCGCCCGCCGCGACCCGGAGGCGATCGCCGACCACGTACTGCGCACCCTGCTGCCCGGGAACACCTCCGCCGACCGCACGGACGACGTGGTGCTCCTCGCGGTGCGTTTCGACTGACCGGTCGGCGTCGCCCGCCGAAGCCGCCCGGCGTCCCGGCTCTCCGATGCGCTTCCCCGGGGAGGCTCTCGCGAGCGCTCTCCGGGGATGCTTACCGGAATCAATCCGTCCGCTTCCTGCATCCGTGCTGATCAGCCACGCTCTCCGGCCTCCGTACGCTCGGGTCCGTACCCCTGCGGTAAGAGGCCCTTCGCCCCTGGGCCCCCTTCCGTACGCCCGTACGATGGTGGAGCCCAGTGTCGTAGCAAGGAGAGACAAATCGTGTCCGACGAGCTCACCCCGGAGACCCCGGAAACCGAAGCGACCGAAGAGACCGAGCCGGTCAAGACCCGGAAGAACGGCCTGTACCCGGCCGTCTCCGACGAGCTCGCCGAGAACATGAAGTCGGGCTGGGCCGACACCGAGCTGCACGGCCTCGCGCCGCTGCCGCAGGCCGCGCACACCGCCGCCCGCCGCGCCGCTCTCTCCGCGCGCTTCCCGGGCGAGCGCCTCGTCGTCCCCGCGGGCCACCTGAAGACCCGCGCCAACGACACGGAGTACGCGTTCCGCGCCGCCACCGAGTACGCCTACCTCACCGGTGACCAGACCCAGGACGGCGTACTCGTCCTGGAGCCGAAGACCGGCGAGGACGGCCACGACGCGACCGTCTACCTGCTGCCGCGCTCCGACCGTGAGAACGGCGAGTTCTGGCTCGACGGCCAGGGCGAGCTGTGGGTCGGCCGCCGTCACTCCCTCGCCGAGGCCGAGCAGGTGCTGGGCCTCCCCGCGAAGGACGTCCGCGAGCTCGCCGCCGCGCTGAAGGAGGCCACAGGACCCGTCCGCGCCGTCCGGGGTTACGACGCCGGCATCGAGACCGCCCTGACCGACAAGGTCACCGCGGAGCGCGACGAGGAACTGCGGGTGTACCTCTCCGAGGCGCGCCTGGTGAAGGACGAATTCGAGATCGCCGAGCTCCAGAAGGCGTGCGACATCACCGCGCGCGGCTTCGAGGACGTCGTGAAGGTGCTCGACAAGGCCGAGGCGACGAGCGAGCGCTTCATCGAGGGCACGTTCTTCCTGCGCGCCCGCATCGAGGGCAACGACATCGGCTACGGCTCGATCTGCGCCGCAGGCCCGCACGCCACCACCCTGCACTGGGTCCGCAACGACGGCGCCGTCCGCTCCGGCGAACTCCTGCTGCTCGACGCCGGCGTGGAGACCAACGAGCTCTACACCGCCGACGTGACGCGGACCCTGCCGATCAGCGGCACCTTCTCGCCGCTCCAGCGCAAGATCTACGACGCGGTCCACGCGGCGCAGGAGGCCGGCATCGCCGCCGTGAAGCCCGGCGCCGACTTCCGCGACTTCCACGACGCCGCGCAGCGCGTGCTCACCGAGCACCTCGTCGCGTGGGGCCTGCTCGGCGACCTGACCGTCGAGAAGGTCCTGGAGTTGGGCCTCCAGCGCCGCTGGACCCTGCACGGCACCGGCCACATGCTCGGCATGGACGTCCACGACTGCGCCGCCGCGCGCACCGAGACGTACGTCAACGGCACGCTGGAACCGGGCATGTGCCTGACGGTGGAGCCGGGTCTGTACTTCCAGACCGACGACCTGACGGTGCCGGAGGAGTACCGCGGCATCGGCGTCCGGATCGAGGACGACATCCTCGTCACCGAGGACGGCAACCGGAACCTCTCCGACAAGCTGCCGCGCGGCGCCGACGAGATCGAGACCTGGATGGCCGGCCTCAAGGGCTGACGCCCACCGCACGGGAACCGCGCCGGGGCGCGCCGCTCAGGAGACCATGAGCAGCGCGCCCTCGCGCCATTTCAAGGTCTTGTCGAAGCTCACCACGGTGCCGCGTCCCGGCCGGTTGCCGATGTGGACGTGGTCGGCGAGCTGTTTGATGAGCCCGAGGCCGCGGCCGCTCTCGGCCACGTCCCACGGGTCGGAGGCGCACTCCGGCCTGGTCGCCGGCGCGCCGGCGGTATCGGAAGGATGTGCCGCGGGGCAGAGGGCGCGCCGGGCGGGGAAGCCCGGTCCGGAGTCCGCGACCTCGATACGGCACGTCTCGCCGTCCAGATAGGCGGTGACCCGGTACTGATCACAGACGCCCGTGGGCCGGTCGGTGGCGGCCCGGCCGGGGGGCGCACCTCCGGGATCCCGGAGATCCCCCAGGCCCCCCAAGTCGTCGGAGCGGTCCCCGCCGTGTTCCACGGCGTTGGCACAGGCCTCGGTGAGCGCGACCGACAAGTCGTACGAGATGTCCGGATCCACGCCCGCCGTCTCCATGCTGCCGAGGAGGAATCGACGGGCGAGCGGAACGCTCGCGGCTTCGCGCCGCAAATGGAGTGACCACCACATGCTCATGCTCCAGCCTCCTGGCTGCGGCTCGACATACCGATACGTATTGCCGTGGAGGGCACACCGTAAGCACGGTTCCTCCGTGATGGCCCTCATTCGGCGGACGCGAATATTCCGCTTGCGGTGTATGCCCGGCCCCACGGGCCGAACCCACGAGGCCTGCACACCTCTGCCACCAGCTACAACGACCGTCCCACCCGTCACGTTCTGCATCTCGTGCAACAGTTCCGCTTCCCGCGCAACGCACCCCGAACGGTACGGAAGATGACGTTCCGGACCTGCCGCCCCACGGGCGGGGGCGCAGTGCGATGATGGCCCGGCCATGTCTACGCCTGACGCACGGTCCGTCACACGCGCCGGAGCCGGTCTGCGGCTCCTCAGGGCCTCGGTGTTCGCCGCGGTCTGTGTCGTGCTGTCCGCCGCGGGACATGGCCTCGCCTCCACCTCCGCCGTGCCGTGGTGGGCGCTGCTCTGCGGGTTCTTCGTCGTGCTCGCGGCGGTGGCACCGCTGGCCGGGCGGGAGCGGTCACTGCCGTCGATCGCCGCGGTCCTGGCCGGCGGACAGCTCGCGCTGCACACGCTCTTCGGGCTCGCCCACCCCATGACGGCCGCCGCCATGGGCGCATCCCCCGCGGCCCCGGCCACCGGGGACGCGTCGCTCGTCCGGTTCGCCGCCTCGCTGGTCTGCGGGGACACCGCCGGATCGATCAGCGTCGCCCAGGCCCACCGCATCGTCACGGAGGCGGGCGTCGATCCGGCGACCGCGACGGGCGCCCACGTCCACCTCGCGTCCGCCGCCGCCACGGCCGCCACGTCCTCCGTGACCGGCTCCGCGGCGGGGCTCCTGCCCGGCCTGCCGATGATCCTCGGCCACCTGCTGGCCGCACTCGCCACGGGCTGGCTGCTGCGCAGGGGCGAGGTGGCGCTCTTCGGGCTGGCGCGGCTCTCCGCGCACGGCGGGCGGGAACTCGCCGCCGCCGCGCGGCTGCGCTCCCTGCGGGCTGCGCTCGCGCTCGTACGGGTCCTGCGTGCCGGGTTCCCGGGAGCCCAGACCGCCGGGCCGCGCCCGGCCCGTACCCCCGTGGACGCCCCGGCTCCGGCCACCGGCGATCCATTGCAGCATCTGGTGATCAGGCGCGGGCCTCCCGCCGCGTACGCCCTCGCAGCCTGACGCGACGACTTTCCCCCGTGCCGTACGCCGGCACCGCGGGGCGGAGGTGTCGTGATGCCGTCGCGCTCCCGCGCGCCGGACCACCGTTTCCCATGCCCAGTGGAGTGATCCCTGCCATGAACGTTTCCCGTATCGCCGTCGCGGGCGGCATCGCCGCGACCACCGTCCTGCTGCTCGCCGGTCCCGCCTCCGCCCACGTCGGTGTGCAGCCCCAGGGGGAGGCGGCGAAGGGCGGTTACGCCACCATCAACTTCAAGGTCCCCAACGAGCGCGACAACGCCTCGACGGTGAAGCTCGAAGTCAACTTCCCCACGGACCACCCGCTCTCCTCGGTCAGCCCGCAGGCCGTGCCGGGGTGGAAGATCGACGTCACCAAGGCCACGCTCGCCAAGCCGCTCGATGTCCACGGCAAGAAGGTGACCGAGGCCGTCTCCAAGGTCACCTGGACGGCCGACGCCTCCGCCGCGATCAAGCCCGGGTACTTCCAGCAGTTCCCGCTCTCGGTGGGCCAGCTCCCCGACGACACCGACCAGCTCGTCTTCAAGGCGCTCCAGACGTACAGCAACAAGGAAGTCGTCCGCTGGATCGAGGAGACCCCGGCGAGCGGCGAGGAGCCCGAGAACCCGGCGCCGGTCCTGACCCTGACCGACGCCGCGACGGATGCCCACGGCGCCGCCGCCGACTCCAAGAGCACCGGCACCGACGCGTCGGCGGAGGCCGGTCACACCACCACGGCCACCGCGTCGTCCGACGGGACGAGCGACAGCACCGCACGAGTGCTGGGCGTCGTCGGCATCGTCCTCGGCATCGCGGGCGTCGCGTTCGGCGTCCTCTCCCGCCGCCGTACCGTCTGACCCACCCGGGCCCACCGTCCGGCCGTGCCGGGCCGGGTGCACGCGCGCCCGGCCCGGCCGCCGGAACGCCCCGAGCCATCCACCGCACCACAGACCAGGACACATCCTTCATGCGCACCAAGAAACTGGCGCCGGCCCTCGCGTTCGCCGCGGCGGCGGCACTGGCACTGACCGCCTGCGGCTCGAACGACGACACCGCCGCGAAACCGGTGGCCGACGTCTCCACGTCCACCACCACCCGGGCCGCCACCGTCCTCGACCAGCCGTTCACCAAGCCGGACCTCGTCCTGACGGACACCCACGGCAAGACGTACGACCTCCGCGAGGAGACCAGGGGCAAGCCGACGCTCATCTACTACGGCTACACCAACTGCCCGGACGTGTGCCCGTTGACCATGAGCAACATCGCGCTCGCCAAGCGCGCGCTGCCCGCCGCCGAGCAGGACGAACTCCGGGTCGTCTTCATCACCACCGACCCCGAGCGCGACACCCCGGCCTCCCTGGGCGCCTGGCTCAAGGCCCAGGACCCCGACTTCATCGGCCTCACCGGCGACTTCAGGACCATCCAGGCGGGCGCCCGGTCGATGGGCATCGGCATCGACCCGGCGACGACGGAGAAGGACGGCACCGTCGTCTCCATGCACGGCGCCCAGGTCATGGCGTTCTCGCCGAAGACCGACGCCGGATACGTCATCTACAGCGAGGACACCACCGCAGACGACTACACCGCGGACCTCCCCGCACTCATCCGGGGGGCGAAGCCGTGACAGGCCGGACGGTCCTCGCCGGTGGGCTGGCCCTCGTGACGGGCCTGACCCTCGCCGGGTGCTCCTCCGCGGGCTCCCCCGAGCTGAAGGTCGTCGGGGCCTTCATGCCGCAACCGGTCAGCGACATCGCGGCGGCGTTCCTCGTCGTGGAGAACAAGGGCGGCGCCACCGACCGGCTGACCTCCGTGACCAGCTCGATCTCCGACCACGTCACGATCCACGAGACCAAGGGCCAGGCCATGCGGATGGTCTCGTCCTTCGAGGTCCCCGCCAACGGCGAACTGGACCTGGAACGCGGCGGCAGCCACATCATGTTCAGCGGACTCAAGCGGCAGCCGAAGCGGGGACAGAAGATCTCCGTGGAACTGCACTTCGAGAAGACCGGCCCCATCACGGTCGACCTCCCCGTCGAGGAGACGACCTACAACCCGGCGAAGCAGTGAGGGACTGAACCCACCATGACAGCCACCGCCCCGCACGCAGGTCGTGTCCGGCCTTCCCCGACAGGCCGGCCGCTCACCGCGTCCGCGCTCCTCGCCACGCTGACCGGCCTGTTCTTCGGCCTGATGCTGGTGTGCGCGGCCCCCGCGTCCGCGCACGCCGCCCTCACGGGGAGCGACCCGCAGGACGGGGCGGTGGTCGACGCCGCACCTCAGAACGTCACCCTCTCCTTCTCCGAGTCCGTCTCGCTGAGCGACGACGCGATCCGGGTGCTCGACCCGTCCGGCGCTCGGGCCGACACCGGTGACCCGCGTGCGGTGGGTGACGGCAAGGCCGCCCGGTACGCCGTCACGCTCCACTCCGGACTTCCCGACGGCACCTACACCGTGGCCTGGCAGGCGGTCTCCGCCGACAGCCACCCCGTCTCGGGCGCGTTCACCTTCTCCATCGGCGCACCGTCCACCACCACCGTCGCGCTGCCCACCCAGGCAGCGGGCGGCGGAGTGGTCGGCGTGCTCTACGGCATGGCGCGCTACGCCGCCTACGCCGGCTTCATCCTGCTCGCGGGCGGCTCCGCGTTCGTCCTCGCCTGCTGGCGGGGCGGCGCCTCGGTCCGCCCGCTGCAACGGCTCGTCCTCGGCGGCTGGATCACCCTCACCGCGTCCACCCTGGTGATGCTGGCGCTGCGCAATCCGTACACCGGCAGCGGGAAGCTCGCCGACGCCTTCGATCTCGCCGGCCTCCAGGCGTCCCTGGAGACAAAGCCGGGCGCCGCACTGGTCTCCCGGCTGCTCCTGCTGGGCGCCTCCGCGCTCTTCGTCGCCGTGCTGTTCGGTACGTACCCCCGGCGCGAGGACGAGGAGGAACGCAAGGACCTCACCTTCGGCCTCTCGCTCGGCGGAGCGGTCGTCGCCACCGGCATCGCGGGCACCTGGTCGCTCGCCGAACACGCCTCCACCGGCATTCAGCCGGGCATCGCCATGCCGGTCGACATGGCGCATCTGCTGGCCGTCGCGGCCTGGCTGGGTGGTCTGGCCTCACTGCTGACCGCCCTGTGCCGCGCCCCCGAACTGCCCGTCGGCGCCGTACGCCGCTTCTCGCGGATGGCGTTCGGCAGTGTGGTGGTGCTCGCCGGAACCGGGCTCTACCAGTCCTGGCGCCAGGTCGGCTCCTGGTCCGCGCTCACCGGCACCACCTACGGCCGGCTGCTGCTGGTGAAGGTCGGGCTGGTCGCGGTCCTCGTGGGCGTCGCCTGGATCTCCCGGCGCTGGACGGGACGGCTGACGGGCGCCGAGGCGTCCGGGACCTTGCCGGCGCCCGAGGAGACAGCGACGGGCACGGAGACGGGGACGGGGACGGGGACCAAGGCGGAAAGGGAGACGGAGGAGGAGGGGGAGGCGGCCGGACTCGTCACGGTCTCGGCCACCGAGTCCGTCACCGAGTCCGTCACCGAGTCCGTCACCGCTACCGGCGCGGGAGGGGTGAGCACGAGCACGGACCCCGGGCGGGCCGCCCAACTCGCCCGCCAGCAGGCTGCCCTGACGGCGACGAGGGTGAGGAAGGCCCGTGACGCCGACCCCGGTCGCTCCGGACTGCGCCGCTCGGTCCTCGTCGAGACCGGCATAGCCGTCGTCCTGCTGGCCGTCACCACCCTCCTCTCGTCGACCGAGCCGGGCCGTACGGAGGAGGAGGCCGCGCGGACCAACGTCGCCGCCGCTCCGGCCGTCGCCCAGCCGGTCACGGTGACCCTGCCCTTCGACACCGGCGGCATCAACGGCAAGGGAACCGTCCAACTGGACCTCGACCCCGGCCGGACCGGCTCCAACGACCTCCACCTCTGGATCGAGGACGGGAAGGGCACCGCGATGGAGGTACCGGAGGTACGGCTCGCGCTCACGCTGGAGGCGAAGGGCATCGGCCCCCTGCCGGTCGTCCCCGACCGGCTCGCCGAGGGCCACTGGGCCGCGAGCGGCGTCCAGATCCCGATGGCGGGCGAGTGGAGACTCGCGGTCACCGTCCGCACCTCGGACATCGACCAGACCACCGTCGACAAGAACGTGAAGATCGGCTGACCGACGTGAGCGAACGGAACACGAACGTGCAGAGCCCCCGGGAGCGCGCCGGAACGGTGGGGACGACCGGAGACCCCGCCGACGTCGACGCGCGCGCCACCGACGGGGTCTCCCGGCGGAAGGTGCTCGGTGGCGCCGGGGCGGCCGGTGCCGCCGGCCTGTTGCTGGGGGCGGCGGGTGGTGCCACCGGGTACGCCACGACGCGCCCCGAGGCGCCGGCGGCGCTCGCCTCGATCGGCTCGACCGAGGCGATGTTTCACGGGAAACATCAGCCGGGGATCACCACCCCGCTGCAGGCGAGCGGGCATCTCGTCGCCTTCGACCTCACGCCCGGCGCCGGGCGTACGGAGGCCGCCGCCCTGATGCGACGCTGGTCGGCGCTGGCCGGGGAGCTGATGGCGGGCCGCCCGGCCGGCTCCGGCGGAGACACCGGGATCGCCCAGGACGCCGGCCCGTCCTCTCTGACGCTCACCTTCGGATTCGGCCGTACCTTCTTCGACCGGACCGGGCTGGTGGAGCGGAGGCCCGCGGGGCTCGACCCGCTGCCCGCGTTCTCCTCGGACCATCTCGACTCCGGACGGTCGAACGGTGACCTCTGGGTGCAGATCGGCGCCGACGACGCGCTCGTCGCCTTCCACGCGCTGCGCGCGGTCCAGCGGGCCGCCGGTTCGGCGGCGCGCGTGCGCTGGCAGATGAGCGGCTTCAACCGCACGCCGGGCGCGACCGCCCGCCCCATGACGGCCCGCAACCTGATGGGCCAGATGGACGGGACCAACAACCCCAAGCCCGCCGACAGCGACTTCGACGCACGGATCTTCGTGCCCGCGCCTCCGGCCTCCGCTGCCGCCGACCCGGCGCAGGACTGGCTGGCGGGCGGCTCGTACGCGGTCGTGCGGCGCATCCGGATGCTGCTGGACGACTGGGAGAAGCTCCCGGTCGCCCATCAGGAGCGGGTCATCGGCCGGCGCAAGAACGACGGCGCCCCGCTCAGCGGCGGCGACGAGACGACCGCGATGGACCTGGACAAGCTCGGTACGGACGGCAAGCCGATGATCCCGTCGAACGCCCACGCCCGGATCTCCTCGCCCGGGAAGAACGGCGGGGCGGCGATGTTGCGGCGCCCGTTCTCGTACCACGACGGCATCGACCCGGACGGGACGCCGGACGCGGGGCTGCTCTTCGTCTGCTGGCAGGCCGACCCGTTCCGGGGGTTCGTGCCGGTGCAGCGCAAACTCGACCGGGGGGACGCGCTCTCGCCGTTCATCCGGCACGAGGCGAGCGGTGTCTTCGCGGTGCCGGGCGGCGCCGCGGAGGGGGAGTACGTCGGGCAGCGGCTGCTGGAGCCCTGACCGCCCGGGGCCGACGGCCCGGGGCGGCGGCCCCGCTCGGGGCACCGGCTCGGCGGCCCGCCCGGCGACCCACTCGGCTTGCCCTCGGTGGAACGCCTTCGGAAGCCGCCCCGACAGCTTCTAGTGCCGCGCCCGGCAAACTTTGCCCCGTCGCGGTGGTCGGCACGCGCACTCGCGGCGTTGGCCAAAAGCCCTGGTGGCTCCGTTACAAGGACTTCCGGCCGCCTGGCGATCGCACGCACCGACCACCGCTCCTCATGGGGCAAACACTGCCGGGCGCGGCACTAGAGTGACGCCATGTCCGCCACGCGTTACGCCTATCTCGGCCCCGAAGGCACCTTCACCGAGGTGGCGCTCCGTACGCTCCCGGAAGCCGCCACCCGCGAACTCGTGCCGATGGTCTCCGTACCCGCGGCGCTGGACGCGGTACGGAACGGGGAGGCCGCCGCCGCGCTCGTACCGATCGAGAACTCGGTCGAGGGCGGGATCACCGCGACCCTCGACGAGCTGGCGGTCGGCGCGCCCCTGATGATCTACCGCGAGGTGCTGCTCTCCATCTCGTTCGCGCTGCTGGTCCGGCCCGGGACCCGGCTGGAGGACGTCAAGTCCGTCACCGCGCACCCGGCCGCGCAGCCGCAGGTCCGCAACTGGCTGGCCGCGCACCTCCCGCAGGCCGTGTGGGAGTCGGCCGCCTCCAACGCGGACGGGGCCCGGCTGGTCCGGGACGGGCGGTACGACGCCGCCTTCGCCGGGGAGTTCGCGGCGGCGACCTACGGGCTCGTGCCGCTCGCCACCGAGATCCACGACGCGGTGAACGCGCAGACCCGCTTCGTCCTCGTCGGGCGCCCGGCCCGCCCCTCCGCTCCGACCGGCGCCGACAAGACCTCCGTGGTCCTCTGGATGGGCGAGGACCACCCGGGCGCCCTGCTCGAACTGCTCCAGGAGTTCGCCGTGCGCGGAGTGAACCTGATGCTCATCCAGTCCCGTCCGACCGGTAAGGGCATCGGCGACTACTGCTTCGCGGTGGACGCCGAGGGACACATCGCGGACCGGCGGGTGGGCGAGGCGCTGATGGGCCTCAAGCGCATCTGCCCGAACCTCCGCTTCCTCGGTTCCTACCCCCGGGCCGGGGTGACGCCGGAAGAGATCGCCGCACTGCGCGAGGGCACCTCGGACGCGGACTTCGCCGCCGCCTCGGACTGGCTGGCCCGCAGCCAGGACGGGCGCGGCTGACAGCTCGCGAGTGGCTCACGGGTCGGGGAGTGGCCTGCGGGTCGGGGAGTGGCCTGCGGGAGAGGCGCGATCGGCCACCGCGGACCGCTTTCGAGAGGCGCCCGGAAGGCATCCGAGAAGGAGCGCCGGGTGCACATCTGGGCGGCCGCATCCACCGATGGTCGTCTACTCACAGAGTTATCCACAGGCTGCGGGCCCGGCCTGGGGACAAGTCGACACCACCACCCGACATCATCGACAAATCGTCCCAGGTGATCCCAGGGGGCGGTGAAGCCCCCAAGGGGGCCCCATGATCCACATCTGACTCGTTCTACTCAATTACCTTGATCAAAGGCACAGAATGACGAATTGACGCTCGAATGGGTGAACGAAAAGCGGTTTGAAGGTGGATTCCATGCCTTCCGGGACACACGGAACCGTGCTTCGGGAACCACCTTCAAGAATCCACAGGTTTTCCACACAGCCTGTGGATAACCCTTTCGAGCAGGGCCATCTTGTGGACAACCTCCCGCGAAGATCGTCCCCAACTCTCCGTCACGGCAGGGCGGTACGTCGAGGAGAGGGTGTTTCCTGCCCGATCCAGGGCATCGGGCCCCCTCGATCGCCCCTCCTCCCGCCACCCCCGCGCCCACACCCGTCGCCCCCTCGGCCGCACCGCACCCTCCGGATCTCTTGGATCCCTCCCGCATGGCCGGCGCACCCGGCCCGCACCGGCCCGCACCCGGCCCACCCCGCAGACATTCCCAGCGGCCGACGACGGGCGGACGGACGATTACCGGCGGACGGTTCCCGGCGACCGCACTCCGGCTCGGCTCCCCATCGGCTCCCCGCCCGAATCCGGGATTCCCCTCAGAGATACCATTCACGGCAATTAGGGCAAAGTGACACGCTCGGCAATATCGGTTCGGATAGCCGAAGCGCACACCGGTAGCCTGGAGGGGTGATTGACCTTCGCCTGCTCCGTGAGGACCCCGACCGTGTTCGCGCCTCCCAGCGCGCCCGTGGAGAGGACGTCGCGCTCGTCGACGCCCTGCTCTCCGCCGACGAGCTGCGCAGGTCGTCCGGCGTCCGCTTCGACGAACTCCGTTCCGAGCAGAAGTCGCTCGGAAAGCTGATCCCCAAGGCCACGCCCGAGGAGCGGACGGAGCTGCTGAAGCGCGCCGATCAGCTCAAGGCCGACGTCCGCGCCGCCGACGCCGCCCAGAACGAGGCGGACGCGGAGGCCAAGCGCCTGCTGCTGCAGCTCGGCAACATCGTCCAGGAGGACGTGCCGGTCGGCGGCGAGGAGGACTTCGTCGTCCTGGAGACGCACGGCACCATCCGCGACTTCGGGGCCGAGGGCTTCGAGCCCAAGGACCACCTGGAACTCGGCGAGATGCTGGGCGCCATCGACATGGAGCGCGGCGCCAAGGTCTCCGGCTCGCGCTTCTACTACCTGACGGGCATCGGCGCCCTGCTGGAGCTCGCCCTCGTCAACGCGGCCATCGCGCAGGCGACCGAGGCCGGTTTCATCCCGATGCTCACCCCCGCGCTGGTACGCCCGCGCGCCATGGAGGGCACCGGCTTCCTCGGCCAGGCCGCCGAGAACGTCTACCACCTGGAGAAGGACGACTTCTACCTGGTCGGCACCTCCGAAGTCCCCCTCGCCGCTTACCACATGGACGAGATCATCGAGGCCGACAAGCTGCCCCTGCGGTACGCCGGCTTCTCGCCCTGCTTCCGCCGCGAGGCCGGTACGTACGGCAAGGACACCCGGGGCATCTTCCGCGTCCACCAGTTCGACAAGGTCGAGATGTTCAGTTACGTCGACCCCGCCGACGCCGAGGCCGAGCACCGCCGGCTGCTGGAGTGGGAGAAGCAGTGGCTGACCGGCCTGGAGCTTCCCTTCCAGGTGATCGACGTGGCCACCGGCGACCTCGGGGCATCGGCCTCGCGGAAGTTCGACTGCGAGGCGTGGATCCCCACCCAGGGCAAGTACCGCGAGCTGACCTCCGCCTCCAACTGCGACAGCTTCCAGGCGCGTCGCCTCTCGGTGCGCATGCGGGACGGCAAGAAGGTCCAGCCGCTGGCCACACTCAACGGCACGCTCTGCGCCGTACCGCGCACGATCGTGGCGATCCTGGAGAACCACCAGCTCGCTGACGGCTCCGTACACGTGCCCGAGATGCTCCGTCCGTACCTCGGCGGGCGCGAGGTTTTGCAGCCGGTCGCCACGTGACCTTTCCCTTCAGGCTCGTCGCCACCGATCTGGACGGCACGCTGCTCCGCGACGACCACACGGTCTCCGCGCGGACGCGCGAGGCGCTGGCCGCCGCCACCGAAGCCGGTGCGGCGCACATCGTCGTCACCGGCCGGGCGGTCCCGTGGACCCGGCGGATACTGGACGACCTGGGCTACGACGGGATCGCCGTCTGCGGCCAGGGCGCGCAGGTCTACCACGCGGGCGAGCACAGGCTGCTCACCTCGCTCACACTGGACCGGCAGCTCGCCGGGCTCGCGCTCTCCAAGATCGAGGCGGAGGTGGGCCCGCTGCTGCTCGCCGCGAGCAGTGACGGTCTGGAAGGCGAGGTCATGGTCGGCCCCGGCTACCAGTTCCACAAGGGCCTGCAGGTCGTTCAGGTCGACGACGTGAACGAGATGTGGGCCGCGCCGCTGAACAAAATCTTCCTGCAGCACCCCGAACTCGACGACGACCAGCTCACGGCCGCCGCCCGGGCGGTCGTGGGCAGCCTGGTCAACATCGTGATGGCCGGCCCCGGGGTCGTGGAGATCCTCCCGCTCGGCCTCAGCAAGGCGACCGGCCTCTCGCTCGCCGCGCGTCGGCTCGGCGTGAAGGCCGCGGACACCATCGCCTTCGGCGACATGCCCAACGACATCCCGATGTTCGGCTGGGCACGCCACGGAGTGGCCATGGCCAACGCGCACGACGAACTCAAGGCCGTGGCCGACGAGATCACCGCCTCCAACGAGGAGGACGGCATCGCGGTGGTCCTGGAGGAACTCCTCGCCGGCGGAACGCGGTAGCCCTCGGCGGCCCATCCGACGTACCGCGGGACCCACCGCACGCGACGTACCACAACGACTGCCCGCGGCCCGCTAAGGCCGCGGGCAGTCGTACGTCCGGCCCCGCAGCGACGGAGCCGGTCCTCATCCCACGCGCGGTTCGGGCCGCAACTCCCGCAGCCGGTGAGCCACGTCGTCCAGCCGGGCATCGACCCGTCGTACGTCATGCGCGACATCGGCGAGTCGGCCACTCATCGCACCGACGACCTCATGGGTCACCCCCAGCTTCCGGTCCAGACCGTCGAACCGATCCGACATCCTGCTCAGCACCGGACCGAGCTCCTGGAGGGCCGACCCGACTCCGGCGAGGCAGCTCTCGATGCGGGTGACGCGGAAATCGAGCGAGTCGTACCGCTCCCGCAGGTCTCCCTCGGCGTCGAGGAGGTACGTACGCACGCAGCGGGCGATGTCGCTGTCGCGAAGAAGCATCGCCAGGTTGAGCACCGTACGACGGGTGTAGAGACTGAGCCGGACGGCTGCCTGTGGATAACTTTCCCCGCCGCCGCCCCATAGGGACATCATGTCCCTATGGAAGGACCGCAGGTCAGAGCCGCACAGCAGCAACAACCCATTCTCCTCCATCTCGACGCGATGGCGCTGGGTGACCTTCTTCACCACCTCTGTGGATACTTCGAAGTAGCGCGCCACGTCCTCTGTGCGGACGTGAATTCCGTCCGGGAGCATGACAAGGCTCTTCACCTTGTCGAGGACGTCGACGCGCACCATCCGCTCGGCGCGCAGAGCGCGGGATTCGAGCAGGGCGACTTCCGTGGGCATGGGCATGCCTTCCGTACGCGGGGGAACGGCGAAGGACGGCCCTCACCCCGGGCATCAGGGGCGGAGGTCGCTCACGGGTGCCACTCACTCGATGGCCGGCTCCGTTCGGGGCTCACGCACCCGGGGCCGGCATTCCCCTGCTTCACGAACGCTCGTCGTCACGGATTCCAGTCGCCTCCACGCATCCGGCCCAACGACCCGGCAGGCGTCACGTCACGCGGCGGTCCCGCGGGTCCGTGACCGCCGACGGAAACGGGACAACCCCCGCCCACCGGACGAGGGTTGTCCCGTACCGCACCGGCTCATCGGCCGACGCCGTGCCTCACTCCTCGCCGGCCAGCTTGAGGGTGCGCAACTTCTGGCCCGCGTACCAGGTGGCACCGACGGTGACCACGACCAGCAGCACCGTGGCGACGGGCAGCTGGACGTCGGCGGTGATCGCGCCGTCCGCGCCGGACTTCTCGGCGACGGCGAGCGCCCACTGCTGCACGCTCAGCGTGCGCGCCCCCGGCATCGTGCTGCCGAAGAGGGTCTCCCACACCAGCGCGTACACCAGGCCGAACACCACCGCGTGGCGGCTGACCGTGCCGAGCAGCAGGAAGAGCGCGCTGTACGCGATCGAGGCGACGAGCGCCCCGACGGTGTAGGCGACCGCGAGCTGCTGGCCGTTGCCGTTGAGGATGATCCCCGCGATCAGGGTGGGCAACGCGGAGAAGACCATGGTGACGGCGATGGCCACGATCAGCTTGGTGAAGATGATCGTGGGGCGCTTCACCGGCTTCGCCAGCAGGTAGACGATCGAACCGTCGTCGATCTCCGGCCCGATGGCACCCGTGCCCGCGATGACACCGATGAGCGGCACCATCGCGGCGAGCGCGAAGCCGCCGAGCACGTCCGAGGTGATCTGGTCATCGGCTCCCGCGAGGAGCCGTACCGCGATCGCGATCGCGATCAGCAGGGCGGGCAGGACGAACAGGATGGCGGCCCTGCGCCGGCCGAGCAGGGCCCGGTAGGTGAGCCGGGCGACCGTGGGGTCGTACATGACGCTTCACAGCTCCTTCAGGCCACTGGTCAGGCCGATACGAGGTACGAGAAGACCGATTCGAGGGACTCGTCGGACGGCGAGACGGCCAGCAGCCGGATGCCCCGCTCCTGCGCCACACGGGGCAGCAGCGCGGTGAAACGGCCGAAATCGACCGCCTGGATCAGCAACGCGCCCTCACGGTGATCGACCTCGATGCCGGCCGTCGACGGGTCGGCGATCAGGGCCGCCGCCAGCGCGCGGTCGTCGCTGGAACGCACGAGATAGCGGTGCGGGCGGTCCGTCATCAGCCGGCGGATCCGGCGGAAGTCACCGGAGGCCGCGTGCCGCCCGGCCACGATCACCTCGATGTGCGAGGCGAGTTGCTCGACCTCTTCGAGGATGTGGGAGGAGAAGAGCACGGTGCGGCCCTGCTCGCCCATTTGCCGCAGCAGGTCCATCAGCTGCATCCGCTGCCGGGGGTCCATCCCGTTGAACGGTTCGTCCAGCAGCAGGACCGACGGGTCGTGGACGAGCGCGGACGCCATCTTCACGCGCTGGCGCATGCCCTTGCTGTACGTCTGGATCTTGCGGTCCTGCGCGTACTCCATCTCCACCGTGGCCAGCGCGCGCGAGGCCTCCGCCGCGCCCAGACCGTGGAGTTCGGCGTTGGCCACGACGAACTCCCGGCCGGTCAGGAAGTCGTACATGCCCTCCCGCTCGGGGACGATGCCGATCGCCCGGTAGACCGATTCATTGCGCCAGATCGGTCGTCCGTCGAGCGTGACCGTCCCCGTGGAGGGGGCGAGAAAACCGGCCATCAAGTTGATCAGCGTGGACTTGCCCGCGCCGTTGGGGCCGAGCAGCCCGGTGACGCCCGGACCGATCGTCATGCTCACGTCGTTGACGGCGACGACGTTCCCGAACCAGCGGGAGGTGTGGTCGATCTCGATGGTGGTCACAGCCCGACCCTCCGGTAACGGCGCAGCAGGGCGGCGTACGAGCCCGTGATGAGCGCGAGGACAACGATCAGATAGACGACGCCCATCGCGGCTCCCGGGCCGTCTTCGCCGGGGAAGGTGGAAGTGGCGCCGAGGAAGGCGGTCTGCACCCCGTCGATCAGGGTGATCGGGGAGAACAGCCCGAACCAGGGGACGGCCCCCTCGGCCCCGGTCGAATACGCGATGGCCTGGACCGTGGAGACCGCTCCGTACGAGATGGTCAGCACGGCGATCACCGCCGCCACCCCGAAGCCCCGGCGCGGAGTCACCGCGGCCACCACCAGCGCGAGGGCGGCGAACAGCACGGACAGCAGGGCCACCGACACCAGTCCCTGGGCGAACCAGCCGGTCTGGTCGCCGAAGTCGAACTTCGCGAGCAGCGAGCCCACGTAGAGGATGAGCAGCGGCAGCCCGGTGAGCACGAAGAGCGCGGACGCCATCGCCGCCACCTTGGCCACCACGTAGTCGGCGTTCTCGATCGGCCGCGAGAAGTAGAGCGGAACCGTCCGGAAGCGCAGGTCGCGGGAGACGCTCTGGGGGGCCTGGGAGGCCACGAACAGGCCGATGACGGCCTGGAGGAAGATCGCGTACGAGGTGTACTTCACGACCAGCTTCGTGGCGCCCGGCGCGGCCATCGAGACCGCCACCAGGATCGCCGCGACCAGGCACATCACCGCGAGCATCAGCATCGGCAGGACCTTGGACCTCGCGGAGCGCCCGAGCCCGAACGCGCCCTTGAGGGACTGCACGTAGAGCGAGCGGCGGGCGTACGCGCGCCCCAGCCGGGGGCCGTCGTAGGAGCGGTAGCCGATGTCGTGGATGCGGGAGGCGTCGCCGGGCAGTGCGCCTCCGGCCCTGATCTCAGTGCTCATCGGGACCGCTCCCCTTCTGCTGTACGGCTCCGGGGGCCGGAACCTGATGGACGGCCCCGGGAGCCGGGGCCTGCGATACGACCGCCGGGGCGGCCGGGGAGTGCGGTACGGCTGCGGGGGCGGGGACGGCGGCGTCCACCGCCGGGGCCGGCCGGAAGACCTCGGCGATGTGGTGGCGGCGCTGCTCCATGCGGACCAGCCCGAGACCGAGACCGGCCACGCTGTCGCGCACCAGGTCGTACGTCTCCTCGCCGGTCGCCTCGACGAGCAGGATGTGACCGGCTCCGGGCAGACCGCCGGTGTCGACGCCTCCCTCGCCCATCAGCTTGACGCCGGCTCCGACGAGCTTCCGCCGCAGTGCGTCGGTGCCGTCCGGGTGGGTGTCGCTGTCGGTGACCTCGACCGCGAGCGTGGTGGTGGTCTGGGTGAATTCGCTGGTGGAGCTGGAGCGGAGGAGCTTCCCGCCGTCGATGACGACGACGTGGTCACAGGTGCGCTCCAGCTCGCCCAGGAGGTGCGAGGTGACGAGGACGGAGATGCCGAAGTCGGTGTGCACCCGGCGGATGAGACCGAGCATCTCGTCGCGGCCGACCGGGTCGAGGCCGTTCGTCGGCTCGTCGAGCAGCACCAGCCGCGGGTCGTGGACCAGCGCCTGAGCCAGCTTGACGCGCTGCTTCATGCCGGTCGAATAGCCCCCGATGGGGCGGTACCGCTCCTCGTAGAGGCCGACGTGGCGCAGGGTGTCGGCGGTGCGCTCCCGGGCCGCCGTCGGCGGCAGACCGGACATCCGCGCCATGTGGACGACGAACTCGGTGGCCGAGACGTCCGGCGGCAGGCAGTCGTGCTCCGGCATGTACCCGACCCGCTCCCGGATCGCGGCTCCTCGCGTGGCGACGTCCATCCCGAGCACCGAGGCCGAGCCCTCGGTGGCGGGCGAGAGTCCCAGCAGGATCTTGATCAGTGTGGACTTGCCCGCCCCGTTGGCACCCACCAGACCGGTCACACCCGGTCCGATGTCCAAGGAGAGCCGGTCAAGAGCGGTCACCCGGGGGTACCGCTTGCTCAAGGCTTTCATCGCGATCACAGTCACGGGTACGACGGTAGTGGTGCGGACGACGCCGGTCGTCAGACCTGACGGTCGCATACACGTCAAACTTGAGTTGTAGAGACCCGTAGGGGAGTCCGGCGCAGGGGCGACATGGGCGGGGGCACCGCACATGTCGGCCGCGTCGCGGATCGGTCTCCGATCGGGCTGCGGATCGCGTTGCCGGGGAACGGAGTTGACGGCGGCCGACGGTGGGCCGACTCCTCGGCGGGGCGGAAGGGAGCTTCCCACCCGGGCCTCCCACCGGCAGTTCCACAGGAGTTGTCCCCAGGGTTGTCCACAGCGGTTGTCCACAGGGCGCGCGCCCCTCTTGACCACCCGCCCGGCCTGGACACATTCTTCACTGTCACGTTACTGGCGCGTACAGCTCGCCAAATGCGCTGCCCGTAGGCGGGGTTCGGGCGGCCGGGGCCGAGGAAGACGGATGCCGCAGGGGCGGCACCCGACCGAGGAGAGGTGGCGGGATGCATCTGCCGGGAGCGCGCGAGCGCTGGGTCCGTACGGGCGGCATCGAGCTCTGCGTGGCCGAGCTGGGAAATCCGGACCGGCCCACCGTGGTGCTGGTGCACGGCTATCCGGACAGCAAGGAGGTGTGGTCGCGGGTCGCTCCGGCGCTGGCCGAGCAGTGGCACGTGGTGCTCTACGACGTGCGCGGCCACGGCCGCTCGACCGCACCGAAGCCGCTGCGCGGGGGATTCACCCTGGAGAAGCTGACCGACGACTTCCTGGCCGTGGTGGACGCGGTGAGTCCGGGCCGGCCGGTGCATCTGGTGGGCCACGACTGGGGTTCGGTGCAGTCCTGGGAGTTCGCCACGGTGGAGCGGACCAAGGGCAGGATCGCCTCCTTCACCTCGATGTCTGGCCCCTCCCTGGACCACTTCGGGCACTGGATCCAGGGACGCCTGGCCCGGCCCACCCCCCGCCGCGTGCTCCAGCTCGCCGGCCAGGGCGCCAAGTCCTGGTACGTCTACCTGCTGCACACCCCGGTCCTGCCCGAACTCGCCTGGCGCGGACCGCTGGGACACCGGTGGCCGGACATCCTGGAGCGCCTGGAGAAGGTACCGGCGGGCGAGTACCCCACCGCCTCGCTCCCCCGCGACGCGGCCCACGGCGCCTGGCTCTACCGTGACAACGTCCGTACCCGGCTGCGCCGGCCACGCCCCGACGCCCACGCCCACGTCCCCGTGCAGCTGATCACGCCGACCGGGGACGCCTTCCTGTCGGAGTCGCTCTACGACGACCTGGAGCGGTGGGTACCGACGCTGGTACGCCGCCGGCTGCCCGCCCAGCACTGGGTTCCGCGTACCCGGCCGGACCAGCTGGTCGCCTGGATCTCCGAGTTCGTCGCCGCTCAGGAGCGCGCCGGGACGGGCCGGGCGACGGCGGAGGACCCGAGGGCGTCCGGCCGCTACGCGGACCGGTTCGGCGGCCAACTGGTACTGGTGACGGGCGCGGCCGACGGTGTCGGACGGGCCACCGCCCTGGCGTTCGCCGAGGCCGGGGCGCGGGTGGTGGCCGTGGACCGGGATGCGGCGGGCGCCGCCGGGACGGCGGAGACGGCCCGGCTCGTCGGTGCGCCGGCCGCCTGGGCGGAGACCGCCGGACCGGGCGACGAGCAGGCGGTGGAGAAGCTCGGTGCGAAGGTCGCGGCGGAGTACGGCACCGTCGACGTCCTGGTCAACCTCGCCGGTACGGCCCCCTCCGGCACCTTCCTGGAGACCACGAGCGAGGAGTGGCGGAACCTCCTCGACGTGGGGCTCCTGGGGGTCGTCCACAGCTGCCGGGTGTTCGGCGGGCGCATGGCCGAGCGCGGACAGGGCGGCCACATCGTCAACGTGCTGCCGGTCAACCCCGTTGTGCCGTCCCGCACTCCGGGGATCGCCGCCCCCGGCACGGCACAGGCCGCCGTGCTGGCGTTCAGCCAAGGACTGCGGGCCGAACTCGCGCCCCGTACGGTCTCGGTCAGCGCGGTGCTGCCGGGAATGGTCGGCCCAGGAACGGGCCCCACCGAGGGGAGTTCGGGGTCCCGGTCCGGCGTCCCGCCGGAGTGGCCTCGCGGCCACACGCCGGAGCGGGTCGCCGAGGCGGTACTGGAGGCGGTGGTCCGCGATCAGGCCCTCATGGTGGTGCCGGGAGAGCGGCGGGGTCTCCGTGGGCTGCTCCGGCGCGGGCGGGGCAGCAGGCCGGGAGTCCCGGCCAAGCGGGGCTGACCTACACGGTGTTGGGTACGCCGCACCCGCCGCGCCGGGGTTCCGGGCTCCGGGCGGCGCCCCCTCGCGGGCGGGTGCGGCGTAGGCACCGTTCCTACTTGGGCCTCGAAGCGGACCATCCCGGATGCGGGGAAGCCGAATTCAGGGAGGCACACCCGGCCCTCCCGCGCGGTCCGCTTCCGGGCCTGCCAGGTGCTCGCGATCGACTCGACGGGTCGTACGGCGCTCCGGACGTCAGTACGTTCTCCGCGCCCGGAGCACGGCTGTCCCCACCGGCCTTGGAGAGCCTGTGGGCGGAACGGGGATCGGCGCATGAGCTGTTCACCACGTCGGATGCCACGGTCTGCCGTGCGTGCCCATGGCACGAGGAGTGCGCGTCGCCCGTTGGATCGGCCGAGCAACCCGTCCGCCTCTGTGGGCAACCTGGTGACGCGGAGGGGCCCGTGGGAGGAGAGGAGTGGACGCTCCGGTGCACGAGACCGATAACTCAAAACAGAATATGGCACTTTACCGACAGAGAAGACATAGCGTCCATATGCCAACCTAGTTACCCAAAAGCACTATTTCTCGCGCCTGTTGTCCACAGATTCGCCAAATACTCTGTGGATAAGTCGAGTTGCTTGTGGATCAAACCTCGGTGCTGCACTCACTCATCACGAAGCGCGGGAGAACAATCCGGATGCACGGACCGAAGAGGCCGGGCACTCTGGCTGGATGGATGACAGACGCACCGTGAAGGTGTCGAAGTACCTCTCCAAGCACCTGCGACATCAGCCGGAACGCATCGGGCTGACACTCGACCCGAACGGATGGGTGGATGTCGCGGAGTTGCTGGAGGCTGCGGCCCGTAACCACTTCCCGATCACGCGGGCCGAACTCGAACACGTGGTCGTGGCCAACGACAAGCAGCGTTTCGCTCTGGAGGGGGATCGCCTGCGCGCCCACCAGGGCCACACCGTCGCCGTCGATCTGGACCTGCCCCCGGCCGAACCGCCACCGTTCCTCTACCACGGGACGGTGGCCCGGTCACTGACTGAGATCCGGGCCGAAGGGCTGCGCCCCATGGCCCGCCACCACGTCCACCTGTCGCCCGACCGCGAGACCGCCACCCGGGTCGGGGCGCGGCGTGGCAGGCCCGTGGTGCTCTCCGTTGACGCGGGAGCGATGCACCGCGCCGGTCACGTCTTCCGCGTCACTGCCAACGGGGTCTGGCTGGCCGAGTCCGTACCCCCCGCCTACCTGCGTTTCCCGGGCTGAGGTGCGAAACGCGGTCCCCTGGACCCGGAGACCCGCAATCCCGGGGCCGGAGCCCGCCCGGCTCCGAGGCCCGCGTCTTCTGGCACCGAGGGAGTGGGCACCGTCATGAGCACCAGCGTGATGAACAGCCGCAACATGGTCTGCGTGATCG
Organism: Streptomyces sp. NPDC005576; assembly: GCF_042871745.1. Classification (NCBI taxonomy): domain Bacteria; kingdom Bacillati; phylum Actinomycetota; class Actinomycetes; order Kitasatosporales; family Streptomycetaceae; genus Streptomyces; species Streptomyces sp. NPDC005576. The sequence continues at coordinate 193,575 of NZ_JBIAJC010000010.1, read as the reverse complement.
TCCACGACAAGCGCGCCGGAACGATCGCCGCCGTGCACCACGCCGCACGTCACTGGTCCCCCGAACCGGCCTGGACTCTCCCCGGTGGCAAGGCCGAGCCGGGTGAAGCCCTCGACCAGGCCGCCGCCCGCGAACTCGAGGAGGAGACCGCCCTGCTCGTCGACGCGACGGACCTCGCCCTCGTCCACGTCATCCACGTCGAACAGGGCCGGGACCGGGCCGGGCCGTTCATCCTCTTCGTCTTCGCCACCGACACGTGGACCGGGAAGCTGACCAACACCGAGCCGGAGAAACACCTGGCGGCCCGGTGGGTCGCCGCTGACCGCCTGCCCGAACCCATGTTCCCCACCTCCACCCAGGCCCTGGCCGCGTATCGGAACGGTGGCCCGTCCTTCTCCCGTTACGGCTGGTAGGTCGCTCCCGCGCCCCGAGCGAGCGGCAAGGGGAACGACGCGCCGGTCGCGTGTGTGACGTCGAGCGGCCGGGAAAGGCCCCGGCCCACCCCGCTCAGGACGGAGGGAAGTCCGGGTCCGGCATAGGCTCGGGGGTATGAGCATGCGCCTGAGCACCGTGATCCTTCCCGTCGACCGCTGGCACCAGGGAGGCCGTGCCACGTGGCAGCGGGCCGAAGAGGTCGGCTTCCATGCCGCGTACACCTACGACCACCTCTCCTGGCGCACCTTCCGCGACGGGCCGTGGTTCGGCGCCCTCCCCACCCTCACTGCCGCCGCCACGGCCACGGACCGCCTGCGGCTGGGCACCCTGGTCACGTCGCCGAACTTCAGGCACCCGGTGACGCTGGCCAAGGAGCTGATCTCGCTCGACGACATCTCCGGCGGGCGCGTCACCCTCGGCATCGGCGCCGGCGGCAACGGCTTCGACGCGACGGCGCTCGGGCAGGAACAGTGGACGCCGAGGGAGCGTGCGGACCGGTTCGCCGAGTTCGTGCCGCTGCTCGACCGGCTGCTCACCGAGGGTGCGGTCTCGCAGAAGGGCGAGTTCTACACCGCCGAGGAGGCCCGGAACCTCCCCGGCTGCGTACAGCGCCCCCGGCTGCCGTTCGCGGTGGCGGCGACCGGCCCCCGCGGCCTGAAGCTGGCCGCCCGCCACGGGCAGGCGTGGGTGACGACCGGCGACCCGAAGCTGTACGAGACGGGCACCCCGGACCAGTCGGTGGAGGCGCTCCGCGGGCAGATCGAGCGGCTCGGCAAGTCGTGTGCGGAGGTCGGCCGGGACGTGGCCGGACTGGACAAGATCCTGCTCCACGGCTTCACCCCCGACCGGAACCGGCCGCTGGAGTCCGTGGACGCGTTCGTCGACTTCGCCGGCCGCCACCACGAGCTCGGTTTCACCGAAATCGTGATCCACTGGCCGATCCCCGACTCCGACTTCGCCGCCGACCAGGCCGTTTTCGAAAAGATCGCCACGGAGGCCGCCGGGCAGCTGGCCTGACCGGCACCCGCACCTCCTCCACGCAGAACCGGTGTGCACGAAAGGGCGGAACGTGACGGACGCCGTACAGCGCGCGGGGGGACCCTCGCTCACCGACCTCATCGAGCGCAGCGCCGAGCTGAAGGCAGAACTGGTCGCCTTCGCTCAGAGTGCTCGCTTCGACCGGTGGTTGACGCCGCTCCTGGTGGAGGCGGCCGGCCCCGCGCGGCAGTTGGACGAGGGTGCGGCGATCCGGATCACCGACCACTTCATCCTGCGATACCGGCTGCCGGACGGATCGACCGTGGTGGACCGGTTCGTCGCCGGCCGGAGCGACCTGGCCACGGCCGACCGGGAGATGCTGCTCGGCTGGCGTGACCCGGTCGAGGGCATCTTCGAGATCCAGCGCAAGGACGGGGATGCCGTCGTCCTCCTCGACCTGATCAGCGACCTGGAGTACCGCACCTACTCGAACGTCGGGCGGGCGGCGTTCCGCAAGGCGTTCAGGGGAGGGTTCCTCCACACCTGCCTGGTACCCGTCGGGGCCGCCGACGGGGCGTGGCTGGTGTCCGGGGCGATGTCCTACTACCCCAGGTCCAGCGCCGCCGACATCGCGCAGGCGGCGCTCGAACTGGCCACCACCCGACCAGAGCTGGTCTTCCGCAACCCCCTGAAGATCGAGCAGGGCCGGCAACGGATGCGGGAGGACCGGGCCGCGTTCGTCGAGTTCTCCGGCGGCGACGAGTTGGTCCTTCCGCCTGCCGAGGCCGAGGATCTCCTCAACGCCTACTACCGCCACCGCCAGGAAGCCGCCGTGGCCGCACAGCCGGGCCGTGCCCGGCTCCGGCGGCTCCCGGGACCGGAGCTGCCCGCGTTCGTGTTCCCGCAGGAACTGGCGGACTCGGACACCATCGGTGTCATCTACGACCAGGTCGACGGGCTCAACTTCTACGCCGAATACGGCATGCTGCGGGACCTCTTCGCCGACCCCGCCCGTACGGGCCGCAGGCCGCACCAGGACCTGCTGCGCAGGTATCTGCGTGAGGAGTCGATCGCTCCGTTGCCGATCCGCCGTCTGGCCGCCGCTCACCCGGAGACGACTGACGAGGTGTTCCGGAAGCTGCTGCGGAGGCCCGGATTCGTCTGGAGCGAGCACGGTGAGGCGCTGCTGCGCCGACGCAAGCCCTGGTACTACGAGAGCGAGCCCCGTCCGGGTGTCTCGGTCATCGGCGACCGCCTCAGCGTGCTCGCGCGCGGCGGCCGGTAGGTGGTGTCCGGCGGATCAAGGTCGCGCCCCCGGGCATGATCCGCCGGTCACCACCTCAGTCGGCCGGGCGTCTCCGTGACCCGGGGCTGCCAGAGGCTCCCTCCGCCCGCTCGCCGCCGGGCTCCGTCGGCCGCCGTCCGGCTCATGCGGGGTGGCCGGGCTCGCCGCAGGGGGCCTCGCGCTCCTCGAAACCCCTTCTCCGCGGATTGGCATATGACAGGGGCCTATCCTCCAGTTCAGCGGCGCGCACCCCTCATATGTGCGCCCCCCTGCACGCCCGTGCACCGAATGCGGGAGAATGGACCGGTGACCACGCCTACCGATGCACCGCCTGCCGCCGTGCCCCGGCTGATAGCCACCGATCTGGACGGGACCCTGCTGCGCGACGACAAGACGTTGTCGGCACGCACGATCGCCGCCCTCTTGGCCGCCGAACGCGCGGGCGTACACGTCCTCTTCGTCACCGGGCGCCCGCCCCGTTGGATGGACGCGGTGGTGTCGCATCTGCCCGAGCACGGAACCGCGATCTGCGCGAACGGCGCCGCGGTGGTCGATCTGAGCGCCGGTGGCCGGCTGATCAAGGTCCACCCGCTCGGCCGGGCCGAAGCACTCGACGTCGTGCGCCGGGTCCGGGCCGCCGCCCCCGGCACCACGTTCGCGGTGGAGTTCACCACCGGTCTCCACTACGAACCGCTCTACCCGCCGTTCCACAAGGACCCCTGGGCGACCATGGCTCCCGTCGAGAAGCTGCTGGAGGAGGAGACACCGGGCGCTGGCGCACCCGTACTGAAGCTCCTCGCCCACCACACCGCGATTGCCCCCGACACCTTCCTCGCCCTCGCCCGTGAGGCCGCCGAGGACCGGGTCTCCTTCACCCGGTCCAGCCCCTCCGCGCTGCTGGAGGCCGGCGGAGCGGGCGTCTCCAAGGCCCGCACGCTCGCGGAGTACTGCGCGGAGCGCGGGGTGCTCGCGGAGGAGGTCATCGCCTTCGGGGACATGCCGAACGACGTCGAGATGCTGACCTGGGCCGGCACCTCGTACGCGATGGCCAACGCCCACCCCGCAGCCGTGTCCGCCGCGTCGGGGCGCACCCTCACCAACGAGGAGGACGGCGTGGCGGTCGTCCTCGAACGCCTCCTCGCCGCCCACTGACCCGCACGGGCACCGCCGGACACCTGCCGATCGCCGCCGGACGACGAGCGCCGACGGCCGGGGCCTCAGAGTGGCGCCTCCCAGACCACCGACGTACCGCCACCGTCCTCCCCGAGCCCCGGCCCGAACCAGCTCGCCCCGCCCAGTGACTCGGCCCGCCGGGCCAGATTGCGCAGACCGCTCCGGCGGCCGCCCTCCGGAATGCCGACCCCGTCGTCGGAGACGGTCAGCCGGACGGCGGCGCGCCCGTCCGGCAGGGTGGCCGTGGCGTCGACGACCACGTCGATCCGTGAGGCGTGGGCGTGCCGGAAGGCGTTGGAGAGGGCCTCGCGCAGGGCCGCGATCAGGTTCTTCCCGGTGAGTTCGCCCACCTGGGTGTCGACCGCCCCGAGAAAGCGGTGCGAGGGCGTGAAGCCCAGAGGTACCGACGCCATGTTGACCTCGCGCAGCACCCGTACACGCAGCCCGGAGGGCGCCTCGGCCGGCTCCTGCTGGAGGGCGAAGATGGCGGTGCGGATCTCCTGGATGGTGATGTCCAGCTCATCCACGGCCCGGCCGACACCCTCCCGTACCTCCGGCACCACCGACCGGCGCTGGGCGCTCTCCAGCATCATCCCGGTGGCGAACAGCCGCTGGATCACCAGGTCGTGGAGGTCCCGGGCGATCCGGTCCCGGTCCTCGTACACCGCGAGCCGCTCCCGGTCGCGCTGCGCCTCCGCCATCATCAGCGCCAGCGCGGCCTGCGCGGCGAACTGTGCGGCGAGTGTCCGTTCCGCCGCGCTGAACGGGCGCTGCCCCGGCGCCCGGGGCACGGACAGCGCCCCGAGCATCCGGCCACCGCTGCGCATCGGCAGCAGCATGTTCGGGCCGTACCCCTCGGACGCGCGGCTGATCAGGCGGGGGTCGGCCCCGGGGTCGTCGATGAACACGGGCTCCCCCGCCAGCAGAGCGGAAACGACCGGGCTCTCCGGTCCGATGATCACGCCCAGCGAGGCGGAGGGATCGTCGGAGGCGATCGCGACCACCTCCAGCCCGTCCGCCCCGTTCTTCCCCACCGGCAGCAGGACGGCACCGGCGGCCGAGTCGGCGAGCCGGCGGGCCTGCTCGGCCACGACGCTCAGGGCGTCGTCCGCGTCCCCGCCCGCGAGGAGCGCCGTGGTGACCGCGACCGATCCGTCGATCCACCGCTCGCGCTGACGGGCCGCCTCATAGAGGCGGGCGTTGCCGATGGCGATGCCCGCCTCGGTGGCGAGTACCCGGACCATGTGGAGGTCGTACTCGTTGAACGCGCCGCCGTGGTGCTTTTCGGCGAGGTACAGATTGCCGAAAATCTGTCCCTGAACGCTGATGGGGACGCCCAGGAAGGTGCGCATCGGAGGATGGCCGGCCGGGAATCCGGCGTACCGCGGATCGGCGGTGAGGTCGGTCAGCACCACCGGAGCCGGATCGTGGATGAGCGCCCCGAGGAGGCCCCGGCGGCCACTGGGCGGATGCCCGATCGCGCGGGCCTCCTCGGCCGACATGCCGTGGGTGACGAAGTCCTGCAGCCCTTCGGCCGACTCGTCCACGACACCGATCGCCGCGTACCGGGCGTGGGCCAGTTCGGCGGCGGTCTCGCAGATGCGGTCGAGTGTGGAGTGCAGATCCAGCCCCGTACCGACCGAGCGCATGGCCTCCAGCAGTTGCGGCACCCGGGCGGTGAGCTCGGGGGAGAGGCCCTGCAGATCGCGGGCCGCCCGGGTGGCCGCTTCGAGCGACTCCTGGTCCCAGGCACTCCGGCCCGCCTCGCCGCGGCCCGTCGAGGCCCGGCCCACCTCGCCGTGGCCCACGTCGCCGTAACCCACACCCACCGAGTTCTGGCCCGTCCCGTCCTCGGCCGCCGAGCCCCGCCGGTGCTCCTGCCGCTCTGCCATGCGTCGAGCGTACGGAGGGACCATGCGCGCGGAAAGTCGGGATTGCCCCGTTCTCCGGGTGGGTGCGGTCGCGCGGGGCAGGACGGCCCCGGCCGGGACGACCCGAGCCGTCGGGTGTCGCCGGAGCGGGCTCAGACGAGTGCCGTCCGGGCCGGTTCCGGCGGGCGCACCGCTCGCAGGTCCGCCTCCCGCTCGCGCTCCAGCATCCGGCGCAGCGGCCCGTCCACCGCGGCCAGCTCGGCGTGGGAGCCGCGCTGGACCACCCGGCCGCCGTCCAGCACCACGATCTCGTCCACCGCGTCCAGGCCCGCCAGGCGGTGGGTGATGAGCACGGTGGCGCGTCCCCGGGTGACGTCGAGGAGATCCTCGGTCAGGGCGTCCGCCGTGGCGATGTCGAGGTGCTCGGCGGGCTCGTCGAGCACGAGGACGGGGAAGTCGGCGAGCAGGGCGCGGGCCAGCGCGAGGCGCTGCCGCTGGCCGCCGGAGAGCCGGGCACCGTGTTCGCCCACCAGGGTGTCGAGCCCGTCCGGGAGCGAGTCGGCCCAGTCGAGCAGCCGTGCCCCGGCGAGCGCGTGCCGCAGCTCCCCCTCGGTGGCACCGGTACGCGCGAGCCGCAGGTTCTCCCGTACCGAGCTGTCGAAGACGTGCGCGTCCTGGGCGCAGAGCCCGACGTAGGTGCGGACCGTGTCGCCGTCGAGCGCGGAGGCGTCCGTGCCGCCGAGCCGGTAGGTGCCCCGCTCCGCGTCCAGGAAGCGGAGCAGGACCTGCGCAAGGGTGGTCTTGCCCGCGCCGGACGGGCCCACGACCGCGATGCGGCGTCCCCGCTCCAGGGTCAGGTCGACCGCGTCCAGGGCGGGCCGGGACGCCTCCGGGTAGCGGGCCGTCAGGCCGCGCACCTCCAGCGGGAAGGGGGTGGCGGGGGCCGGGGCGGGCTCGTCGGGTTCACGCACCGGGACGGGGGCGTCCAGCACCTCGTACACCCGCTCCGCGCTCCGGCGGGCGCGCCGGCGGTACTGCACGGCGAGCGGCATTCCGTTCACGGCCTCGAAGGCGGCGAGCGGGGTGAGCAGGACGACCGCGAGCTCCAGGCCTCCGAGCCGGCCACTCCGTACGGCGGGCAGTGCCACCAGGGCGGAGGCGACCGCGGTCAGCCCGCAGAGGAGCGAGGAGAGACCGCCGCCGAGTGCGGTGGCGGAGGCGGCGCGGGCGGCGATCCGGGTGAGGACCCCGTCCGCCTCCCGCACCCGTGCGGTGCGCGAGGGCAGGGCGCCGGCGACGGTCAGTTCGGCCGTACCGCCGAGCAGGTCGGTGACCCGGACCGCGAGGTCGGCACGGGCCGGGGCGAGCCGGCGTTCCGCCCGGGCGGCGACCGCCCCGCTGACCGACGGCACGCCCACGCCGGCGAGCAGGAGCCCTACGGCGAGGACCACGCCGGCCTCCGGGAGGAGCATCCCGAGGAAGCCCGCGGAGGCCACGCCCACGGCCACGGCCGTACCGGCGGGCAGCAGCCAGCGGAGCCAGTAGTCCTGCAGTTCGTCCACGTCCGCCACCAGCCGGGAGAGCAGGTCGCCCCGGCGAGTGGCGCGCAGTCCGGCGGGCGCGACGCGTTCCAGCCCTCGGTAGACGGCGACCCGCAGTTCTGCGAGGAGCTGGAGCACGGTGTCGTGGGAGACGAGACGTTCGGCGTAGCGGAAGAAGGCGCGGCCGAGACCGAAGGCGCGGGTCGCGGTGACGGCGATCATCAGGTAGAGGACCGGGGGTTCTTCGGAGGCACGGGAGATCAGCCAGCCGGAGACCGCCATCAGCCCCACCGACGAGCCCAGCGCGAGACTGCCCAGCAGCAGGGCGAGGGCCAGCCGCCTGCGCCGGGCGCCCGCCGCCTCGCGGACCCGTGCGAGCACCTTGCCGGTACGAGGGGTGGTCTCGCGCAGGACTGCCGTTTCCCGCAGGACGGGACGGAGGACCGGCGGCTGCACCCGGTCCGGCGCCGTGCGAGAGGAAGCGTCTCCCCGGACGCCCTCTTCCCAGGTGGTCTCTTCCCGACTGGCCGCTTCCCGGACGCCCTCTTCCCAGGTGGTCTCTTCCCGACTGGCCGCTTCCCGGACGCCCTCTTCCCGGGTGGTCTCTTCCCGGCTGGCCGCTTCTGCGGCTGCCGGCTCCAGCGTCACCACACGGTCGGCCAGCGGCAGCAACGCGGGGCGGTGTGCGACCAGCAGGACGGTACGGCCCGCGGCCAGCCGCCGCACCGCGTCCACGACGGCCGCCTCCGTCCCACCGTCCAGACTCGCGGTCGGCTCGTCGAGCAGCAGTACCGGCCGGTCGGCGAGGAAGGCCCGGGCCAGGGCGAGACGCTGGCGCTGGCCGGCGGAGAGCCCTGCGCCGTCCTCCCCGAGGAGGGTCCCCTCCCCCTCGGGCAGCGCGGCGACGAACTCCAGGGCGCCCGCGTCCCGGAGCGCGGCGGTCACCGCGGCGTCGTCGGCGTCCGGCCTGGACAGCCGCACATTCTCGGCGACGGTCCCGGCGAAGAGGACGGGGCGCTGCGGCACCCAGGCGATGTGCTCGCGCCAGCGTTCGGGGGAGACGGTGGCGAGATCCACGCCACCCACCCGTACCGTTCCCGCGGCCGGCGACGTGAAGCCGAGGACCACGTCGAGCAGCGTGGACTTGCCGACCCCGCTCGGGCCGACCAGTGCGACCGTCTCCCCCGGTTCGACCACCAGCGAGGCCCCGGCCGGCGAGGCCCCGGTCCGGCCCGGGTGGCGCACGGTCACCCCGTCCACCTCGATACGGAGCGACTGCGGCACGTCCGCCGTACCGGCCGCCGGGAGCTCGGTCTCCAGCACGGCGAATATCTCCTCCGCGGCCGACAGCCCTTCCGCCGCCGCGTGGAACTGCGCACCGACCTGGCGGATCGGCAGATACGCCTCGGGGGCGAGGATCAGCACCAGCAGGCCGATGTAGAGGTCGAGTTCACCGTGGACGAGCCGCATGCCGATCGTCACGGCGACGAGCGCCACGGAGAGGGTCGCCAGCAACTCCAGCGCGAAGGAGGAGAGGAACGCGATCCGCAAGGTCCGTACGGTCGCCAGCCGGTACTCCGAGGTGATCTTCCGGATCGAATCGGCCTGGGCCTTCGCCCGTCCGAAAACCTTGAGCGTCGGCAGCCCGGCGACCACGTCGAGGAAGTGGCCGGAGAGCCGGGAGAGCAGCTTCCACTGCCGGTCCATCCGGGACTGGGTGGCCCAGCCGATCAGCATCATGAAAGCGGGGATGAGCGGCAATGTGACCACGATGATCGCGGCCGACACCCAGTCCTCGGTGACGATGCGTGCGAGCACCGCGACCGGCACCACCACCGCGAGGCCGAGCTGCGGGAGGTAGCGGGAGAAGTAGTCGTCGAGCGCATCGACACCCCGGGTGGCGAGGGCGACGAGCGATCCGGTGCGCTGCCCGTCGAGCCAGCCGGGACCGAGCTGCGCGGCTCGCTCGAGGAGCCGGCCGCGCAGCTCGGACTTGACCGCCGCGCTCGCCCGGTACGCGGCCAGCTCGGTGAGCCAGGCGACCAGCGCCCGGCCCGCCGCGACGACGACCAGCAGGATCAGGGGAGTACGGAGCCCGGAGACACTCAGTCCGTCCTCGAAGCCCCCGACCACGATCTCGGCCACCAGCATCGCCTGGGCGATGACCAGCACCGCGCCCACCGCACCCAGCGCCACCACGGCCACGAGGAAGAAGCGGGTGGCACGGGCGTACCGGAAGAGACGCGGATCGATCGGTTTCACGTGAAACATCCCCTGAGGTCGGTGCGGGCGGCCGGTTCGCCGGCGCCCGGCGCTCTTGCCGGGCACCGGCGCCGGGCGGGGCGCTCAGTGCGCGTCGGCGATGTGCTGGGTGCCGATGCGCTTGCGGAACACCCAGTAGGTCCAGCCCTGGTAGAGCAGGACCAGGGGCGTGGCGATCCCCGCGCACCAGGTCATGATCGTGAGCGTGTAGGGCGTGGACGAGGCGTTGGTGACGGTGAGGCTCCACGCGCCGTTGAGCGAGGACGGCATGACGTCCGGGAAGAGCGCCAGGAAGAGCATCGCCACGGCAGCGGTGATGGTGAGGCCCGAGAGCGCGAACGACCAGCCCTCCCGGCCGGCGGCGATGGCCGCGATCGCACCGGCCAGGGCGAGGACCGCGACGGCCATCGCGAGCAGTGACCATCCGTCGCCCGTGTGCAGCTGCGTCCAGATCAGGAAGCCCAGCGCCAGGACCGCGGTGACGACCCCCAGCCGCAGCGCGAACTTCCGGGCCCGGACGCGGATCTCGCCGACCGTCTTCAGCGCGGCGAAGACCGCGCCGTGGAAGGTGAAGAGGGTGAGCGTCACCGCTCCGCCGAGCAGCGCGAACGGGTTGAGGAGGTCCCAGAAACCTCCCACGTACTCCATGTGCGCGTCGATCTTGACGCCGCGCACGATGTTGCCGAAGGCCACGCCCCAGAGGACCGCGGGGATCAACGAGGTCCAGAAGATCGCGTGTTCCCAGTTGGTCTGCCAGCGCTCCTCCGGTCGCTTGGCCCGGTACTCGAAGGCGACGCCCCGCAGGATGAGGCAGAGCAGGATGACGAGCAGCGGCAGGTAGAAGCCGGAGAACAGGGTGGCGTACCAGTCGGGGAAGGCCGCGAAGGTGGCACCGCCGGCGCTGAGCAACCAGACCTCGTTGCCGTCCCAGACGGGGCCGATCGTGTTGATCAGGACCCGCCGCTCCTTGCGGTCGCGGGCCAGCAGCTTGGTCAGGACGCCGATGCCGAAGTCGAAGCCCTCCAGGAAGAAGTAACCGGTCCAGAGGACCGCTATCAGGACGAACCAGACGTCGTGGAGTTCCATCGTTCCGCTCCTTCCTCTCAGTACGAGAAGGCCATCGGCCGGTCGGCGTCGGCGTCGTCGTGACCGCCGATCGTGGCGGGCGGGTTGAGGTCGTCCTCGCTGAGTTCCGGAGGACCGGCCTTGATGTACTTCACGAGCAGCTTGACCTCGACCACCGCGAGGATCGCGTAGATCAGGGTGAAGGCGATCAGCGAGGTGATGACCTCTCCCTGCGAGACGCCGGGGGAGACGGCGTCAGCCGTCTTGAACACGCCGAAGACGGCCCAGGGCTGCCGCCCGGTCTCGGTGAAGATCCAGCCCCACGAGTTGGCGATCAGCGGGAAGAGCAGGGTCCAGAGCGCGACCAGCCAGTACAGCTTGGTGAGCTTGGGGCTGAGGGCCTTGTTCTTGAAGAGGACCAGATGCGGCACTTCGTCGTCGCCGGTCCGCATGCCCGGCGGCAGCATGAACTTCTTCCGGGTCAGCCAGAGCCCGAGGATGCCGAGGCCGAAGGAGGCCATCCCGAAGCCGATCATCCAGCGGAAGCCCCAGAAGGCGACGGGGATGTTGGGCCGGTAGTCCCCCGGGCCGTACTTCTCCTGCATCTGCTGGTTCAGCTCGTTGATGCCCGGGATGTACGAGGTGAAGGTGTCGTCGGCGAGGAAGGAGAGCACCCCCGGGACCGAGATCTCCACGTCGTTGTGGCCCTCGGAGACATCGCCCACCGCGAAGATCGAGAACGGTGCGCCCTCCTGTCCCTCCCAGAGCGCCTCCGCCGCCGCCATCTTCATCGGCTGCTGCTTGAACATCACCTTGCCGAGCAGGTCACCGCTGACGGAGGTCAGCAGGCCGGCGACCACCACGGTGACGAGCCCCAGCCGCAGCGACGTCCGCATGACCGGGATGTGCTTCTTGCGCGCCAGGTGGAAGGCGGCGATTCCGACCATGAAGGCACCGCCCACCAGGAACGCCGCCGTGATGGTGTGGGCGAACTGGGCGACAGCGGTGTTCTGCGTCAGCACGTGCCAGAAGTCCGTGAGTTCTGCACGCCCGCGTTCCCCGTTCATGCGGTAGCCGACCGGATGCTGCATCCAGGAGTTGGCCGCCAGGATGAAGTACGCGGAGAGGATCGTCCCGAGCGAGACCATCCAGATGCAGGCCAGGTGGATCTTCCGGGGCAACTTGTCCCAGCCGAAGATCCAGAGCCCGATGAAGGTGGACTCGAAGAAGAAGGCGATCAGCGCCTCGAAGGCCAGCGGCGCACCGAAGACGTCACCGACGAACCGCGAGTAGTCGGACCAGTTCATGCCGAACTGGAACTCCTGGACGATGCCGGTGACCACACCCATGGCGATGTTGATCAGGAAGAGCTTGCCCCAGAACTTGGTGGCCTTGAGGTACTTCTCCTTATTGGTCCGGACCCATGCCGTCTGCAACCCCGCCGTCAGGGCGGCGAGCGAGATCGTCAGGGGGACGAAGAGGAAGTGGTAGACGGTCGTAATGCCGAACTGCCAGCGCGCCATCGTCTCGGGCGCCAGAGCTAGTTCCACGTCGTCGGCTCCTTACATCGCCGTAGTGACAGCCGCGGTTCGCCCGATTGATCCCACCCATTACTGGACCAATCGGGGTGCGCTTGTGAACGCGTTCACATTCACAAGCAAAGTATGGCGCACACGCTTCCGAATCTTCGAACGGGGGGGCCTCTTCTTGTACGTGCCCACCCGGCACCGGACAGAACCGGCGCCCACGGGCGGTTTCAGGACAACAGCGACCATCGGGGCGACGGCGGCCCCGCGGCCTCGGCCACGTCCCCCACGCACCTGTGGCCCCACCCTCCCGAAGACCGAGGGCGGGGCCACAGGTGACCGGCGCCGGAGCCACGGTCAACGCGACTCCGGCGCCGACCGCGCCGCCCGGACGGGACGACGAGACGGCAGGACAGCAGGACAGCAGGACAGCAGGAGGAGGTGCGCGCTACAACTTGGTGCGGTACGCCTCCGCCGACTTGAGGAAGAGGTCGTTGCCCTCTTCCTCGCCGATCGTGACCCGCACGCCCTCACCGGCGAACGGCCGCACGACCACCCCGGCCCGCTCGCAGAACGCGGCGAAATCACCCGTGTGCTCGCCGAGCCGCAGCCAGACGAAGTTGGCCTGGCTCTCCGGCACCGTCCAGCCCTGTGCCACCAGCCCGCCGTGCACCCGGTTCCGCTCGGCCACCAGCGAGCCCACCCGTCCCAGCAGTGCGTCCTCGGCGCGCAGCGAGGCGATCGCCGCGTCCTGCGCGATCTGGCTCACGCCGAAGGGCACGGCCGTCTTGCGCAGCGCCGCCGCCACCGGTTCGTGCGCCACCGCGAAGCCGACCCGCAGTCCGGCCAGTCCGTACGCCTTCGAGAAGGTGCGCAGCACCGCGACGTTGGGCCGTTCCCGGTAGATCTCCAGGCCGTCGGGGACGTCGGCGTCACGGACGAACTCCTTGTACGCCTCGTCGAGCACCACCAGAACGTCGCCGGGCACCCGGTCGAGGAACCGCTCCAGCTCGGCCCGGCGGACCACCGTGCCGGTCGGGTTGTTGGGGTTGCAGACGAAGATCAGCCTTGTCCGGTCCGTGATGGCGTCCGCCATCGCGTCGAGGTCGTGGACGTCCCCGTCGGTCAGCGGCACCTTCACCGAGGTCGCCCCGCTGACCTGCGTGATGATCGGGTACGCCTCGAAGGAGCGCCAGGCGTAGATCACCTCGTCGCCGGGCCCCGACGTGGCCTGAAGCAGCTGCTGCGCGACACCCACCGAACCGGTTCCGGTGGCGAGGTGCGCGAGGGGCACCCCGAAACGGTCGGCCAGCTCGTTCATCAGGCCCGCGCAGGACATGTCGGGATAGCGGTTGAGCTCCGAGGCTGCCGCGAGCGCGGATTCCAGCACACCGGGCAGGGGCGGGTAGGGGTTTTCGTTGGAGGACAGCTTGAAGGCGACCGGCCCGTCCTGGGATGCCGGCCTGCCCGGCACATAGGCGGGAACACCATCCAGCTCGGGGCGCAGCTTGGGGCTCGTCTCGCTCACCACGGGTTCTCCTCGACGGTCGACGCACTTCGATGCGTCTCACCTTAAGAGGGGGTGCCGGGCCCTCCCCGCGACCGGGGGTGGTCTGCGTCACCTCCGGCCGCCCGTGCGGCCGACGCCCGGTGCGGCGAGGGGGCCCGCGGGCCGCGACGGGCGGGGCACATCCATGGGGGGCGTGCGCACACTCCGTTGCGCGCCGGTGGCTCGCGCCGTAGCGCGCGTCCCTCGAACTGGTGAGTTGCGACCTCTTCCGTCCACCGCTCCCAGGGCCGACTCAGCCCGATGCATACATGACACATCCGGCCGCCCTCCGCCAACTCCCTTGCTTTGCAAGGCAATCAGCCCCCGACGACCATGGAGAAACGTGCCTGTCAACAGGTGCATATGCGCCCGGCCGAGGTGGCCTCCCGAGCCCTACTATCGGCTCGCCATGACAGCAGCAGGGAAGCACCAGGTGAGCCGGACGGAGACCCCCCGGCGCAGCGGCCGGCCAGGACGCGCGGGTATCCGCGATGTAGCCGCCGCGGCAGGGGTCTCGATCACGACCGTCTCCGACGCGCTCAACGGCAAGGGCAGGCTCCCGGACGCCACCCGTCGCCATGTCCGCGAGGTCGCAGAGCGCCTGGGCTACCGCCCCTCGGCCGCGGCCCGCACCCTCCGCACGGGCAAGTCGGGCCTGATCGGCCTGACCGTGACCACGTACGGGGATGAACCTTTCACCTTCACCGAGTTCGCGTACTTCGCGGAGATGGCGAGGGCCGCCACCTCGGCCGCGCTCGCCCGGGGGTACGCCCTCGTGATCCTGCCCGCCACCTCGCGCCACGACGTCTGGTCCAACGTGGCGCTGGACGGGACCGTCGTCATCGATCCCTCGGACCAGGACCCGGTGGTCACCGAACTCCTCCGCCAGGGGCTGCCCGTCGTCTCCGACGGACGGCCCGCCGGATCGCTCCCGGTCACCGCGTGGGTCGACAACGACCACCGCGCGGCCGTGCTCGACCTCCTCGACCACCTGGCAGCGGCCGGCGCCCGGCGGATCGGGCTGCTCACCGGCACCACGACCGACACGTACACCCGGCTCTCCACCACCGCGTACCTGCACTGGTGCGAGCGCGTGGGCCAGGACCCGGTGTACGAGTCCTACCCGGCCCACGACCCGTGCGCCGGAGCGGTGGCCGCCGACCGGCTGCTCGCCCGCCCGGACCGGCCGGACGCCGTCTACGGCCTCTTCGACCCCAATGGCACCGACCTGCTGGCCGCGGCCCGCCGGTACGGCCTGCGCGTCCCCGACGACCTCCTGCTGGTCTGCTGCAGCGAGTCCACGGTCTACGCAACCACCGAGCCGCCCATCACCACGCTCTCGCTGAAGCCGCGCCGCATCGGCACCGCGGTGGTGCAGCTCCTCATCGACGCGATCGAGGGCGTCGAGCACGACGGACCGGTCGAGCAGGTGATACCGACCGAGCTCATCGTCCGGACCTCCTCGCAGCGCCGGCCGCCCCGTACGACGGTGAGCGCGCCACGCTCTCCGAGCAGGGATTGAACGGATTAATCCGGACCAATGGACAGGTGAACGACGCACCCGCCGGGATTCACCGCCCCTGGTGCGTCACACGGGGCGATCCGCGTTCCTATGATGGGCGCACGACACCGCGGACCCCCTCTACCAGGCAGGGCCCGTCAGGTGTACGGCGGCGCGACGGTGGTGGAGGGGTCGATGACTCAGAGGGCCGGTCAGGAACCCGTGGTGCGTACGGCGACGTTGCGCGACTTCCGCGTTCCGCCGTACACGCGAACGACCATGTCCGGGACGGACCCGCATCCGGACGGCGCGCTCACGCATCCCGGGAACGCCGTTCCCGACGACGGGGTGCCGGAGGGCTACACGCCGACCGAGCGCGACCTGCCCGTGATCACCCCGGCGGGGGTGCCCGTCGCGGCATCCGTGCCGGACGCGGACGCCGACGGGGCCGACGGGCTCGGCCCGCTCTACGTCGTGGGCGACGTGCACGGCTACCTCGACGAGCTGAAGGCCGCGCTCGCCGACCAGGGCCTCATCGACGTCAACGGCAACTGGTCGGCGGGCAACGCCCGGCTCTGGTTCCTCGGCGACTTCACGGACCGGGGCCCCGACGGCATCGGCGTCATCGACCTGGTGATGCAGCTCTCGGCCGAGGCCGCCGCCGCGGGCGGCTACTGCAAGGCGCTGATGGGCAACCACGAGCTGCTCCTCATCGGCGCGAAGCGCTTCGCGGACACCCCGGTGAACTCCGGCGCCGGCACCGCCACCTTCCAGGCCGCCTGGCTGCTCAACGGCGGCCAGAAACACGACATGGAGCGGCTGCGCGACGTCCACCTGCAGTGGATGTCCCGGCTGGACGCTGTCGTCGAAGAGGACGGGCATCTGCTGATGCACTCCGACACCACGGCGTACCTCGACTACGGGGCGACCATCGAAGACGTCAACGACACGGTCCACGCCATCCTGACCCGTAATGACGCGGACGAGTGCTGGGACCTGTTCCGCAAGCTCACCAAGCGGTTCGCGTTCCGCGACGACGGCGGCACGCAGGCGGTGCGCGAGCTGATGGCCGCGTACGGCGGCCGCCGGGTCGTCCACGGCCACAGCCCCATTCCGTACCTCCTCGGCGAGGTCGGATCGGAGGACGGCGAGAACGGCGCGGGGCCGGTGGTGCGCGGACCGCACCTGTACGCGGACGGGCTCGCCATCGCCATGGACGGCGGAGTGACCATGGCCGGAAAGCTACTGGTCGCACAACTCCCCCTGCATGACTGACATCTTCGCCGGGTAGGGCTCCGCCGACCCGATCGTTCGCGGTCGGCGGGCCTATTTCTGGAAACACCCTGTCACCGCTCGCCCCGGGCGCTCTACCATCGGCGTATCAGTAGCAGGCTCTCCTCCGTTTCGTCCGAGACGCCCCGCCGTGCGCGGGTTTCCGGGCGCCACGGAGCATCGGGGGATGCAGATGACAAGCGCTCCGCACCTGCTGGCCGAGGACGGGCCCGAGTACGAGCGAATCCTCGGCGACGCGCTGCGCCACGCGCACGAACGGCCGGATCTGGACGGCGTCGGGGAACGGCTCAACCGGGAACAGCTGCGGACCATGGCGCTGAGCGCCACCGCGCTGATCACCGCGGCAGCCGCCACCGAGTACGAGCACTACGTGAAGGCGCGCGGGGAACTCCGGGTCCCGACCGGGGACGCCGACCAAGACTCCGACGAGGTGCGGGACTCGCCCGACCGCCCCGGCGAGGGCGTCGGGGTCGGCGCGGTCGTCACCGTGCTCGCGCCGCTCCTCGCGGGTTCCGCCGCGGTGATCTTCCTGCTGATCGGCTATCTCCTCCGGGCGGTGAGCTCCGCGGCCATCGCGGGCCCGCTGATCACCGCCGGCTGGCTCTTCGCCGCGCTCGCCGCTCTGGCGATACTCGCCGCCGCCGTCGGACTGCTGGTCACGGCGCTCCGCAACAGCTCCAACGAGCTGGCCGTCGCCATGGCGGAGGACGACGTGCCGGAGGAGATCGCCAGGGCCCGGGAAGCCTGGCGCCACGCCCTGCTGGAACGCGGCATCCTCCCGTTCCTGCGCGACGCGCTGGACGACCCGTCCGCCGCACCGGCCGCCCGCGCCCCCCGGCCGTCACCGAACCGCATCCCGAAGATCGGTTACAGCAGCCCCGACTTCTCGAACCCGCGGGACGGCTCGCGCCAGAGCCCTCGGCCCTCCTTCACCAGCCCGGATTTCAGCAGCCCGGACTTCGACAGCCCCGGCTTCGACAGCCCCGGCTCTCCGAGTCCGGGCTCCGGCGGTGCGGGCTCCGGCGGTCCGAAAGACGGATAGCCGGCGTCCGGCCATGAGCGGCCGGGCCGCGGGAACCTGGCGACCGGGGCGCCGCACCGCATCCCGCCTCCGGTTCAGCCCGCCTCGGCCACCGCCACCTGCCCCTGGGGACCCGACGCCCTCAACCCTCGTACCTGGGGCGAGAGCAGAGCTCCCGCGGTGGCCAGCACCACCAGAACCGCGCAGCCGTACAACGCCGGTCCCGGTCCCACCGCGGCCGCGACCGGACCCGCGACCAGCAGCCCGAGCGGGGCGAAGGCGAGCGAACCGAAGAGGTCGTACGAACTCACCCTCGAAAGGGTGTCCTCCGGGATCTCCCGCTGCACGGTCGTGGACCACAGCACGGCGAAGACGTCACCCGCCACCCCCGCGCAGAACATGGCCGCCGCGATCACGGCGAGCGGCGCGTGAGCGCCGAGGAGCGCGAGGGGAGCGGCGAGGGGAAAGGTCGCGAGGACCGCGACGAGGACGGGGCGCCCCACCCGCAGACGGGCCGACGCCCCGGCCCCGGCGATCATGCCCAGCGCCTGGGCGGCCACCAGGACCGACCAGGCCCGCGCACCGCCGAACTCCTCCTCCGCCACCAGCGGACCGAGCACGCCCAGCGTGGCGTTGAGCGCGGCCACCACGAAGGTGTACTGCGCCACGACCGCCCAGAGCCACTGCCGGCCGGCGAACGCCGTCCAGCCCTCGCGCAGATCGGTCCACCCGGAGGAACCTCCGCGCGGCCGGCCGGCCAGGCGCAGCCCACCCGTCAGCGCCGCGCTGACGACGAAGGAAGCGGCGTTCAGCGCGAGCGCCCACCCCGCGCCGACGAACGCGACGGTGACTCCGGACAGGGCGAGGCCCAGCAGCAACGCCCCGTGGGAACCGACGCGCAGCAGCCCGTTGGCCTCCTGGAGGCGGTCGGCGGGGACCACGAGCGGGACCACCCCGTCCATGGCCGGCGCGAACATCGCGGTGGCCGTACCGGTCAGCACCGCCAACACGCACATCGCCCCCAGGGGGGCGTGGCCGGTCAGCACCATCGCGGCCAGACCGGCGTAGGCGGCGGCGCCGGCGACATCGGCCAGCACCATCAGCCGGGACCGCGACGTCCGGTCCGCGACCACCCCTCCGACCAGGACGAAGACCAGTTGCGGCAGGGCTTGGCAGGCCAGCACCAGGGAGAGCCGGCCGGGACCGCTCCCGGACAGTGCCAGCACCGCGAAGGCCAGTGCCACCCGGGCGAATCCGTTGCCCAGGATCGAGACGAACCGGGCGGCGACGAGCAGGGCGAACCGTCGGTTCCGCCGGAGGGGTAACCGGGCCGGGGAAGGTGTCATGACGGGTCACCCCAGGGGGTGTCCACCGGACACCACCCGGGGCGCGCACACCCGTCCCACCGCCTCCCGACCCGTCCCGGCCATCGCCGGGTGACCGTGGGCGCCCCGAGAAGCCGCCGCCCGCCCTCCTCACCGGGGGTGCCGGGCGGCCCTCCGACGGTTCAGTCCGCGAGCGGAAGGTAGACGCGGCTGCCCGAGGCCGCGAACTCCTTCGACTTCTCCAGCATCCCGGCCTCGATCTCCTCCGGGGTGGCGGCCTCCTCGCCGCCGAACTGCTCGGTGATGCTTCTGCTGATCTTCATCGAGCAGAACTTGGGTCCGCACATCGAGCAGAAGTGCGCCGTCTTGGCCGGTTCGGCGGGCAGCGTCTCGTCGTGGAAGGCGCGTGCGGTGTCCGGGTCGAGCGCCAGGTTGAACTGGTCCTCCCAGCGGAACTCGAACCGTGCGTCCGACAGCGCGTCGTCCCAGTCCTGCGCACCCGGGTGCCCCTTGGCCAGGTCGGCTGCGTGGGCCGCGATCTTGTAGGTGATGACCCCGGTCTTCACGTCGTCCCGGTCGGGCAGCCCCAAATGCTCCTTGGGGGTCACGTAGCAGAGCATCGCCGTGCCCCACCAGGCGATCATCGCCGCTCCGATACCGGAGGTGATGTGGTCGTACGCCGGTGCGACGTCGGTGGTCAGCGGGCCGAGGGTGTAGAACGGCGCCTCCTCGCAGATCTCCTGCTGGAGGTCGATGTTCTCCTTGATCTTGTGCATCGGGACGTGCCCCGGCCCCTCGATCATCGTCTGCACGCCGTACCGTTTGGCGATCGAGTTCAGCTCGCCGAGGGTGCGCAACTCGGCGAACTGGGCCTCGTCATTGGCGTCGGCGATGGACCCCGGCCGCAGTCCGTCCCCGAGCGAGTACGTCACGTCGTACGTCGCGAGGAGTTCGCAGAGCTCCTCGAAGTTCTCGTAGAGGAACGATTCCTTGTGGTGCGCGAGGCACCAGGCCGCCATGATCGAGCCGCCCCGGGAGACGATGCCCGTCTTCCGGCGCGCGGTGAGGGGGACGTACGGAAGGCGCACCCCGGCGTGCACCGTCATGTAGTCCACGCCCTGCTCGGCCTGTTCGACGACCGTGTCCCGGTAGATCTCCCAGGTCAGCTCCTCCGCCCGGCCGTCCACCTTTTCGAGTGCCTGGTAGAGCGGGACGGTACCGATGGGCACGGGGGAGTTGCGGAGGACCCACTCGCGGGTGGTGTGGATGTTGCGGCCGGTGGACAGGTCCATGACCGTGTCGGCGCCCCACCGGGTCGCCCAGGTCATCTTGTCCACCTCCTCCTCGATGGAGGAGGCCACGGCCGAGTTGCCGATGTTCGCGTTCACCTTCACCAGAAACCGCTTGCCGATGATCATCGGCTCGATCTCCGGGTGGTTCACATTGGCCGGCAGCACCGCCCGGCCGGCCGCGATCTCCTCGACGACGACCTCCGGGGCGACGTTCTCCCGGATCGCGACGTACTCCATCTCGGGGGTGATCTCCCCGCGCCGCGCGTAGGCGAGCTGGGTGACGGGGCGTCCGTCGCGGCTGCGCCGGGGCCTGCGCGCGCCGCCGGGGAAGACCGCGTCGAGGTTGCGCAGGCCGTCGCGGGAGGCGGGCGGGCGGCCGTCGTCCTCCGGACGGACCGGGCGCCCCTCGTACTCCTCGGTGTCGCCCCGGTCCTCGATCCAGCCGCCGCGCACGGAGGCGAGGCCCCGGCGGACGTCGGTCGTGACCGCGGAATCGGTGTACGGACCGGACGTGTCGTAGAGCGTCACGTCCTTGCCGTTGGTCAGGTGCACCTGACGGACCGGCACCCGGAGGCCGGGGCGCGAGCCCTCGACGTATCCCTTGTGCCAGCCGATGGACTTGCTCGCCCCGACGCTCTCGTTCGTCGTGGAGGCAGGCGTGCGTGCGTCCGATGTGGTCATGAGACCTACTCCCTACGCCGGCATTACCCGGTAACAGGTTCGGCGGTCGGCGCAGCCTGTCCCGTGAGGATTCACGAGGTCAGCGCCCTCTCAGCCCGGTGCTCCGAGCTCCCGCGTGTGCAAAGGTGCCACCACGCTAGCGCCCGCCCGGCCGTGCTGAACAGGGGGCCTCCGCCGCAGTTGGGATGATCGCCCGGTGAACTCCTCCCAGGACCGGCCCGAACCCCAGGACCCCTCGCACGGCCATACCCACAGCCATGGCCCCGCGGCGCCCGTCTCCACCCATCTGCGGAAGGTCATCGCCTGTGTGCTGATCCCCTTCGCGGCGGCGGTGGTCGTCGGCCTGGTGGTGCTCTGGCCCGGCGGAACACCCGCCCACGAGCGGACCGGTGTGGGCTTCGACCGGCAGACCGAGCAGGGAGAGGTGGTGCGGGTGGACCGGGTGAACTGCGCGGACGTCAACGCGGCCCAGGTCCCCGCCACGGGCGGTGCGTCGACGGGCTCCGGCCCGGCCGGCGCGGCCGGGGAGACCGGCGACTGCAAGAAGGCCACCATCGAGGTGACCAGCGGCAAGGACGAGGGACGCAGGTTCGCCGAGATCATCCAGCCGGACGCGTCACGGCAGTTGAGCGAGGGCCAGGGCGTCGTGCTCGCCTACGCGCCGGACGCTCCGCACGATCTGCAGTACTCGGTGACCGATGTGGACCGGAAGCTTCCGATGGCGCTGCTGGCGGGACTCTTCGCCGTCGCCGTGGTGGTGGTGGGGCGGCTGCGCGGGGTGATGGCGCTCGTGGCGCTCGCGGTGTCCTTCGCCGTGCTGACGCTGTTCATCCTCCCGGCGATCCTGCAGGGGTCCAACCCGCTGCTCGTGGCGGTGGTCGGGGCCAGCGCGATCATGCTCATCGCGCTGTACACCTGCCACGGAGTGACCGCCCGCACCTCGGTGGCGGTCATCGGCACGCTGATCTCGCTGGTACTGATCGGGCTGCTGGGCTCGGTCTTCATCGACTGGGCGGGGCTGACCGGCAACACCGACGACAACACCGGCCTCATCCACGGCCTCTATCCGGACATCGACATGAGCGGCCTGCTGCTGGCCGGTGTCATCATCGGTTCGCTCGGGGTCCTGGACGACGTGACGGTCACACAGACGTCGGCGGTGTGGGAGCTGCACCAGGCGAACCCGGCCACGGGGGCGCGCGGGCTCTACCGGGCGGGCATCAGGATCGGGCGCGACCACATCGCCTCGGTGGTCAACACCCTGGTGCTCGCCTACGCGGGCGCGGCGCTGCCACTGCTGCTGCTGTTCTCCATCGCGCAGAGCAGCGTGGGCACGGTCGCCAACAGTGAGCTGGTGGCGGCGGAGATCGTCCGCACTCTCGTCGGCTCGATCGGACTGGTCGCCTCGGTGCCCGTCACGACGGTGCTCGCCGCTCTGGTGGTGTCCGCGGACCGCACAGGGCTCGGCGCGGAAGCCAAAGCTCCTGCACCCGTACGGACCGGGAGGGGCCGCCGCCGCAAGGCATGAGCGCGAGGACCCAAAAGCTGACGGGCTGACAGCCTGTCAGCCCGCGTTCTGCTCCTCGGCGAGGATCCTGCCGAGCGCCTCTTCGAGATTCCCGTCGAAGTCACCCTGCGTGTGCTCCTGCCCCAGTGGCACCAGCTTGTCCGTCCGGTCGAGGAACGCGACGAGCGGTGCCGTCCCGGCTCGGAACAAGGCCCGGTCCGCACCGACCTGGAGCCGGATGTGCACGTCACAGAGGCCCTCGGGTTCGGTCGGGCCGATGTGCACATCGCCGTCGCCGCTTGGGCTGTTGAGGCCGTCGAGCAGGAGCTCACGACCAAAAGCCCAGGTGACAGGGGCGTCACCCGGCAGATGGAAGGTCATCCGGATCGCGTACGGATCGCTCACCTCGTACCGGAGCTCCACCGGAATACGGAACGAGAGCTCCTCCGAGACGAGGAAACTCATCATGACCTCTGCTTGAACCGACTCGCGCATCGTTCAACCCCGCAGTAGATGAATCTGGCCAGGAATGATCCCCCGTGGCCCTATTGACGCCATCGTGGTGCACGCGATAGCAGATCACAAGGAGTGATTTTTCAGATACTGATAGAGAACACGAACGAACGCAAGAGCCGTGCCACTTCGGCACGTAGTTGTTCGACTGCGGGGAGCAACTGGTCCTGTCGGTCCAGGGGTAGAGAAATGGCCATCGCGGCGACGACCGAACCTGCGGTGATGGGGATGGCGGCACAGACGGTTCCCAGTGCGTACTCCTGTCGCTCAATGACAGGTTTCATACGCTCCATCGAACGCAATCGCTCAAGTAGGACCGGCCCATCTCGCACTGAGTAACGGGTCAGCGGACGCACCGGATGGCGGAGCAGATGGTCCTCACGTGACTCCTCGTCGAGCTGACCGAGGAGGCACTGACCCAGGGCGTGCGCGTGGCCGGTCTCCGCGAAGGGGGCCCACTCGTCCACGGCCGGCGTCTCGGCGGAGTCCGCCACGGCGACCAGCTCGATCTCTCCCTCACGGTAGACCGCGCAGTACACCGGGGCCCCCAACTCGTCGCACCACCGCACGAGGGAGTCGTTGAGCCTGCCGCGCCTGCTCTCCTCGGCCGCCAGGCCGGACATCCGCTCGGCGGCGGCGCCGAGGACGAAGACACCGTTCTCCCGGCGGAGATAACCCTCGTGGGCCAGGGTGCGCAGCAGGTGATAGGTGGTCGGCAGGGGCAGCCCCGCCTCCCGCGCCAACTGCTTGGCGGGAGCGCCGGCCTGATGGGCGCCCACCGCCTCCAGCAGTCTCAGGGCCCGCTGGACCGAACCGATCAGCGTCGGGACAGTGGTGGTCGATGCCGTGGTCACGGTCACCCCCAGGCATGGTGACGGGCGGTCAGCCCTCCCGTGGAGGCCGCCCCCACGGGCGTGCCGCGAGCCCGGGGCGCACACTCGACTGTCGCGGAACCATGGGTCAGGATGGTGACGGACAGTACTTACCAGGCGGCGGCAGCGAAGCGTCACTGTAGCCGCCGGGGCCATTCGTGGGGCGGTTTCGGGCCCCGCTTAGCTCTGCCGGGCTAATCCACGCGACGCTCCGTGACCATCCTGCGGGGCGCGACGCTTTTCGGGTGGCCTTGCGTGGGGATCGTGCGTGGGTGGGGACCTTGCGTGGGCGCGCGTGGGCCTGCAGGGGTTTTCCCCAGGCGCTGAGGTCCGTACGCGGAACGGTCCGTACGCGGACGGTCCAGGCACTGGGCGGTCCGGGCGCTGCTCGGTCCGCGCCCGGGGACGGTCCGCGCCCGGGCGTCGACGCCTACCAGTCGCTCCGGGAGTCCGAGGAGGACGTGAAGAACCTCCGCACGACGAAGATCAGCCCGCCGACGAGGATGACGAAGAGCAACACCTTGAAGAGCAGCGTGACCACGAAGGTCACCACGCTGGCGATCAGTCCGCCGAACACGGCGATCGCGATCACCGGCACCGCGATCCACTTCACCCACCAGGGCATTCCCGCGAATATCTCCCGGACCGCCATCGTCCCTACCTCGTCTCTCATGTCCCTGCCCCGTAGAGCCGGGGGTCCCCGGTCCTGGTCCCCGACCTCCCGGTTACCGATACCGATGCTAGAGCGGAGGCGGTGGCCACGGGCGGTCCGTACCCCCCGGAATTCCCTGATCGATCCCCTAGGGCCTGGGCCTTCGGATCAGGTAGGGCCTGGGCCTTCGGATCAGGCTTCCGCCGGGGAGAAGACCACCATGACGCGGAGGTCCTCGGTGATGTGGTGGAACTTGTGGGCCACGCCGGCCGGCACGTACACGACGCTTCCCCGGCCCACCACGGTCGTCTCCGTGCCCACGGTGATCGACCCCCGCCCGCTGACGACGAGGTACACCTCGTCCTGGCCGTGCGGGTTCTGCGGATCGAGGGCCCCGGCGTCCAGCGCGTAGAGACCCACGGACATGTTCCGCTCGCGAAGGAACTGCAGGTAGGCACCATCGTTGGCGGCTCGTTCCGCTTCCAGCTCGTCCAGCCTGAATGCCTTCATGTGCGGTGCGCCTCTCGTGGTCGTCCCGGGTTGCCGTACGGACGGTCTACCCCGTGGTCGGTGTCTGCCACGATCAGACACATGAAGAATTTCGTAGTCAAGACGACCGCCAACGCAGCCGCTCTGGCGGTGGCCATCTGGCTGCTGCAGGACATCACGCTGACCGGCTCCGGAACCGGTCGCAAGGTCCTCACCCTGATCCTGGTCGCCCTCCTCTTCGGCCTGGTCAACTTCCTCGTCAAGCCGGTCGTCCAGCTCCTGACGCTGCCGCTCTTCATCCTCACCCTGGGCCTGATCACCCTGGTCGTCAACGCCCTCATGCTGAAACTGACGTCGTTGCTGGCCGACGCGGCCGACCTCAGCTTCCACGTGGAGGGCTTCTGGACCGCCGTGCTGGGCGGCCTGATCATCTCCGTCGTCTCCTGGGCCATGCACGTGGCTCTCCCCGACGAAGACTGAGACACCCTGACGGACTTCGCCCACGGGCTGAGAAGGTGCAGGCAGCACCGGCGACGGCCCGGGAAGGAAGCAAGGAGCGCAGCATGAGCACCATCGGCGACGGAACGAGAGCGGTACGAGCGGGTCTCCCCGAGCCGCAGCAGTACGAACCCACCCTCCCGGGACCCGTCTTCGCCGCGCACTTCCACCTCTCGGGAGAGCCGGTAGGGCCGTACACCTATGGCCGGGAGACCAACCCGACGTGGACGCACCTGGAGAAGGCCATCGGTGAGCTGGAGGCGCCGGGAGAGGAGGTCGTGACGACCGTCTTCGCCTCCGGCATGGCCGCGATCTCGGGCGTCCTCTTCTCCCAGCTTCGCGCGGGTGACGTCGTCGTCCTGCCGAACGACGGTTACCAGGCACTGCCACTGGTCCGGGAGCAGCTGGAGGCGTACGGCGTGGAGGTCCGCACCGCGCCCACCGGCGGCGACGCCCAGCTGGCCGCCCTCGAGGGGGCCAAGCTGCTCTGGATCGAGACACCGTCCAACCCGGGCCTCGATGTCTGCGACGTCCGTCGGCTGGTCGAGGCTGCACACGCCGGCGGCACCCTGGTGGCCGTCGACAATACCCTGGCCACCCCGATCGGGCAGCGGCCTCTGGACCTGGGCGCCGACTTCTCGGTGGCAAGCGACACCAAGGGCATGACCGGCCACGGCGACATCCTGCTCGGCCACGTGACCTGCCGGGATGCTGGACTCGCCGCGGGGGTGCGGCGTTGGCGCAAGGTGGTCGGCGCGATCCCCGGTCCGATGGAGGCATGGCTCGCGCACCGGTCGCTCGCCACTCTCCAGCTGCGCATCGAGCGCCAGTGCTCCACGGCGCTCACCCTGGCCGAGGCGCTCGTCGAGCGGCCCGAGGTGACCGGCCTGCGCTACCCCGGTCTCCCCTCCGACCCGTCGTACCCGGTCGCCGCGCGGCAGATGCGCCGCTTCGGGTCCGTGGTCTCGTTCGAGCTGGCCGACAAGGAAACCGCCGAACGCTTCCTGGAGGCGCTGCGACTGGTCGACGACGCCACGAGCTTCGGCGGACTGCGGTCCACCGCGGAGCGGCGCGGCCGTTGGGGAGGCGACGCGGTCTCCGAGGGCTTCGTCCGTTTCTCGGTCGGCGCCGAGGACCCCGAGGACCTGCTCGCCGACGTGGCACAGGCTCTGGACGCGGCCGGACGCTGACCGCATGGTGACCGGCGGGGTTGCGGGGGGGCCCGCGGGGGAGAGAGATGGCCCCCGAACCCCCCCCCGGGTGTTGGGAGGGGGTG
>NZ_JBIAJC010000010.1:0-166960 GCF_042871745.1 Streptomyces sp. NPDC005576 | reverse complement strand
CTCGCGGGTTGGTTGGGGTGGGTGGGGGGGGGGGGGGGGGGGGGGGGGGTGGGGGGGGGGGGGGCGGGGGGGGGGGGGGGGGGGGGGGGGGGGTGGGGGGGGGGGGGGGGGGGGCGGGGGGGGGGGGGGGGGGGGGGGGGGGCGGGCGCCGCGGGCCCCCCCCCCCCCCCCCCCCCCCCCCCGCCGGGAGTTTCGGAAGGGTGTGGGCGGGCCACTCTCTTGCCATGACCGAACGCCCTGTGGTCAAGCGCACCGCACGCGCCATCCTGCTCGACGGCGACCGACTCGTCCTGATCAAGCGGACCAAGCCGGGGGTGGACCCCTACTGGGTGACACCCGGCGGCGGGGTCGAGCCCGAGGACGCGACGGTCGTCGATGCCCTGCACCGAGAGGTCGACGAGGAGTTGGGGGCCAAGATCGTCGATGTGGTGCCCTGCTTCGTCGACACCGTCGAACACATCACGGACGACGGGTCCGCCGGGGTGAAGGTCCAGCACTTCTTCGTCTGCCGACTGGCGTCGATGGACCTGTCGCGACGCCACGGCCCCGAGATCGAGGCCCCCTGCGGGGAATACGAGATCGTCCGGATCCCCTTCAGCCGGGTGGGGATCGCCGCCGTCCACCTCGTCCCGCTCTCCCTCCGCCACTACCTGGACGGCAACATCGAAGGCGTACGGGCCATGCACGCACCCGACTTGGGGTGACTCGGGCCGGGTCGGGCAGCGCCGGCTCCTCGACGGTGTCGTGGTGAATGCGCTGCGGCGGGACGTCCCTGTCCCCGAGGGCGTGCACGCGACTGCGGATCGCGCCGGGGTTGACCGGCCACGGAGAGGCGTCCCGTTCGTCCCCAGCCGGGCCTCTGGTCAGAGAGCCCCTGCCTCTGCCACGCCCTCGAACTGTCTCTCGGTCCGGGATTTCCGGTACCCGACCACACCGGCACCGTCCGGCAGTGGTGTTTCACGTGAAACACGCGTGAGCGGCCGTCGTGGCGTGTGGGTCCGCAGGCCCCGCGCACCGGCGCCGCACTTCGCACCGGCCCAGGGATGTAAGGCGTACCGCCCGGAACACCGACGGAAAACCTTGGCGAAGGAAGAGACAAAAAGGTGGACGGGCCGCCTCGACGTCGGACAGCCTGACTCTCATGCCCACCATCCGGCACGGCCTGCCCGACAACCTGCCCATCCGGCTCCTCGCCCGCGGCGACCTGGTCGCCTGTGCCGATCTCAGCGAGGACCGGGGCTGGCCCCGGGACGAACACCGATGGGGCCTGCTCCTCGGAGCGGGTACGGCATACGGCATCGACGACCCCGCCGGCAAGGGCTTGGCGGCCGCCTGTGTGGTAACCACCTACGAGCCGACGCACGCCGCACTCGGCATGATGCTGGTCGCGGAGCGGTTCGCGCGGCAGGGCGTGGGGCGCCGTCTGCTCGTCCACGTTCTGGCGGAGCACGGTCGGACACCCCTGACCCTCTTCGCGACGGACCAGGGGCGCCCGCTCTACGAGAAGTTCGGCTTCGTCGTCGTGGGAAGGGTGGAGAGGTCGGTCGGACGCCTTCTGCCGGAGGGCGCACGGGCGGAGGCCGGCGGAGGAGTGGACGGCTCGGTCGCGACGACGCGTCGGGCGACGGCCCGGGACCTGCCGGCGGTCGTGGCGCTGGACGCTTCGGCCTTTGGTACCGAGCGGACGCAGATACTCGCGCGGTTGCCCGCCTTCTCGGATCATTTCCGGGTCGCCGAGCGGGCGGGCGAGCTGGTGGGGTTCGCGGCGCTCTGGCCCAGCGGGGGGAGCCATGTGATCGGACCGCTCATCGCGCCGGACACGGACACCGCCAAGGCGTTGGTGACCTCGCTCGCCTCGGAGACGGACCTCCCGCTGAGGGTGGAGATCGACACCCGTCACACCGAGCTGCGTGAATGGCTCGCTCACCGCGGCCTCTCCGCCGTCTCCACCACGGCGGTGATGGCCAGGGGATGCCCGGAAGTACCCGGCGACTGGAGCCGCAGGTTCTCACCACTGACCGTCGCAACGGGCTGACGCGACAGCCGCTCCCCTGCGACTGCCGCGTCAGCGTTCCGCTCCGCGGCCGGACGGGTTGCGGAGCGGAACGTGGGGGAGAACGCTCAGACCAGCGAGGCCGCGGCGCCGGTGGCGAACCCGTGGTCCTGCTCGGGGGCGCCACCACCGACACCCACGGCGCCGATCAGCTGACCGTCGCGGTGCACCGGCACGCCGCCCGCGACGAAGAGCAGGGGACGGTCGAGCGCGGTCGTCAGCGAGTGGAAGATCCCGCCGGGCTGTACCGCCTCCACGAGGTCGGCCGTGGGGGAGTTCAGCTGCAGGGCCGTGTAGGCCTTGCGGGTACTGGTCTCGCCCGCGATGAGGACGGCACGGTCGTCCCGGCGGAAGGCGAGCAGGTGCCCGCCGGCGTCGAGGACGGTGACGGCGGCTGCGACACCGGCGGTCTCGGCCGCGGTGCGGGCCGCCTCGATCAGAACTTCCGCGTCGTCGATGGTGAGGGGCGCGACGGCGGTGCGGCGGGTGGTGCTCATGGTGATTCTCCTGCGTGACGCGATGAAAGGTACGGGCGGTCGTGGGGACGGCCCGAAGGGGGAAGTCAGGACCGGGTCGCGGCGGACGCGGCGGCCGGTTCGGGAAGGTGGGCGGCGACGATCCGGCCGCCCCGCGCCTGATGGCGCTCCAGCAGGCTGGAGACCACGGCGAGAATCAGGGCGGCTCCCGCGAGTGCTGCACCGACCCAGTTGGGCGCGGTGTAGCTGAAGCCGGCCGCGATCACCAGGCCGCCGAGCCAGGCGGAGAGCGCGTTGCCCAGGTTGAAGGCGCCGATGTTGACCGCGGAGGCCAGCGTCGGAGCACCCGATGCCTGGTCCAGCACCCGCTTCTGCAACGGCGGCACGGTGGCGAATCCCAGCGCGCCGATGAGGACGATGGTGACGGCTGCGGCGATCTTGTTGTGAGCGGTCACGGTGAACAGGGCCAGCACGACCGCGAGCGAGCCGAGCGTGACGAAGAGCATCGGCATCAGATGCCGGTCCGCGAACTTTCCGCCCAACAGATTGCCGGCCACCATGCCGATGCCGAAGAGGACCAGCAGCCAGGTGACCGAGGACGGCGCGAAGCCGGCGATCCCGGTCATCATCGGAGTGATGTAGGTGATCGCGGCGAAGACGCCGCCGAAGCCGAGCACCGTCATGGCCATGGCGAGCAGGACCTGCACGTTCCGGAAGGCCGCCAGCTCATGACGGAGTCGTACGCCTTCAGGACGGGGCTGCTCCGGCACGAGCTTCGCCACACCGAGCAGACCGACCACACCGAGGGCGGCGACGACGACGAAGGTCACCCGCCATCCGGCGGTCTGACCGATGTACGTACCCAGCGGAACACCGACCACATTGGCGACGGTGAGACCGGTGAACATCATGGCGATGGCGCCGGCCTTCTTCTGCGGGGCCACCAGGTCGGCCGCGACGACCGATCCGATACCGAAGAAGGCTCCGTGGGCGAGCGAGGCGATCACCCGTCCGATGATCATCACGCTGAACACCGGGGCCAGGGCTGACACGACGTTGCCGATGACGAAGAGGCCCATCAGCAGCATCAGCATGCGCTTACGACTGATCCTGGTGCCCAGCAGCGTCATGAGCGGTGCGCCCGCGACCACGCCGAGTGCGTACCCCGTGACCAGGAAGCCCGCGGTCGGGATGGACACCTGGAAGTCCGCGGCCACCTCGGGGAGCAACCCCATGATCACGAACTCGGTGGTCCCGATTCCGAAAGCCCCGATGGCGAGGGCGAGGAGCGCTAGCGGCATGGGTTCACCTTCTCTGAAGATTGCGTCTGCGCCTTACAGGCGTCCACAATAATTGCAGACGCTGGTTATTTGCAAGCGCGGGCTATTGCATATGTCCACTATCCTGGAGCCAAGCAGCTCCAGCACGGAGGAGAGACGAATGACCGCCACGGACCCCGCCCTGACCGCCCTTTCCCAGGGCTGGTGCGCTCTTTCCCTGCTGCACGGAAGGATCGAGGCGCACATCGAGCGAGCCCTGCAGGCCGGTCACAACCTCAGCGTCCGCGAGTACTCCCTGCTGGGCGTACTGAGCCGACAGCACCAGGGCCCCGGCGGCCACCTCCAGATGAAGCAGGTGGCCGACGCGGTCGTGCTGAGTCAGAGCGCCACCACCCGTCTGGTGACCCGCCTGGAGGACAGAGGGCTGCTCACGCGGTACCTCTGCGACACGGACCGCCGGGGCATCTACACCGACGTGACCGAGGCGGGCATGACCTTGCTCGCCGAAGCCAGGCCCACCAACGACACCGCACTGCGGACCGCTCTCGACGAGGCGGCCGAGCATCCCGAACTGGCCCCGCTCGTCCGGGCGGTCGAAGGGCTCAAGGTCCCCGCGTAGGGAGTGTCTCTCCGGGCGCGCACTGCATAGGGTGCCGATCATGAAGGAACTGCTGATACGGCCCGCGATCCTGACCGACGTCCCGGCCATCGTCTCGCTGCTCGCCGACGATCCGCTGGGCGCACAGCGCGAGTCGCCCGACGACCTCTCACCGTACGAGAGGGCGTTCCACCGGCTCGCGAACGATGCGAACCAGTACCTGATGGTCGCGGTACGCGGGGATCGAGTGGTCGGAACGGCCCAACTCACCATCGTGCCCGGGCTGTCGCGGCGGGGCGCCACCCGCTCCGTCATCGAGGGGGTCCGGGTACACAGCGAGGAGCGGGGCAGTGGTCTCGGAACACAGATGATCCAGTGGGCCGTCGACGAATCCCGTCGCCAGGAGTGCCACTTGGTCCAGCTGACCTCCGACGCGTCCCGGACAGACGCCCACCGCTTCTACGAGCGCCTCGGCTTCACCCCGAGTCACGTGGGTTTCAAGCTCGCGCTCTGAGGCACCTGCGCACGGCCTCACCGCGCATCCGGGCGGGGAGGGGGCACCGGATACGCCTCCACCTGTGGGGGACGGCCAGTCGGCACGCCAGCAGGGCGGGCAACCGGGCGGGGGCGTTTCACGTGAAACACCCTCGCGCGGTGGTTCAGAGCCTGCTCTCGGCTCTCTGCCCTGCCCCTCCGCCGAGGCGGTGAGCCTTCCGTTCAGCGCCCCCGAGCCCTCCCCCGAGCAGTCCTCAAAGAGCCAGCCCCCGCCAGCCCTCCGGGTCCACGCCCCCGGGGATGGCAGCCGCGGCATCGTACGGTTCACGAGTGAAGACGAAGGAGCCGAGGTCCAGATGGGCCACCGTTCCTTCGGCGTCCCGCACGATCCGCAACCGCTCCCCCGCGTGGTATCCGCTGAGCCCGGTCCAACCGCCGTCCGCCTCCGCCCGGAACTTCGCACCCCGGCCCGTCCCCGCCAGTGGGGCCAGTTCAAGGCCTCGGCCGTCGAGCAGCCTCACCACGTACCGCTGGGTTCCCCAGTACCAGGGTCCGGTCAGCGCCAGCAGATCCTGGTCGACCTCGGGCAGCGGGCGCCAGGGCTCCGGGATGCGCGGCTCCGCCTCCGCGACGATCCGCACCAGGTCCTGGGCCACCTCGGCGGGGGAAGGCCCCGAGGTGGCGTTGGTGAGCACGACCGCCGCCACGTCGTCCTCCGCGCACACCCAGAGGCAGGCCAGGAACCCGGGAAGCGAACCGGAGTGCCCGAAGAGAGTACGCCCGTCCCTGTGGACGACTTGGAGCCCGAGCCCGTACGTGCCGGTCCAGTCGCCGGCCTCGAGCGGTACGGAA
This sequence comes from Streptomyces sp. NPDC005576, assembly GCF_042871745.1. Lineage (NCBI taxonomy): Bacteria > Bacillati > Actinomycetota > Actinomycetes > Kitasatosporales > Streptomycetaceae > Streptomyces > Streptomyces sp. NPDC005576. The sequence continues at coordinate 161,206 of NZ_JBIAJC010000010.1, read as the reverse complement.
GGGGCCCGCATCTCCCTGACCGAGTGGGCACCCAGGACCCGGTCGTCCCCCTCGGTGAGGAAGCCCGCGAAGGTGAGGAGGTCCCCCGCGGTCGACCAGAGCTGCCCGGCGGGAGCCATCAGCCCCAGATCGTGGCTCGGCTCGGGCAGCATCACGTCCGCCCAGGGGTGCACGGCCCAGCCCCCCGCGTGTGGCGCCCGGGGCCCCACGCTCGTACGGTGCATCCCCAGCGGCTCCAGGATCTCGCGCCCCAGCACCGCCTCCCAGGAGTCGCCGCGCACGGCCTCGACGAGTGAACCGAGCACGGTGTAGCCGGGGTTCGAGTAGTGGTGGCGGAGGCCGGCCGGGTGCCGGAAGGGCTCCTCGCCCAAGACGGCGGCCAGGTCCGGGCGGGTCTCCCCGGGAGTCCGCTCCCACCACGGGGCAGGGGTCTCGGCGGCGAGCCCGGCACTGTGGCCGAGGAGTTGGCGAATGCTCACCCCTCCGACACCGGAGCCCGGCAGGTACTTCTCCACCTGGTCGTCCAGGTCGAGCAGACCCTCGTCCCTCAGTCGGAGCACCAGGACGGCGGTGAAGGTCTTGGTGATCGAGCCGATCCTGTACTGCGTATCGCTGTCGGGCTCATGTCCGTCCACACAACTACGCCCCCCGCTCCAGCCGATCCGCCCCTCCCGGAGCACCCCGGCGACCATCGAAGGGGTCCGCCCTTCCCGCTGAGCGGTGGCGGTTCGGTGCAGCAGGGCCCGGCGAGTGGCCGGCAGCAGTTCTTCATCCCAAGACGTCATGAGCAGAAGGACTACCGAAGACAGCGCTGCCGCGCCAATCCGTTTCTCGCGCGCGGCCGCTGCACCAGCACTCCACCGGTTCCCATCGAGGTCGTCGGCCGACAGATGGTGCCGAACTACTCCTGATGCGGCGGAGTCTGCGGTCGATGGAGTTCCCTGGGGCCGTAGTGGGCGACTGCCGCTTGTGTCTCCAAGGCCCAGTAGCGGTCTCCGTACACCAGTGCCACCACTCTGTGGGGTAGTTGACCAGGTCGGCAGCGGTAAGCGCGGTGCTCAGGATGTCCCGATGGGAGCGAGCCCGATCGCTGATGTTGGCGGCCTGGGTGTAGCAGGCGCCCGCACTCTCCTCCGGACTCGCGTTCAGGCGTGTACCCATGTCGAGTTCGCACCGGTCGCCATCAGCAAGCGTCAGATCAACAGCTGCCCGGGCGCTGTGCGGTGCGATCTCAGGAGGGGACACATAGCGGCTGGCTGCCGAGCGAACCTGCTAAGCGGCCCATTCCGGATGTTCAGCGCGCAGTCGGGCTGCATATTCGTCGAAGTAGTGCCGCTGAAGGGACGGGGGGCGATATCCCTCGACGAACAGCAACCGCAACTCTTGAGGTAGCTGTGCCTGTGCTGTGAGGAGGCGGTCGAGCACTCCTTCTCGCAGGTGAGCGAAGGCACCGGCAGAGTCCTGCCACTTCCGCTCGTCGATCAGCAGGCGGCCGTCTCGTCGCAGATCCACGAGGCGTTCACCGCACTCCTGCACGGGAACGGCTGCGACCTTCGGGTCGGACATCAGAACGATTCCAGTCATGACGTGATCATCTCGTGGCCCTGCGACCCTTCGGTGGGGATCTTCAGAGCCACCGTGACAACGCATTTCTCGAAATCAGTGAGTGACCTGACCTGCCGGTCTCACGACTTTGGCCCCTCTGCCCTCGCACGGTCATCGGTCCTGGGACATGGCCACGGAGTTCGAGACCCGGCGCCGGTCGGATCAGGTCTGTGCCATGTCGACAAAGCGCGAGTAGTGGCCCTGGAACGCCACCGTGATGGTGGCGGTGGGGCCGTTACGGTGCTTGGCGACGATCAGGTCCGCCTCTCCCGCGCGGGGCGACTCCTTCTCGTACGCGTCCTCGCGGTGGAGCAGGATCACCATGTCGGCGTCCTGCTCGATGGAGCCGGACTCACGGAGGTCGGAGACCATCGGCTTCTTGTCCGTACGCTGCTCGGGACCACGGTTCAGCTGGGAGAGCGCGATCACCGGCAGCTCCAGCTCCTTGGCGAGCAGCTTGAGGTTTCGGGACATGTCCGAGACCTCCTGCTGACGGCTCTCGGCACGCTTCGATCCGCCGGACTGCATCAGCTGCAGGTAGTCGATGACCACCAGCTTCAGGTCGTTGCGCTGCTTCAGACGACGGCACTTCGCCCGGATCTCCATCATGGAGAGGTTGGGCGAGTCGTCGATGTACAGCGGCGCCGCCGAGACGTCCGGCATCCGCCGGGCCAGCCGCGTCCAGTCCTCGTCCGTCATGGTGCCCGACCGCATGTGGTGCAGGGCCACCCGCGCCTCCGCCGAAAGGAGACGCATCGCGATCTCGTTCCGCCCCATTTCCAGGGAGAAGATCACGCTCGGAAGGTTGCCCTTGATCGAGCAGGCCCGGGCGAAGTCCAGCGCCAGGGTCGACTTGCCCATGGCGGGGCGCGCGGCGATGACGATCATCTGGCCCGGGTGCAGGCCGTTGGTCAGCGCGTCCAGATCGGTGAAGCCCGTGGGGACGCCGGTCATCTCACCGCTGCGGGACCCGATCGCCTCGATCTCGTCGAGGGCGCCCTCCATGATGTCGCCGAGCGGCAGGTAGTCCTCGCTGGTGCGCTGCTCGGTGACCGCGTAGATCTCGGCCTGGGCGGAGTTGACGATGTCGTCGACGTCTCCGTCGGCCGCGTATCCCATCTGTGTGATCTTCGTACCCGCTTCGACCAGGCGGCGCAGCACGGCCCGCTCATGGACGATCTCGGCGTAGTACGAGGCGTTCGCGGCGGTCGGCACCGACTGGACGAGGGTGTGGAGGTACGGCGCTCCACCGACCTTGGTGATCTCGCCACGCCGGACCAGCTCGGCCGCGACCGTGATGGGGTCGGCGGGCTCGCCCTTGGCGTACAGGTCGAGAATGGCCGTGTAGACGGTCTCGTGGGCGGGCCGGTAGAAGTCGTGCCCCTTGATGACCTCCACGACTTCCGCGATGGCGTCCTTGGAGAGCAGCATGCCGCCGAGGACCGACTGCTCGGCGTCCAAGTCCTGCGGGGGAACCCGCTCGAATCCCGGAGAGCCGCCGTCCCAGCCGTTGTCACGGTCCCGGTCGTGCTGGTCGTCGCGGCCACCGCGGTCGCCGCGGTCGCCGCGGTCGCCGCGGTCGCCGCGGTCGCCGCGGTCGCCGCGGTCGCCGCGGTCGCCGCGGTCGCCGCGACGCTGACGGGAAACAGGCAGACGGTCGCTCGGACCGACCTCGGCCCAGGGCTCGTCCAAAGGCTCCGGAATGCTCACCGGGCCACCTCCTCCCGTCCGCTTCGCGGACCTAGCCATGCCACTCTTTCTTACGGCACGGCACCGACAAACAGGACACCCGACTCCGCTTCCGGCGCTTCGACTTCAGCGCGCTTCGAGGGATGGCCGGAGTACGGGTGAGGGTCCACGGTAGGCCGCTCCACACCGTCAGCCAATCCGGTTATCCACAGGGCATGTGGACGACGGACCAGATGCTGTGGAGAAGTCCTCCGATCCTGTGCACGGACCGGGGGACAGCACTGTGGACAAACTCATAGCATCGAGACGCACGCGTCGCTGACCTGGCATTTCTCCATCCACCGACTGTGGGAGAGAAAAAGTTTCCCGCTTCGGTCAAGATCGCCGAGGATGACGCGTGGCCCAGCGCACAAGCCCTGCAAAAGTAAGGGCTCCAGTGGCATTGCATCTATTACCTGTGGAAGATTGGATGGCTCTCATGACCAAGGCCTCCGCGACACCGGCATCCAGCCGCCGACGGCACGACCGAGAGATCGTGGCACTCGCCGTGCCCGCCTTCGGCGCACTCGTCGCCGAGCCTCTCTTCCTCATGGTGGACAGTGCGATCGTGGGACACCTCGGCACCCGGCAGCTGGCCGGGCTCGGGGTGTCCGCGGCTCTTCTCTCGACAGCCGTCAGCGTGTTCGTCTTCCTCGCCTACGCCACCACCGCAGCCGTCGCCCGCCGCCTCGGCGCGGGTGATCTCGCCGCCGCGATCCGGCAGGGGATGGACGGCATCTGGCTCGCCCTCCTCCTCGGCGCTCTGGTGGTGGCCGCCGTCGTTCCCACCGCACCATGGATCGTCGATGTCCTCGGCGCCTCCGGGACGGCGGCCCCCTACGCGACCACCTATCTCCGCATCTCGACTCTCGGAATACCGGCCATGCTGGTCGTACTGGCGGCCACCGGAGTGCTGCGCGGCCTCCAGGACACCCGTACTCCGCTGTACGTGGCCATCGGCGGCTTCTCCGCCAACGCCATCCTGAATGCGGTCCTGGTCTACGGCGCCGGCCTGGGCATCGCAGGGTCGGCGTGGGGCACGGTGATCGCGCAGATGGCCATGGCCGTGGCCTATCTGGTGGTCGTCGTCCGGGGCGCCCGCCGTCACCACGCATCACTCCTCCCCGACCTGGCGGGCATCCGCGCGAGTGCCCGGGCCGGGGTTCCGCTGCTGATCCGCACGCTCTCCCTGCGCGCGGTCCTGGTCATCGCCACCGCGGTCGCCGCTCGACTCGGCGACGTGGACATCGCGGCGCACCAGATCGTCCTCTCGCTCTGGACCCTCACAGCCTTCGCTCTGGACGCCATCGCCATCGCCGGACAGGCGATCATCGGACGCTACCTCGGTGCCGACGACGCGAAAGGCGCGCGCGAGGCGTGCCGTCGAATGGTGGAGTGGGGTCTCGCAGCAGGGGTGGTGCTCGGCGCGCTCATCGTGCTCGCCCGGCCGCTCTTCATCCCGCTGTTCACCAGCGACACTTCCGTACGGGACACGCTGCTGCCCGCGCTGCTGGTGGTGGCGGTCTCCCAACCCATCGCCGGCGTCGTCTTCGTCCTGGACGGCGTGCTCATGGGCGCTGGGGACGGGCGCTACCTCGCTCTGGCCATGCTCGTCACCCTTGCGGTCTTCGCTCCGGTCGCCCTGCTGATCCCGACCCTGGGCGGCGGCCTCACCGCGCTCTGGTGGGCCATGGACCTGATGATGGCCGTACGGCTCATCACCCTCTGGCTGCGCGCACGCTCCGGACGATGGCTCGTCACCGGCGCCGCCCGCTGACCCGGGCACCGTACCCGGCGGCGATACACCATGTTTCACGTGAAACGGCGGCAACTCCCGCAGAAGTTCATGTTTCACGTGAAACGACAAAGGGCCGTACCCCATGGGGTACGGCCCTTCACCTAACTCGTACGAGCACTGCCTCAGGCAGCGACAACCTCGACGCCGAGCTGCGCCGCGACCTCAGGGTGCAGGCGCACGGACACCTGGTGTCCGCCAAGCGTCTTGATCGGCGAACCGAACTCGACGCGACGCTTGTCGACCTCCGGGCCACCGGCAGCCTTGATCGCCGAAGCGACGTCGGCCGGGGTGACGGAGCCGAAGAGGCGGCCGGCGTCGCCGGAGCGAACAGCCAGACGGACCTTCACGGACTCGAGCTTGGCCTTGATCTCGTTGGCCTGCTCGATCGTCGCGATCTCGTGGATCTTGCGGGCGCGGCGGATCTGCGCCACGTCCTTCTCGCCACCCTTGGTCCAGCGAATGGCAAAGCCACGCGGGACCAGGTAGTTGCGAGCGTAACCGTCCTTGACGTCGACGACGTCGCCGGCGGTACCGAGGCCAGTGACCTCGTGGGTGAGGATGATCTTCATTTTTGCGTCACCCTTCCCTTATCGCGCGGTGGACGTGTAGGGCAGCAGCGCCATCTCACGGCTGTTCTTGACTGCCGTGGCGACGTCACGCTGGTGCTGAGTGCAGTTGCCCGTTACGCGGCGGGCACGGATCTTGCCGCGGTCGGAAATGAACTTCCGCAGCATGTTCGTGTCCTTGTAGTCCACGTACTGGGTCTTGTCCTTGCAGAACGCGCAGACCTTCTTCTTAGGCTTGCGCACAGGCGGCTTCGCCATGGTGTTTCTCCTGTGTGATCAAGAAGTGGGGTACGAGCCGGTCCTAGAAAGGAGGCTCGTCCGAGTAGCCGCCGCCGCCGCTGGAACCGCCGGAGCTTCCGCCCCAGCCGCCCTGGCCCCCGCCCTGCTGGCCGCCGGAGGGTGCGCCGGTTGCCCACGGGTCGGCGTCGGGAGCGCCGCCGCCGCCCTGCGGGGCACCGCCACCGGGACCGCCGCCCCAGTTGCCGCCGCCCTGCTGGCCACCGCCGTATCCACCCTGGCCGCCACCCTGGCCACTGCGACCTGCGGTCTTGGTGACCTTGGCCGTGGCGCTCTTCAAGCTGGGGCCGACTTCGTCGACGTCCAGCTCGTAGACCGTGCGCTTGATGCCCTCACGGTCCTCGTAGGACCGCTGCTTCAACCGGCCCTGCACAATGACGCGCATGCCTCGCTGAAGCGACTCCGCGACGTTCTCCGCCGCCTGACGCCAGACCGAGCAGGTGAGGAACAGGCCTTCGCCGTCCTTCCACTCATTGGTCTGCCGGTCGAAGATGCGGGGTGTGGACGCGACACGGAACTTCGCGACCGCCGCACCGGAAGAGGTGAAGCGCAGCTCGGGGTCGTCGACGAGATTGCCGACGACCGTGATGACGGTCTCGCCTGCCATGGATGAACCTCTCGGCGGGGATTGCTTGCTGCTGGCTGCTACTCGAACCCGATGACCGCTGAGCTAGATGCTCAGTGGGTCTCGGGACGGAGGACCTTGGTCCGGAGGACCGACTCGTTCAGGTTCATCTGGCGGTCGAGCTCCTTGACGACCGCAGGCTCGGCCTGCAGGTCGAGGACCGAGTAGATGCCCTCGGGCTTCTTCTTGATCTCGTAGGCGAGCCGACGACGGCCCCAGGTGTCGACCTTCTCCACCTTTCCGTTGCCCTCACGGACGACGGAGAGGAAGTTCTCGATCAGGGGAGAGACAGCACGCTCTTCCAGATCGGGGTCGAGGATGACCATCACTTCGTAGTGACGCATGTGGAACCCACCTCCTTTGGACTCAGCGGCCACGGTCGTTCCGTGGCAGGAGGGTCGTGATGCGTACGCATCGGTGTCCGTCGGGCGAAACAGCGGGCTCGGCGGGCGCCTCAGGGAGAGGGCCGCCGGGCAGCTCAAGGCAGACACCGGTGCAGACCGTACAGACTACCTGCCATGTACCCCCGGGTTGAAATCCAGGGCCAAGGATGCGCAATCTGTACATATCGGATGTGAGCGGCGTCTCAGTGCGCCGCCCCTTCGTCAGGAGGCACTTTCATGGCCCAGGTAGCGCACACCCGCCCGCGGAACCGGCCCACCGGCTCCCTCTTCGCCACGGACGGCAGGCCCCATCCGCTCCAGGACGCCCTGATGCTGGTCACCGGGGTTCTGGGCATCCTCGCGTTCGTGACCGCCATGTTCCACAACCTGCACCTGCTCAGCTCGTGGGCCGGCCTCATCGGCATCCTGACCGGCGGATACGGGATGTGGGTGTCCAGGACCACCTGGGAACGGTTCGCCCTGATCATGGGGCTGGGCTCCTCCGCGGTGGGCTTCTACCTCGGAATGGCCCACGGAGGCCTCTTCGGCAGCGTGGTCAGCTGACCCTCACGTCCTGTACGGGCCCCGGCGGCAGCTCCGCCGGGGCCCGTAGGACACCGCCTCGCGGCCAAGTGCCGTACGGGCCAGAACGGGCGCTCCCCGCTCACAGTAGGCTTCGGCGCGAGAGCCGGAGCCCCTGACCGATGGGGACACACCTGCCGAGGAGCGCCCCGCATGAGCCTGACCCTGAGGACCATCAGCCGCGAGCAGCATCTGGCGTACATCCAGAGTCTGCCCGCGGCCAGTCACTGCCAGGTCCCGGCGTGGGCTGACGTGAAGACGGAATGGCGGTCGGAGAGCCTCGGCTGGTTCGACAACAACGGTCAGATCGTCGGCGCCGGACTGGTGCTGTACCGACAGCTTCCGAAGATCAAGAGGTACCTCGCCTATCTCCCCGAGGGCCCGGTCATCAACTGGTACGCGCCCAACCTGGACGAGTGGCTGCAGCCGATGCTCGCCCACCTCAAGCAGCAGGGGGCCTTCTCGGTGAAGATGGGCCCGCCGGTCGTCATCCGGCGCTGGGACTCCACCGCGATCAAGGCAGGCATCCAGGACCCGGACGTGAAGCGCCTGCGGGACGTGGAGGCGACGGTCATCGAGCCGCGGGCCTTCGAGGTCGCGGACCGGCTGCGCAAGATGGGCTGGCAGCAGGGCGAGGACGGCGGCGCCGGTTTCGGTGACGTGCAGCCCCGCTTCGTCTTCCAGGTGCCGCTCGCGAACCGCTCCCTCGAGGACGTCCTCAAGGGCTTCAACCAGCTGTGGCGCCGCAACATCAAGAAGGCCGACAAGGCCGGTGTCGAGGTCGTCCAGGGCGGTTTCGAGGACCTCGCCGAGTGGCAGCGGCTCTACGAGATCACGGCCGTGCGCGACCATTTCCGCCCGCGCCCCCTCTCGTACTTCCAGCGCATGTGGTCCGTCCTCAACGCCGAGGACCCCAACCGGATGCGGCTTTACTTCGCCCGCCACAACGGGGTCAACCTCTCCGCGGCCACCATGCTCGTCGTCGGTGGACACGTCTGGTACTCCTACGGAGCCTCCGACAACATCGGCCGCGAGGTCCGGCCCTCCAACGCGATGCAGTGGCGGATGCTGCGCGACTCGTACGCGATGGGCGCGACCGTCTACGACCTGCGCGGCATCAGCGATTCCCTGGACGAGACCGACCATCTCTTCGGCCTGATCCAGTTCAAGGTCGGTACGGGCGGGGAAGCCGTCGAGTACGTCGGCGAGTGGGACTTCCCGCTCAACAAGCTCCTGCACAAGGCGCTCGACATCTACATGTCGCGACGCTGACGCGCCGGGCCCGGTGAACGACCGGGCCCGTCCGTTCCTCTTGGTTTCTCCGTACGCTCTGCGATCTCTGACACACCGCAGCCACCAGAAAGGTTCCGGGCCGGCCATGGCGCTCTCCCTCTACGTCGACACCGCGCGCTGGCGGGCGCACCAGAAGTCCGTGATCGATCAGTTCCCGGGCCTCGTGCCGGTCTGCAAGGGCAACGGCTACGGCTTCGGGCACGAGCGTCTGGCCGACGAGGCCATCCGCTTCGGCTCGGACATGCTGGCAGTGGGGACCACGTACGAGGCCGCCCGGATCAAGGACTGGTTCAGCGGCGACCTGCTCGTCCTCACGCCGTTCCGCAGGGGTGAGGAACCGGTTCCGCTGCCCGACCGCGTGGTCCGTTCGGTCTCCTCCGTCGACGGGGTGCACGGCCTCGTCGGCGCCCGGGTCGTCATCGAGTGCATGAGCTCGATGAAGCGCCACGGAGTCAGGGAAGAGGAGCTGGGACAGCTCCACGCCGCCATAGAGGACGTCCGCCTCGAAGGCTTCGCGCTGCACCTCCCGCTGGACCGCACCGACGGCTCGGACGCGGTGGAGGAGGTCATCGGCTGGATGGACCGCCTGCGCAACGCCCGGCTGCCCCTGCACACCATGTTCGTCAGCCACCTCAAGGCCGCGGAACTGGCCCGGCTGCAGCAGCAGTTCCCGCAGACCCGCTTCCGCGCCCGCATCGGCACCCGGCTCTGGCTCGGCGACCACGAGGCCACCGAGTACCGCGGTGCCGTGCTGGACGTGACTCCCGTCGTCAAGGGCGACCGTTTCGGCTACCGGCAGGGCAAGGCCGCGTCCGACGGCTGGCTGGTGGTCGTCGCCGGAGGTACGTCGCACGGGGTCGGACTGGAGGCTCCCAAGGCACTCCACGGGGTGATGCCGCGCGCCAAGGGCGTCGCCCGCGCCGGGCTCGCCACGGTCAACCGCAACCTGTCGCCGTTCGTCTGGTCGGGCAAGCAGCGCTGGTTCGCCGAGCCGCCGCACATGCAGGTGTCGATCCTGTTCGTACCGTCGGACGCCCAGGAACCGCGGGTCGGCGACGAACTCGTGGCACATCTGCGCCACACCACCACCCAGTTCGACCGTCTCGTCGAGCGCTGACGCGACCCCGTTCGGGACACGGGAAACCCGCCGGGCGGGACCGGTCAGTCGCCGGTCCCGCCGCCGCGCACCGCTCCCCAGTCGGCCGGCTCGCCCCAGAAAGCCTCGTCCTCGTACTCCCGGCTGCCCAGCGGCGCCAGCACGAATCTGTCCGGCGCCCCGTCGAGCACACCGCCGGAGGGGTCGTCCGAGCCGTCCTGCCGCACCACGTCACGCTCCGGCAGGACGATGTCCCGCACGACCAGGGCGACGAGGTAGAGCGTTCCCAGCAGGTGGAGGACGACGGCGAGCTGATAGCCGTCCTGCGGCAGCCCCTGGTGCTTGTCCCCGCTGCTCGTGTACGCGAGGTACATCCAGATGCCGAGGAAGTACAGCACCTCGCACGCCTGCCAGATCAGGAAGTCCCGCCAGCGCGGACGGGCCAGCGCGGCGAGCGGGATCAACCAGAGCACGTACTGCGGCGAGTAGACCTTGTTCGTGAGGACGAAGGCCGCCACCACGAGGAACGCGAGCTGGGCGAACCTGGGCCTGCGCCGCCCGACCAGGGCCAGCGCCGCGATGCCGAGGCAGCAGAGCACCATCAGCACCGCGGAACCCAGGTTCACGACGGAGACGTCGATGGGCCGTCCCAGGCGCTGCTGGGCGATCAGCCAGAACGACCCGAAGTCGATGGTGCGGACCTCGCTGAAGGTGTAGAACTTCTTCCACCCCTCCCAGGCGTACAGCATCACCGGCAAGTTCACCACCGCCCAGGCGACCACGGCCGAGAACGTGGCGACGAGGAACGGCCGCCACTTCCCCGCGCGCCAGCAGAGCACCAGGAGCGGACCGAGCAGCAGGACCGGATACAGCTTCGCCGCCGTCGCCAGGCCGATCAGGACACCGAACGCGACCGCCCTGCCGCGCGACCACATGAGCATCGCGGCGGCGGTCAGGGCGACGGCCAGCAGGTCCCAGTTGACCGTGGCGGTGAGGGCGAGGGCCGGCGCCAGAGCGACCAGCAGCCCGTCCCACGGGCGGCGGCGGTGGGTACGCGCGACGCACACGACCGCCACCACCGCGCAGATCATCAGCATGCCGGCGTTGACGAGCCAGTACATCTGCTCGCGCTGCTGCATCGGGTCGCTGTGAGGGGTGAGCGTGAGCCAGGAGGCGACCTGCATGAACAACCCGGTCAGGACCGGGTATTCGAGGTACTGCATGTCGCCGCCGAGCCGGTCGAAGTAGGGCAGCAGCCCGTCAGCGAAGCCCCGGCCGACGAAGAGGTGGGGGATGTCTGAGTAGCAGGCGTGGGTGTACTGCGAGCTGGCCCCTCTGAACCAGGCCCAGTTGTAGCAGGGCAGCTTCTGCACCATGCCGAGCGCGAACATCCCGATCGCCACCAGGGCGACCACGCGCACGGCCGTCAGCCCGCCGCCGCCGAAGCGCGCGAACCGGCCCGCCGGGCCGCCGATCAACTCGCTCCCCGCAGCGGCGATCTCGTCCCGTCGCGTGGGTGCGACGGGACGCTCCTGTTCCTCGCTGGTCTCTTCTGCGCTTGGCATGCGCCACATCCTGCCGTACCGGGCTGTGCGGGAGGCGGGGGACCGCCGGACGCGACCGAGGGCCGTCCGTACCCGGCTGGGTGCGGACGGCCCTCGTAGGCGGCCCGGGTACGGGCCCGGAGGCGGCTTCGGCTATCCGCCGCCTCCGCCGGTGCTGAAGAGCCCGGTGGTGGTGCCCGTGCTGTTGTTGCCGTTGCCGTTGCCGTTGGTGGTGCCGTTGGTGTTGCCGGTGGTGGTGGAGGAGTCCGTACCGGCGGCGTCGCTGCCGTCCGTCGTACCGGTGGTGTCGGTGCCCTCGGTCGTGCCGGTCGTGTCCGTGCCACCCTCCGCTCCGGTACCGGTGGCCGCGTCGGGGGCGCAGGTGTTCCATCCCCAGGTGGTGCAGGTGTCACTCGGGGTAGGGGTCGGGGGGGCCGAGGTCGTCGGAGTCGGATCCACGGTCGGCTTCTCGGACGGCGTGGGCGAGGCGGTGCTGGGGGTCGGCGAGGGGGACGGGCTGGGGCTGGCGCCGCCGCCGTAGACCTTCTCACCGACGGGGCCTGGCTTGGGGAACTCCACGACCTTCATGCCCTTCACCGCGCCGGCCATGTAGTCGTGCCAGATCTGCGCGGGGAACGACGCACCGTGGATCTTCTTCTCTCCACCGGTGCCGTACATGCTCTGGAAGGTGCGGTCCTTGTGCTTCTCGTTGTCGTCCAGGCGGAACATGCTGACGGCGGTGGAGATCTGGGGGGTGTACCCGACGAACCAGGCCGACTTGTTCTCGTCGGTGGTACCCGTCTTGCCCGCCACGTCACGACCGGGGATCTGGGCGGGGGTTCCCGTGCCGTGCTCGACGACGTTCTGGAGCACGTCGGTGACGTTGTCGGCGATCGCGGGGTCGAAGGCGGTCTGGGTCTTCTTCGCGTGCTGGTAGATGACCTCACCCTCGTGCTTGACCTCGGTGACCGAGAACGGGTCGTTCCGCTTGCCGCTGGTGGCGAACGTGGCGTACGCGCCGGCCATGCGGATCGCGCTGGGCGAGGAGGTACCGATGGAGAAGGACGGAACGTGGTCGTCGGCCATGAACGAGTCGTCGCGCAGGCCCGCCGAGATGGCCGCTTCCTTCACCTTGTCCGTACCGACGTCCATGCCGAGCTGGACGTAGGGCGAGTTGATCGACTCCTGCATCGCGTACCGCAGGTCCACGTCACCGTAGGACGTGTGGTCGTCGTTGGTCTGGAGCCACTGCTCGCCCTTCTTGTTCTCCCAGGGCTGCCCGGTCCAGTCCTTGATCTTCAGCTCGTTGTCGCCGTTGTAGATGCTCTTCGGCGAGACCGGTGTGCGCTGGGACTCGCTCTGCTCGGACCCCAGGCTCGGATCCCTCTTGCCGTACTCCATGGCAGCCGTGAGCACGAACGGCTTGAAGGTCGACCCGACCTGCGCACCGGTGGCGTCGGCGTTGTTGGTGTAGTGCTTGGTGGCGTCCTGCCCGCCGTAGATGGCGAGGATGGCCCCGGTGCTGGTGTCGACGGAGGCGCCGCCGAACTGGACGTAGGCGTCGAGCTTCGGTCGCTTCTTGACGTCGATCTTCTCGTCGTAGACCCGCTTCACAGCGGTGGTGAGCTGCTGGACCTTCTTCTTGTCGAAGGTCGTGTGGATCTCGTATCCGCCCTGCGCGAGGAGGTCTGCGTCGATGTTCGCCTTGTTGTTGGCGAGGAAGTACTTCTTGGCCAGGTCCACCAGGTAACCGGTCTGGCCGCTGAGCTGGGCGCTCTTCTTCGGCTCCACCGGCATGGGGAACTTCGTGTACTTGGCCCGCTCCGCCGCGTCGAGATGGCCGTCCTTGACCTCCTCGTCGAGGATCCACTTCCAGCGGAGCGTGGCGCGATGCAGGTTCTTCTCGGGGGTCGCCTCCACCGGGTCCACCTCGGGGACACCGGCCGGGTCGTAGTAGCTGGCGCCCTTGAGCAGGGTGGCCAGGAAGGCGCACTCGCTCGGGTTCAGGTCGGTGGCGTCCTTGTCGTAGTACGTACGTGCCGCGGCCTGGAGCCCGGAGGCGCCCCGGCCGTAGTAGGAGACGTTGAGGTACCCCTTCATCACGTCTTCCTTCTTCATCTTGCTGCCCACCTTGAGCGTGATGAAGAGTTCCTTGAACTTACGGGTGACCGTCTGCTCCTGGGTGAGCATCGAGTTCTTCACGAACTGCTGGGTGATCGTCGAACCGCCCTGGGTCTCGCCACCCTTGGCCATGTTGAACAGGGCTCGCGCGATACCCATCGGGTCGATGCCGTGGTCCGTCTGGAACGACTTGTTCTCGGCCGAGATCACGGCGTAGCGCATGGCCGCCGGGATCTGCGCGTAGCTGATCTCCTGGCGGTTGAACTCGCCACCGGTCGCGACCATCTGCGAGCCGTCGGCCCAGTAGTAGACGTTGTTCTGCGCCTTGGCCGCCTTGCTGACCTCCGGGGTCTGCACCAGCGCGTACGAGACGCCCGCGATACCCATGAGGAGGCCGAGGAAGCTCAGACAGAGGCCGGAGACCAGCTTCCACGACGGCACCCAGCGGCGGTACCCGTATCGGCCGTAACGGGGGTAGTCGATGATCCGCTTCTTCTCAGGCCCGCCGTCCCCCCGGCCCCGCCCGGGGCCCTCGGGACCCCCGCCGCGGCGTCGGCCACCTCCCCCGCCGCCGCCCGGTCCGCCGGAGCCGGGGCCCTCGGCCCCGCGCCGACGGCCGCCGCGCTGTGCGGCACGGCGCGCTTCGGCGCGGCCGCCCGGCGGGCGCTCCTCGGCATACGGCTCGGCAGGTGACTTGTTCGTCACTCTGGGTGATGGTGCTGCGCGGCGTCCTGCTGACTGCGGCGCGGCTCGTCGGGCCGCGGCACGCCCCCCGTCTTGCGGTTGAGGCGTTTTGCGACGGTGCTCGCTCATCGAACGACTACTCCTCGGGCAGGCGAGAGCGCCTGGAAGCGGCAGTTGAGATCCGGTCCCCCCGAATTGCGGACAGGCCCTGCGGAAGGCTCATCCGCAGTACATCCGGCAGTCCGCGAAGTCTGACGCCCGGCGGCGCCTCGCGGTTCCCGGTGATCTGCATGCCGGACAGACTACGCACGGTCAAAACCCATCTAGGGCCGAACTTCACCCCAAATGACGCAAGTCGCTTGCTACGAATTAGTGATGTGACGCCGTTCACGAAGCCAGCCCTTGTCGAACATCGCGGACCGATCTATCGTGCTGATGTATCGAGTCGATACATCAGGGCGGCATAAGTGCGTCGCCGGTGCATCACGGGACCACCCGACAGCAGAGGAGGCGAAGATGAGCAGACGCTCCGGCATCCTCGAATTCGCTGTCCTCGGACTGCTCCGCGAGTCCCCGATGCACGGCTATGAGCTGCGCAAACGCCTCAACACCTCGCTGGGCATCTTCCGCGCCTTCAGCTACGGCACCCTCTATCCCTGCCTCAAGACGCTGGTCACCAGTGGCTGGTTGATCGAGGAGCCGAGCACCGCCCCGGCCGATCTTGCGACGCCCGCCTCCTCACTCGCGGGCCGCAGGGCGAAGATCGTGTACCGGTTGACGGCAGAGGGCAAGGAGCACTTCGAGGAGCTGCTCTCGCAGACCGGCCCGGACGCCTGGGAGGACGAGCACTTCGCCGCTCGCTTCGCCTTCTTCGGCCAGACCGAACGCGATGTGCGGATGCGCGTCCTGGAAGGCCGGCGCAGCAGGCTGGAGGAGCGCCTGGAGAAGATGCGCGCCTCTCTCGCCCGCACCCGTGAACGACTCGACGACTACACACTTGAGCTGCAGCGACACGGCATGGAGTCCGTGGAGCGCGAAGTGCGCTGGCTGAACGAGCTCATCGAGAGCGAACGCTCGGGACGGGACCGGCGACGGTCCGCCCCCGGGGGTTCCCCTCAGCAGGACACAGCAGAAGAAGCGGACGGCCTGCCCCGGCGCCGGGATGACACCCCGCCGGATCCGTCCAACTGACACCGCCCGACGGCACCCCGCACATCGCGGGAGCCTCCGTCGGGACCACCATTACACACAGGGAGCAACCGGAATGGGTTCGGTTCGCGTAGCCATCGTCGGCGTGGGCAACTGCGCCGCCTCGCTGGTGCAGGGCGTCGAGTTCTACAAGGACGCCGATCCGGCCGGCAAGGTGCCCGGTCTGATGCACGTCCAGTTCGGCGACTACCACGTCAGCGACGTCGAGTTCGTCGCTGCCTTCGACGTCGACGCGAAGAAGGTCGGCCTCGACCTCGCGGACGCCATCGGTGCCAGCGAGAACAACACCATCAAGATCGCGGACGTGCCCACCACCGGCATCACCGTCCAGCGCGGCCACACCCACGACGGTCTGGGCAAGTACTACCGCGAGACGATCGAGGAGTCCACCGAGGCCCCCGTGGACATCGTCCAGGTCCTCAAGGACAAGCAGGTCGACGTTCTCGTCTGCTACCTCCCCGTCGGTTCCGAGGTCGCGGCGAAGTTCTACGCCCAGGCCGCCATCGACGCCAAGGTCGCGTTCGTCAACGCCCTCCCGGTCTTCATCGCCGGCACCAAGGAGTGGGCCGACAAGTTCACCGAGGCCGGTGTCCCGATCGTCGGCGACGACATCAAGTCCCAGGTGGGCGCCACCATCACGCACCGCGTGATGGCGAAGCTCTTCGAGGACCGGGGCGTCGTCCTGGACCGCACGATGCAGCTGAACGTCGGCGGCAACATGGACTTCAAGAACATGCTCGAGCGTGAGCGCCTGGAGTCCAAGAAGATCTCGAAGACGCAGGCCGTCACCTCGCAGATCCGTGACCGCGAGCTCGGTGCCGACAACGTCCACATCGGTCCCTCGGACTACGTGGCGTGGCTGGACGACCGCAAGTGGGCGTACGTCCGCCTCGAAGGCCGCGCCTTCGGTGACGTCCCGCTGAACCTCGAGTACAAGCTCGAAGTGTGGGACTCCCCGAACTCGGCCGGTGTCATCATCGATGCCGTCCGCGCCGCGAAGATCGCGCTGGACCGGGGCATCGGTGGCCCGATCCTCTCCGCTTCCTCGTACTTCATGAAGTCCCCGCCGGTCCAGTACTTCGACGACGAGGCCCGCGAGAACGTCGAGAAGTTCATCAAGGGCGAGGTCGAGCGCTGATCCGGCCGAACGGCTGACAGCATCGCCGTGAGCGGGCGCGGTAACGCCTCCTCACCCGCCTGACGTCGAAGGTCCCCGAGCCGCGCGCTCGGGGACCTTCGACGTATGTGACCCTTGCTCACATGGCTGTCGCGCGTGATCTGCGCATACTCCTGCGCCTTCGGAACTTCCGTCGCCTCCTGGCCGTGCGACTCCTCTCCCAGTCGGCGGACGGCGTCTACCAGGTCGCGCTCGCCGCGCACGTCGTCTTCTCGCCCGAGCGGCAGGCTTCGGCCGGCGCCATCGCCTCGGCCATGGCGGTCCTCCTCCTCCCCTACTCCCTGGTCGGCCCGTTCGCCGGTGTGCTGCTCGACCGCTGGCCGCGCCGCCAGGTCTTCCTCCACGGAAACCTGCTCAGAGCCGCGCTCGCCTGCTGCACCGCGTTGCTCATTCTCGGTTCGGTGCCCGAGTGGCTCTTCTACGCCTCGGCGCTCTGCGTCACGGCGGTCAACCGCTTCGTCCTCGCCGGGCTCTCCGCCGCCCTGCCGCGCGTGGTCGACGCCGACCGGCTTGTACTCGCCAACTCGCTCTCCCCGACCGCCGGCACGCTGGCGGCGACGGCCGGCGGCGGACTCGCCTTCGCCGTCCGGCTGCTGGCCGACGACTCCGACGCCGCGGTGGTCCTGTTGGGGGCTCTGCTCTATCTGCTCTCGGCCCTGGTCTCCCTGGCCCTGCCCACGAAGCTGCTGGGACCGGACGTCCAGGAGAGCGCGCTGCGTCTGCGGGCGGCGATGGGCGTCACCGCACGGGGACTCGTGGCAGGCATGCGTCATCTGGTGGACCGCAGAGACGCGGGCCGGGCGCTGATCGCCATGACGGTGCTCCGGTTCTGCTACGGAGCCCTGACCGTGATGGTGCTCATGCTCTGCCGCTATACCTGGACGGACGACGAGTCCCGAGGACTGGCGCTGCTCGGAGTGGCGCTGGGGATCTCCGGGGCGGGGTTCTTCGTCGCCGCGGTCGTGACGCCCTGGGCGGTGGGCCGGTTCGGCCGGTACGGATGGATCGTCGTCTGCGCGGGGGCCGCGGCCGTCCTGGAACCCGCCCTGGGCCTCTCCTTCGCTCTCGCGCCGATGATGGTCGCGGCGTTCGTGCTCGGTGTGGCGACTCAGGGTTCCAAGATCGCGACGGACACGGTGGTACAGACGTCGGTGGCCGACGCGTACCGGGGGGGCGTCTTCTCCCTCTACGACGTGCTGTTCAACGTGGCGTTCGTGAGTGCGGCGGCCGTCTCCGCACTCGTACTGCCGGCCGACGGCCGGTCCGTCCCCGTGGTGGCCGGAGTGGCGGTGCTGTACGCGGCCGTCGGCGTGGCGATGTTCCGGTGGCGAAAGGCTGCCGTCACCACCTCCTGATCCAGGGAGTCAGCTCTCGTTTCACGTGAAACGTCACCGTCCGGCCGACCGCACGGCTCCGGGGTCGTGTTTCACGTGAAACACGACCCCGGAGCGAGCAACCGCAGGACTCAGCCCTGGTTCGTCCACCACTCCCGGAGAGCAGCGGCAGCGGCCTCCTCACCCATCGGGCCGTTCTCCAGTCGCAGCTCCAGCAGGAACGCGTACGCCTGGCCGATGACGGGCCCGGGGCCCACATCGAGAATGCGCATGATCGCGTTGCCGTCGAGGTCGGGCCGGATGGAGTCCAGCTCCTCCTGCTCCTGGAGCAGCGCGATGCGCTCCTCCAGCGCGTCGTACGTGCGCGAGAGCGCGTTCGCCTTGCGCTTGTTCCTGGTGGTGCAGTCCGAACGCGTGAGCTTGTGGAGCCGCTCCAGGAGGGGCCCCGCGTCACGCACGTACCGGCGGACCGCTGAATCGGTCCACTCGCCGTCGCCGTACCCATGGAAGCGAAGGTGGAGTTCGACCAAGCGCGAGACGTCCCTGACCATGTCGTTGGAGTACTTCAGTTCCGTCAGACGCTTCTTGACCATCTTGGCGCCGACCACCTCGTGATGGTGGAAGGAGACGCGGCCGTCCTTTTCGAACCGCCGGGTCCGGGGCTTGCCGATGTCGTGGAGCAGCGCGGAGAGCCTCAGGACGAGGTCCGGGCCGTTCTCCTCCAGGTCGATCGCCTGCTCCAGAACGGTCAGAGAGTGCTCGTAGACGTCCTTGTGACGGTGATGCTCGTCACTTTCGAGCCGTAGTCCCGGCAGTTCGGGAAGGACGTACCGGGCCAGCCCGGTATCGACCAGCAACCCCAGTCCCTTGCGGGGGTGCTCGGAGAGGAGCAGCTTGTTGAGCTCCTCCCGGACGCGCTCCGCCGACACGATCTCGATGCGCTCCGCCATCTCCGTCATGGCCTCGACGACCTCGGGGGCCACCTCGAAGTCGAGCTGCGCGGCGAACCGTGCGGCCCGCAGCATACGGAGCGGGTCGTCGGAGAAGGACGCCTCCGGGGTCCCTGGAGTGCGCAGGACGCGGTCGGCGAGGTCCTTCATCCCGTCGTGCGGGTCGATGAATTCCTTCCGCGGAAGCGCGACGGCCATCGCGTTGACGGTGAAGTCCCGTCGGACCAGATCGTCCTCGATGGAGTCTCCGTACGAGACCTCGGGCTTCCGGGAGGTCCGGTCGTACGCCTCCGAGCGGTAGGTCGTGACCTCGACCTGGTAGCCGTCCTTCTGAGAGCCCACCGTGCCGAACGCGATTCCGATCTCCCAGACCGAGTCGGCCCAGGGGCGGACGATCTTGAGTACGTCCTCCGGGCGCGCGTCGGTGGTGAAGTCGAGGTCGTTCCCGAGCCGCCCGAGCAGAGCGTCCCGGACCGAGCCACCGACCAGGGCAAGGGCGAACCCCGCTTCCTCGAAGCGTCGGGCGAGCTCATCGGCGACGGGGGAGACCCGCAGTGGTTCGCCGGCCCCACGGGGCTCCGTTTGGCTCAGGGCGCTGGACTTGTCTTCGTTGGCGTTCGGCACAACAGAAAAGGGTACGTGCCCCGACCGGCCCGGGCGTCACCGTTTCCGGGAGCCCTGCGAGACTCTGCCGATCATGAGAGGCGGTCCGGAGCACTCCGCCACAGCGCACCTCGTTACCATGCGGGGACGCAGAACCGACAGCGATCGACACCCCCAGCTGACGACGACGAGGGACGGGTACACGCGTGGCCGAGGCGGCAGACTCTCAGGGGACACGTCCCTCTCCTGCTCGCCGGTGGATGGGGCGTACTGCGTCCGTTCTGCTGGGGGTGCCCCTGGTGACGGGTCTGCTGGCCGCGTCTGCGGTAGCGGCTCCGCTCACCGGTGCCCCTGCGAAGGCGACCGCCGTCTCCAGCACGGTCGACGTCTCACTGAACTCGCTCCTCCCCAGCGCGCCGGTGGACGGGGACACGCTGGTCGTCTCCGGCACCCTGACCAACCGGGGCAGCGAGACGATCGACGAGGCCGAGGTGGACCTCCGTGTGGGTCCGAGGCTCTCCGGGCGCTCCTCGATCGACGCGAACGCCAAGCGGACCGGATATCTGCCAGGTGTGGACGCGGAGGCGCTCGACGATCCGTACACCCTCGATGTGTCCTCGCTCCGCAAGGGCGTCAGCCAGGACTTCTCGATCTCCGTCCCGGTCGACAAACTGCCGCTGGACTCGGCCGGCGTCTACCAGCTGGCCGTCTCCCTGACGGGCCGGACGTCCAGCAGCTCCTACGAGCGTGTCCTCGGTATCCAGCGCACCTTCCTCCCCTGGCAGCCGGAGGAGAGCGACGCCAAGTCCAAGCTCACCTTTCTCTGGCCGCTGATCGCCTCCGCGCACATCACGTCCGAGACCGCCTCGGACGCGCAGCAGACTCCCGTGTTCCAGGACGACGAGCTGGCGACCGAACTGAGCCCCGGAGGCCGGCTGGAACAGCTCGTCTCGCTGGGCAGCGATCTTCCGGTGACCTGGGTGATCGATCCGGACCTGCTGGCGAGCGTCGACGCGATGGCGGGGACCTACCGGGTCAGGGCCGGTGACACCACGGTCCCCGGCACCCACCAGGCCATCGCGAAGAAGTGGCTCGACGCGCTGCAGAAGGGGGTGAACGGCGAGAAGATCGTCGCCCTTCCGTTCGCCGACCCCGACCTCGCGTCCATCGCGCACCGGGGCAAGAACGTCTCGGGCACCCTCAGCCATCTGCAGAACGCCACCGAAGCGGCCACGACCACGGTGGAGACGGTCCTGCACACCACGCCGACCACCGATTTCGCGTGGCCCGTCGACGGTGCCATCGATCCGTCGATCGTCGACGTCGCCACCTCGGCCGGAGCCCACAAGGTGATCGCCCGCAGCGACAGCCTCGAAGAGACCGGCAACCTGATGTACACGCCGACGGCTGCCCGGCCCATCGGCGGCGGCACGAGCGCCGTGGTGGCCGACTACCGGCTCTCCACCGTCTTCGGCGGTGACATGACGGGGGGCGAGCGCTCCACGCTCGCCGTCCAGAACTTCCTCTCCCAGACCCTGGCTCTCACCAAACAGGACGAGGAGAAGGACCGCAGCATCGTGGTGGCTCCTCAGCGGACGCCCACCGCCGCACAGGCGCAGACCATGGCGCGTGCCCTCCGGGCGCTGGACGACGACCGCTGGACGGAGTCGCTGGACCTGGTGGCCGCCGCCGAGGTGAAGCCGGACGCCGGAGCGACCACCAAGGTGCCCGGCTCGTCGGCGTACCCGAAGAAGCTGCGCAGCCAGGAGCTGCCCACGCAGGCGTTCCAGGACATCAGGGGCACCCAGGATTCGCTCAACAGCTTCCAGGTCATCCTGACCCAGCCCGAGCGGGTGGTGACCCCGTTCGGCAACGCCATCAACCGCTCCATGTCGACCTCCTGGCGGGGAAAGCCGCTGGAGGCCCAGAAATATCGCGACGCGGTGCGGACGTACCTCCAGGGACTCGTCGGCCAGGTGAACCTGATCGCCAAGTCGGACGTCACCCTCTCCGGGCGTAGCGCTACCATCCCGGTCACCGTGCAGAACCAGCTCGTGCAAGGGGTCGACCATCTGGTCCTCCGGCTGACCTCCGACAACGCCACCCGTCTCAAGCTCAACGACGGAGGCGCGGTCGCGCAGCAGCCGGTGGCGATCGCAGGCGGTCACAGCCAGTCGGTGAAGTTCGACGCGGACGCCAATGTCAACGGCCAGGTCCAGATCAGGGCCCGCCTCTTCACCCAGGACGGGACCCCCTACGGCGACGAGATGACCTTCACCGTGAAGGTCTCCGAGCTGACGCCGACCGTACTGCTGGTGATCGCCGGGGGTCTGCTGCTGCTGGTGCTGGCAGGTGTGAGGATGTACAACCACCGGAAGCGCGCCGTCGCAAGCGACACGTCGGAAGGCGGCGGCGGCGAGCCCGAGCAGCCGAGTGACCCGGCGCCGGACACCGGGCCGGAAAGCAGTAACCCGTCCGGGCCGGGTGAGAAAGTGGACCGTTGAGCGATGTCTGTCGAGGCCGGCCGGCCGGGGACGATGAGGTGGGGTTTCGATGAACGCGCCGTACGACGGTGACCGCGTGCACGGCGCGGGCGGGACGGGCGCCGACCGGGTGCCCTCGGAGACGGGACCGGACGGGATGGCCCCTGCCGACCCGTACCTCCAGCATGCCTACGACCACGACCCCTATCGGGCGAGTGACCTCGCCGCCCAGGACCCGGTCGGTGAGGCCCTCTACGACCGGGCCTCCCACCCGCCGCCGCCCCCGGGCACGTACCAGGAGCCCCAGCCGCTCTACCAGCAGCCTCCCGCGGCCCAGTACCCCCCGGACCCCCGGATCTGGGCCCAGACGCCCGCACCGGAGCCCGCAGGGCCCTCCCGGCACCTTCCCTATGGCGACGACGCCCTGACGACCCAGTTCGTCGGCGTCGACGACCTCGTCACCCGCGCCTCGGAAGACGACGTGGAGCCCGACGCGTTCGCCCACCTCTTCCGGGACCAGGAGGGCTCCGGCGGTGGCCGGCACGCCGGCGAACCCGAGCCCGCCGGGGCCCCCGCGCCGCAGAAGTCCGGAGGCCGGGCCTCGGGACTGCTCAAGTCCAGCGCACTGATGGCCGCCGGAACGCTCGTCTCACGGCTCACCGGCTTCGTCCGGAGCCTGGTCATCACGGCCGCGCTAGGCGCCGTCCTCCTCGGTGACAGCTTCACCATCGCTTACACGCTCCCGACGATGATCTACATCCTCACCGTCGGCGGCGGCCTGAACTCCGTGTTCGTACCCCAGCTCGTCCGCTCCATGAAGGAGGACGAGGACGGCGGCGAGGCGTACGCCAACCGCCTGCTCACCCTGGTGATGGTCGCCCTCGGTCTGATCGTGGCCGCTGCGGTGTTCGCCGCACCGCTGCTCATCCGGCTGATGTCCCTCCCGATCGCCAACGACCCCGACGCCAACAACGTGGCCGTCACCTTCGCGCGCTACTGCCTGCCGACGATCTTCTTCATGGGCGTGCACGTCGTGATGGGGCAGATCCTCAACGCGCGCGGCAAGTTCGGCGCGATGATGTGGACCCCGGTCCTCAACAACATCGTCATGATCACCACGTTCGGTCTCTTCATCTGGGTCTACGGCACCGCGGCCGAATCCCAGATCGGTGTGCGGACCATCCCGCCGGACGGAGTCCGACTGCTCGGCATCGGCACCCTGCTCGGACTCACCGTGCAGGCCCTGGCGATGATCCCGTACCTGCGCGAGGCGGGTTTCCGGTTCCGGCCGCGCTTCGACTGGAGGGGCCACGGTCTCGGCAAGACGATCAAGCTGGCCAAGTGGACCGTGCTCTTCGTCCTCGCCAACCAGGCGGGCGTCCTGGTCGTCACCCAGCTCGCCACCTCGGCCGGCAAGTCCTCCGGGCAGAACGGCACCGGCTTCCTCGCCTACTCGAACGCCCAGCTCATCTGGGGCATGCCGCAGGCCATCATCACCGTCTCCGTGATGGCCGCCCTGCTGCCCCGCATCGCACGGGCCGCGCACGACAACGATCCCGGCGCGGTCCGCGACGACATCTCCCAGGGGCTGAGGAACTCCGCCGTCGCCATCGTTCCGGTGGCCTTCGGGTTCCTCGCGCTCGGTCTGCCGATGTGCACCCTGCTCTACGGGTCGAGCGGCTCCGAGGCCGCCCGGTCGATGGGCTTCATCCTCATGGCGTTCGCCCTCGGCCTCATCCCGTACTCCGTGCAGTACGTCGTGCTCCGTGGTTTCTACGCGTACGAGGACACCCGCACCCCCTTCTACAACACGGTCATCGTGGCGGCCGTCAACGCCGCCGCTTCGGTCCTCTGCTTCCTCGTCCTCCCGTCCCGCTGGGCCGTGGTCGGCATGGCCGCGTCCTACGGCCTCGCCTACGCGGTCGGGGTCGGCGTCGCCTGGCGACGGCTGCGCAACCGGCTCGGCGGCGACCTGGACGGCACCCGCGTCGTCCGCACGTACGCCCGCCTCTGCATGGCGGCGGTCCCCGCCGCACTGGTCGGGGGTGTGGTGGGGGTCGCCCTGCTCGAACTCCTCGGCGGGGGCGTACTCGGTTCGGTCGTCGCGCTGATCTGTGGTGGTTTGTTGCTGCTCGCCATCTTCTTCGGTGCGGCCAAGAAGATGCGGATCGAAGAGGTGAACGGGCTGATGGGTATGGTCCGTGGACGGCTCGGCCGCTGAACGGGCGCCGCAGCACACAACCATCACCGGTCTCCGTGTGTCGTGCATAGGGCTGGAGTGTGGGCACAATTGGCGAGACTGTGAGCAGAGCCGGCTGGCATCGCGCAACGGATGGGGAGGCAGGAACGACGGTGGCGGAACGTAGCACGGCTGCCGTCGACGTGGCCGACAACGGCGGCGACGAGCCGCTGTCCGCCAAGGCGGACGAGGCCACGACCGACGGGACGGCTGAAGCCAAGAACGCGCCGGGCGAGAGCCCGGACGGCGTGGACGACAAGGACGTCGGCTCCCCCGCGGAACCACCGGCACCCGACCTGCACAGCGGCCACAAGCTGGCCAAGCGCTACCGGCTCGAAGAGTGCGTCACCCGACTGGACGGTTTCAGCAGCTGGCGCGCGATGGACGAGAAGCTGCGGCGCGCGGTGGGGGTCCACCTGCTCACGGCGAACCATCCCCGCGCCCGGCCGGTCCTGGCCGCGGCCCGCTCCTCCGCACTCCTCGGCGACCCACGCTTCGTGCAGGTGCTGGACGCCGTGGAGGAGGGCGACTTCGTCTATGTCGTCCACGAGTGGCTCCCGGACGCCGTCGAGCTCACCGCACTGCTCGCCGCGGGCCCCATGGAGGCGCACGACGCGTTCCAGCTCGTCGGGCAGCTCTCCCAGGCCATGGCTGCCGCACACCGTGAGGGTCTCGCGCACCTGCGCCTGACACCCGGCGCCGTCCTGCGCAGTTCCACGGGGCAGTACCGCATCCGCGGCCTCGCCGTCGACGCCGCGCTGCGCGGCATCACGGCCGAGCATCCACTGCGTACGGACACCGAGGCGATCGGCGCCCTGCTGTACGCGGCGCTGACCCAGCGGTGGCCGTACGAGGACGACGCCTACGGGCTCGCCGGCCTTCCCAAGGGCATGGGCCTCATCGCTCCCGACCAGGTCCGGGCCGGAGTCCACCGCGGTCTCTCCGAGCTCGCCATGCGCGCGCTCGCCAACGACGGCGCCACGGCTTCGCGGCAGGAACCGCCCTGCACGACCCCCGACGAGCTGGCCAAGGCGGTCGCCGCGATGCCGCGCATCCTGCCGCCCGAGCCGACCTTCACCGCTCCGCCCGAGTACCAGCGGACCACTTACCAGCAGGGGACGTACGGACGCCCGTCCGCCCGCCCCGCACCGACGGCCCCCTCCGTCATGGCTGTGCCTCCGGCCCCGCTCGAGAGCCGCACCGGCAGGGCGCTGAAGTGGGCCGTCTCCGCCCTGCTCATCGCCGCCCTGGGTCTCGGCAGCTGGCAGCTCGCCGAGACGCTCCTGGACAACAAGAAGACCGAGGAGACGGACACCACCCGCACGACGGACAGCGGCAGCACCGACAAGAACGTGCTCGTCTCCGGCAAGCCCCTCACCATCGCCGGCGCCCAGGACTACGACCCGCTCGGCACCGACGGCGGCGAGAAGCCCGAGGCGATAGGGAACGCCTACGACGGCGACGCCAGCACCTACTGGTCCACACAGAGCTACTACACCGCGAAATTCGGCGCCCTCAAGACGGGCGTCGGGGTCGTCCTCGACCTCGGGAAGGTGCAGCAGGTCGGTTCCGTGGACGTCTCCTTCCTCGACGGCACCACCTCGGTCGAGCTGCGCACTTCGGAAGACGCGTCGCCGCCGTCCATGCCCGACGGCTTCACCAAGGTGGCCGGGGGCTCGGGGACGGATGTGACACTCAAGCCAGACAACCCTGTCCAGGCGCGGTACCTTCTCGTCTGGCTCACCGAGCTGCCCGGCAGCGGCAAGCAGTACCGGGGCAAGATCTCCGAGATCAAAGTCACCAGCTGACGGACGCAGGGGGACGGGGACTCACCGTTGGACGATGCCAGATTCGCCGAGAGCAGTGACCAGGAGCTTCTGGCCCTGCACGTGGCGGGCGAACCGGATGCCTTCGGTGAGCTGGTGCGGCGCCACCGGGACCGGTTATGGGCGGTGGCCCTTCGGACACTCGGGGACCGGGAGGAAGCGGCTGACGCGGTCCAGGACGCCCTCGTCTCCGCGTTCCGGTCCGCCCACACGTTCCGGGGTCAGGCAGCCGTCACCACCTGGTTGCACCGGATCACGGTGAACGCCTGTCTCGACCGGGCACGCAAGGCCGCGTCCCGCAGGACCTCACCGGTGGAGACCGCGGAGCGCCTCGACCAGCTGCTGGAGCCGCACGAGTCGGCCGAGGCGCCCGCCGAGCGTCAGGATCTCCACCGCGAGCTGCTGGCCGCGCTCGCGACACTCCCTCCCGATCAGCGCGCCGCATTGGTCCTCGTGGACATGCAGGGGTACCCGGTCGCGGAGGCGGCCCTGATCCTCGACGTTCCGAGCGGCACGGTGAAGAGTCGCTGCGCCCGCGGGCGGGCCAAGCTCCTGCCTCTCCTGGCTCACCTGCGCGGCAGCGACGCGGAAGACGCGCCGACGACGAGCAAGAGCACCGGTGCCGAACGGAACCTGCCGCGAGGTCCATCCGTCCCACGGGTGTCGGAGCCGAGGGACGCGGGAGCGCATGATCCTGCAGCAGTGCAGGGCGGAGGCGGACACGTATGACATCCACGACCGGTACGACCCAGCACCCGGACGTCTCGGAGATCGCCGACCTCGGCGAAGGCATCCTCTCCGTTTCCCGAGCCACGGACATCCGGCGCCACCTTCTCTCGTGCGCGCTCTGCGAGGATGTGCGGTCCTCCCTCGAAGAAGTCGAGTTCTTTCTCGGCTCACTGCCGTCGCCCACCCCCATGCCGGCCGATGTCGCTGCCCGTATCGACGCGGCTCTCACCGCTGAGGTGTATCCCGTCCCGGGGTCGTCCGCGATCACGCCGCGGGAAAACCTCGATGTTTCACGTGAAACATCGAGGAGCGAACCGGCAGACCGGACGACCGAGCAGCCTGAGCAGTCTGGGCAACCCGCAGCAGAGATGACGGGCGCGGAGGGTACGGCTGATGACTCCGCACCTCGGGACTCCACCCCTCAGGACTCCGCACCTCGGGACTACGCCACCCGAGAGTCCGCGACTCAGAGTTCCGCGAGTCAGCTGAAGCGGAACGGACCGTCGCCGTCCCCCTCCACCACCCGACCGTCGCCCGCCTCCACCGGCCCGGGACGCCGCTCCAGGTGGCCCCGCCGCCGCCTCGTCCTCGGGGCAGCGTTCGGCGCGGGGATTCTCGGCGTGGGCACCCTTCTGGTCCAGACGGCCGGGACCATGCTCGACAACTCCAGTGCGTCAGACTCCGCCTCGTCGGCCAAAATCGCGCCCCCGGAATCCCGAACCCCGGCAGTGTCGGGAGCCGGTGAGTTCACCACGGCCACCCTCCCCGAGCAGGTACGCAAACTCTTGGGCAGTACGCCCACGCTCCGCCACACCGAGAGCGCCGACAGCCCGGCGCAGGAGCCACAGCCCTCCGGGACACCTCTCCTCGACGATCCACGGGCGGCCCCGTACGTACCGGCGTGCGTCCAGCGCGCGCTCGGACGCACCGTCACGCCCCTCGGGGCGGAGCCTGGTGAGTACGAGGGGACCGAGACCTACCTCGTGGTGCTGCCTCACCCGACGGACAGTTCCCTGGTCTCCGCCTATCTCGTCGACGCCCGGTGCACCGACTCCGATCCCTCGGGCACGGGTTCTCTGATGTTCTCCCACCCCTACCCCCGTTCCTGACGCGCAGTGCCCTGTGCCACACGGGGAGATCGGGAATGCACGCCCCGTAGGATCCGTTGGGTGGGGTGAGAGTCGTTGAACCGACCACCTCAGACAGCAGGCAGACCGCAGAGACGAGGAAGACACCCGTGAGCGACGTCCGTAATGTGATCATCATCGGCTCCGGGCCGGCTGGGTATACGGCCGCCCTGTACACCGCTCGCGCCTCGCTGAAGCCCCTCGTCTTCGAAGGTGCCGTCACCGCCGGTGGCGCGCTCATGAACACCACCGATGTGGAGAACTTCCCCGGCTTCCAGGACGGGATCATGGGTCCTGACCTCATGGACAACATGCGTGCCCAGGCCGAGCGCTTCGGCGCGGAGCTGGTTCCGGACGACGTCATCGCCGTGGATCTGACCGGTGAGATCAAAACGGTCACCGACACCGCCGGTACGGTTCACCGCGCGAAGGCTGTCATCGTGACCACCGGGTCCCAGCACCGGAAGCTCGGCCTGCCGAACGAGGACGCCCTCTCCGGACGCGGCGTCTCCTGGTGCGCGACCTGTGACGGGTTCTTCTTCAAGGACCAGGACATCGCGGTGATCGGTGGCGGCGACACCGCCATGGAGGAGGCCACCTTCCTCTCCCGCTTCGCCAAGTCGGTCACGATCGTCCACCGCCGTGACACGCTGCGCGCCTCCAAGGCGATGCAGGAACGGGCCTTCGCCGACCCCAAGATCAACTTCGCCTGGGACAGTGAGGTCGCCGGAGTCCACGGGGAGCAGAAGCTGTCCGGTCTGACCCTGCGCAACACCAAGACCGGCGAGACCTCCGAGCTGGCGGTCACCGGCCTCTTCATCGCAGTCGGCCACGACCCCCGGACCGAACTCTTCAAGGGTCAGCTCGACCTCGACGAGGAGGGTTACCTCAAGGTCCAGGCTCCCTCCACGCGCACCAACCTCACGGGTGTCTTCGGCGCCGGCGACGTCGTCGACCACACCTACCGTCAGGCCATCACCGCGGCCGGCACGGGTTGTTCCGCCGCCCTCGACGCCGAGCGCTTCCTGGCCGCCCTCGCGGACGAGAAGCTCGCCGAGCCGGAGAAGACCCCGGCCGTCTGAACTGCTCCACCCTCACCCCCCTCACCCCTGTTGATAAGGAGGCCGCCGTGGCCGGCGCGCTGAAGAACGTTACCGACGCTACTTTCGAGGAAGAGGTTCTGAAGAGCGGCAAGCCCGTTCTCGTGGACTTCTGGGCCGCCTGGTGCGGCCCGTGCCGTCAGATCGCCCCCTCCCTGGAGGCCATCGCGGCTGAGCACGGTGAGATCGAGATCGTGAAGCTCAACATCGATGAGAACCCGGAAACCGCCGCCAAGTACGGCGTGATGTCCATTCCGACGCTCAACGTCTACCAGGGTGGCGAGGTCGCCAAGACCATCGTCGGTGCCAAGCCCAAGGCCGCGATCCTCCGCGACCTCGAAGACTTCATCGTCTCGAAGTAAGCACCCCGCTCCCCGCGCACGCGCAGCGGTACGCACGGAGCATGTTTCACGTGAAACGGGTCGGCCTCACCAAGGGGCCGACCCGTTCTGCTGCGCCCTCTGAGCCGTGTCCGGCCCCGCACACACCGTTCAGAGCGGCCGGAGCGCGGGTTCCTTCTGCACCGCTCCCAGCAATCGGTCCAACGCCAGCTCGACGTCTTCCCTCCAGGTGAGCGTCGTCCGCAGATCCAGTCGCAGACGCGGATGGACGGGGTGTGGGCGCACGGTCTTGAACCCCACCGCCAGGAGGTGGTCGGCCGGAAGGAGACAGGCGGGTTCCTTCCACCGTGCCTCGCCGATGGCCTCGATGGCCTTGAAGCCTCGCTGAAGAAGGTCCTTCGCCACGGTCTGGACCATGACCCTTCCCAGCCCTTGCCGCTGGTAGGCGGGGTCGATCCACCCGGTGATCAGCTGGACGGCGTCCGGGGAGACCGGGCTGGTGGGAAAGGCGATGGAACGCGGCACGTAAGCCGGCGGTGCATAGAGGACATAGCCCACTGGCACATCGTCGACGTGGACCAGACGACCGCAGGAACCCCATTCCAGGAGAACGGCGGAGAGCCAGGACTCCTTGGCCGACTCCGTCTCGCCTGCCTTGACCGCGGCATCCGCCCGCACGGGGTCCAGCTCCCAGAAGACACACGACCGGCAGCGCTGGGGGAGATCGGGGAGGTTGTCCAGGGTGAGAGGTACGAACCGACGCCCCATGAAGGCGATCCCTCACTTCCTTGGATCCCGGGAGATGCGCCCTACCAGAACGCATCGTATCCACGCAGGCAGGGAGCGCATACCCGGGAACGAGCAAAGGACGGGCCTCGGAGGCCCGTCCTTCCCCGCACTGCCGTACGTACTCCGTCCGTCAGCTCGCCGCTTCACCCTCGGTCGCCTTGGCGGAGGTGCCGCGTTCCAGCACACGGCCCTCACCCGGCGCGAGGCTGCCGAGAATACGGTCGAGGTCCTCCATCGAGGCGAACTCGACGACGATCTTCCCCTTCTTCTGCCCGAGGTCGACCTTCACCCGTGTCTCGAACCGGTCCGAGAGCCGTGACGCCAGATCACTCAGGGCGGGCGAGACCAGGCTTCCCGCCCTCGGCCCCTTCGGCTTCGCGGGGCGGCTGCTCTTCGACTCCATGACCTTGACGATCTCCTCGGTCGAGCGCACCGAGAGTCCCTCACGAACGATGCGACGGGCGAGTTCCTCCTGCTCCTCCGCGTCCTCCAGCGAGAGCAGGGCGCGCGCATGACCGGCCGAGAGAACTCCCGCGGCCACCCGGCTCCGCACGGAGAGGGGCAGGCGCAACAGACGCAGAGTGTTCGAGACCTGGGGTCGGGAGCGGCCGATCCGGTCGGCCAGCTGCTCCTGAGTGCAGTTGAACTCCTTGAGGAGCTGGGAGTACGCGGCTGCCTCTTCGAGCGGGTTGAGTTGAGCCCGGTGCAGGTTCTCCAGGAGTGCGTCCAGCAGCAGCTTGTCGTCGTCCGTCTCCCGGACGATCGCGGGGATGCGCTCCAAGCCCGCCTCCCGGCTGGCCCGCAGGCGCCGCTCACCCATGATGAGCTCGTAGCTGTCGGTCCCCACCTGGCGTACGACGACGGGCTGGAGAAGGCCCACCTCCTTGATGGAGATGATCAACTCGTCGAGCGCCGCCTCGTCGAACACCTCTCGCGGCTGCTGGGGGTTGGGCCGGATCGAGTCCGGCAGCAGTTCGGCGAAGTACGCGCCGACGGCCTCCGGCTCTCCCCGCACCACCGGAGGTTCCGCGGACTTCGGCTCGGGCACCAGAGGTCCGTTCGTGAGAGCGGACAGCTTCGCGGCCGGCACCCCTCGCTCCGCCGCCAGTACCTGCCCGGCGCCCGTGGGAGCCACCTGCTTCTCCGAGGGAGCTGCGGGAATCAGCGCGGCGAGCCCACGCCCCAGCCCTCGACGACGGTCACTCACTGGATGCCCTCCGAAATACTCCGCTGGGTGCTCTGATTGCCCACGTGGGCGGGCTGGGGCTCGTACCGCACTCCGACGCCCCGCAATGCGATCTCACGCGCTGCCTCGAGGTACGACAGCGATCCGCTCGATCCCGGATCGTACGTCAGGACGGTCTGTCCGTAGCTGGGAGCCTCCGAGATACGGACGGACCTCGGAATGCTCGTACGGAGCACCTCCTTGCCGAAGTGGCTGCGCACCTCCTCCGCGACCTGGGAGGCGAGGCGAGTCCTGCCGTCGTACATGGTGAGCAGGATCGTGGATACGTGGAGATCCGGGTTGAGGTGACCACGTACCAGTTCGACGTTCCGGAGCAACTGGCCGAGGCCTTCCAGCGCGTAGTACTCGCACTGGATGGGAATCAGCACCTCGGCGCCGGCGACCATCGCATTGACCGTCAACAGGCCCAGCGAGGGCGGGCAGTCGATGAGGATGTAGTCGAGCGGCTGCTCGTACGCCTGAATAGCGCGCTGGAGACGACTCTCCCGTGCCACCAGGGAGACCAGCTCGATCTCAGCACCTGCGAGATCGATGGTGGCAGGAGCGCAGAAGAGACCTTCCACGTCCGGGACGGGCTGCACCACTTCGGAGAGCGGCATGCTCTCCACCAGAACGTCGTACACCGAGGGCACCTCGGCGTGATGGTCGATCCCCAGAGCCGTTGAGGCATTCCCCTGCGGATCGAGGTCGATCACCAGAACGCGGGCACCGTGCAGAGCGAGCGAGGCGGCAAGGTTGACGGTCGACGTCGTCTTGCCCACACCGCCCTTCTGGTTGGCGACCACCATGACGCGCGTCCGGTCAGGGCGTGGCAGCCCCTCGCCGGCACGGCCCAGGGCCTCCACCGCCAGCTGGGCCGCACGACCAATAGGAGTGTCATCCATCGGCGGCGGTGTTTCACGTGAAACACCGTCCCCCAGGGATTCGGTACGGGGACCGGGGACCGGATCGGTCATCGGTCCCGCGATGTTGGCGTCGGACCGCAAGGATTCACTCTCCTCGACTTCAGGCTCGCAGTAGGCAGAGCCTGCCATGCTTTCGGGGTTGTGAACCAGCGAGGCCCGCTGATCTGTGGATGGCTCCACCGATGTGGACAACTTGGTAGCTCGTTCGGGGTTGCGGTCCCGCGGCGTGGCAGCCGCACGGCCGCGGCCGATGATTCCCTGCAGCAGAGAGCGACGTTTCACGTGAAACACGATGCCTCTGCCGGGCAACTACCCAGCACCGACACTCCGCGTGAAGGGCTCACGGCTACTTCTGTGGAGCATCACTCTGCGAGCCGACCGACGGGATCCCCGCTGGTATCTCTTCCGGCCGAGCCCCCGCCCCGGCCGTGGTACACGCTTCAGCGCCGTCGGCGCGTCCGCCCCACCCGGGCCGCCTTGGCCCGCTTTGCGGCGAACCTCACACCGCCCGGGCTCTCGCCCACGACCACCCGGACCACCGTCGTGGTGGGGTCCACCACACCCGCACCGGCATGAAGCACTTCGGTCTCCACCACGCCCAGCTTGCTCAGCGCGGCACGGGCACCGTTGATCTCCTCTTCGGCGGTGTCACCCTTGAGGGCCAGCATCTCGCCGTACGGCCGCAGCAGAGGAACTCCCCAGCCGGCGAGGCGGTCCAGTGGTGCGACCGCCCGTGCCGTGACGACATGGACCGGCTGAAGCTTCCCCAATACTTCCTCGGCGCGGCCCCGCACGACCGTCACATGATCCAGCCCGAGCAGTTCCACGACCTCCTGGAGGAAATTGGTCCTCCGGAGCAACGGTTCCAGCAGCGTGATCTTCAGATCCGGCCGTACCAGAGCCAAGGGGATGCCCGGCAATCCTGCCCCGGAGCCCACATCGCACACCGTCACCTCCTGAGGGACCACCTCGGAGAGCACGGCGCAGTTCAGCAGGTGCCGTTCCCACAGACGCGGGACCTCACGAGGACCGATCAGTCCCCGCTTGACGCCTGCGTCCGCGAGCAGCTCCGCGTACCGGACAGCCTCGGGGAAGAACTCGCCGAAAACCGCCTTGGCCGCCTCAGGTGCCTGAGGGAGCGCTGCTTCCTCCGTCACGGGGACCGTCCTTCCCTACTGCACTCACGCACTGTGGATGGCTGACTATCAGGCTGACAAAGATCGGCCCCGCCTGCGAACAGACGGGGCCGACAGAACACGTTCCGGTCAGGCCGGAAGGACGACGACGAAGCGCTGCGGCTCCTCGCCCTCGGACTCGCTCCGCAGTCCGGCCGCTGCGATCGCGTCATGCACGACCTTGCGCTCGAACGGCGTCATCGGCTCCAGCCGCACCGGCTCACCGGAGCTCTTGACCTCGTCCGCCGCCTTCGCGCCGAGCGCCGCCAGAATCTCACGCTTCTTGGCCCGGAAGCCCGCGATGTCCAGCATCAGCCGGCTCCGGTCGCCGGTCTCCCGGTGAACCGCGAGCCGCGTCAGTTCCTGGAGTGCCTCCAGCACCTCACCGTCGCGGCCCACCAGCTTCTGCAGTTCACCCGCCGATTCGCTGATGATCGAGACCGCGGCCCGGTCCGCCTCGACGTCCATGTCGATGTCGCCGTCGAGGTCGGCGATGTCGAGGAGACCCTCAAGGTAGTCGGCCGCGATCTCGCCCTCCTGCTCGAGGCGGGTCAGGGTGTCGCTGCCTTCGACGGCCGTGGAGATGGTGCCTTCCGACACGGATGGACTCCTTACTTCTTGGACGGGTGCTTGGGCCGCTGCTGGCCCTTGCGCGGTCCGGACTTTGCCTGGCGTGAGGAGCCCGACGCGGGCTTGGCCGCCGGCTTCGACTGGTCGTCCTGCTTCTGGAGCGAGGTCTTGACCTCCGGAGTGGCCTCCGCGGTCGGCTCCTTGGGCGCTTCGGCCTGACCGGCGGCCGCAGTCCGCTGCGCCTTGGTCTGCCGCTTGGGCTGGTGCCGCCGCTGTGCCATGCCCTCGGCCTCGGCCACTGCCGACTCGCTCTTCGCCACGGTCCCGTCCTCCTGAGCGGCGAGGCCCAGCTTGGAGAGTCCGTTGATGAACTTGCGCTCGATGTCGTTGCGCTCCGCGCCCTTGGCATAGATGCGCTTGACGGTGTTGCGACGGGTCCGGCCGCGTACTTCGCCGTGCTGGGTGATGCTCTTCAGCAACCGTCCGAGGTACTGGTCCTGGGCCTTGCTGCCCGGCGTCGGGTTCTGGTTGATCACGAACATCTGCTGACCCATGGTCCAGACGTTGGTGGTCAGCCAGTAGACGAGGACACCGACGGGGAAGTTGATGCCCATCACGGCGAAGATCAGCGGGAAGACGTACATCAGCATCTTCTGCTGCTGCATGTACGGAGTCTTCACCGAGAGGTCGACGTTCTTCGTCATCAGCTGGCGCTGGGTGAAGAACTGCGAGGCCGACATCATGACGATCATGACCGCGGTGACGACCCGGACGTCCAG
Source organism: Streptomyces sp. NPDC005576 (assembly GCF_042871745.1). NCBI lineage: Bacteria > Bacillati > Actinomycetota > Actinomycetes > Kitasatosporales > Streptomycetaceae > Streptomyces > Streptomyces sp. NPDC005576. Next base: position 126,302 of record NZ_JBIAJC010000010.1, on the reverse strand, counting down.
GAGCGAGGCACCGAGGGCGTGCACCTCGGCCGAGCTGTTCATGAACTTCGCCGCGAGCGGGGCACCGAAGATGTGGGCCTGCCGCGCGCTGTCGAGCAGCGGCTGGTCGATGACGCCGATCGTCTTGCCGTTGGCGATGGCCGCGAGCACGTGGTAGAGCGCGAAGAAGAACGGGGACTGCGCAAGGATCGGAAGGCACGAGGAGAGCGGGTTGGTACCCGTCTCCTTGTACAGCTTCATCATCTCTTCGGACTGACGCTGCTTGTCGTTCTTGTAGCGCTCCTGGATCGCCTTCATCTTCGGCTGGAGCACCTGCATGTTCCGCGTCGACTTGATCTGCTTCACGAAGAGCGGGACCAGGCAGATACGGATCAGGACCACGAGGGACACGATGGACAGGCCCCAGGCCCAGCCCGTGTCGTCACCGAACATCGCCCCGTAGACCTTGTGGAACTGGACGATCACCCACGAGACGGGTGTGGTGATAAAGCTGAACAGACTGGCAATCGTGTCCACTAATCAGGCTCCTTGAGCTTTGGGCGAGGTCTCTGTGGCCGGGCCCGGCAGCACGGCCGAGGCCGCTGTCGCGGCTGCCCTGTCCCCGGGGGGCACATCAGTGGCGGAGTCCCCGCCCTTGTCACCACGCAGCGCGTTGCGCAGCAGTTCGTGCCAGCGCGGACGCTTGCGCGGGGGGACATGGTCCACACCGCCCGGCGACCACGGATTGCATCGCAGAATGCGCCAGGCGGTCAGCGCCGTTCCCTTGATCGCGCCGTGCCGGTCTATCGCCGTGAACCCGTAGTGCGAACACGACGGGTAATAACGGCAGACAGGACCCAGCAGTGGGCTGATCGTCCACTGGTACAGCTTGATGAGAGCCAGCAGCGGGTACTTCATCGCGCGCCCCCTCCCAGCAACCGCTCGAGGGCGGCGTCCAGGTCTCGGGTCAGCTGGGCGTGGTCGGCATCGCCCGAACCGGGCAACGCGCGCACCACCACCAGGCTACCGGGGGGCAGCTGAGCCAACCGGTCTCGGACCAGATGGCGAAGCCGACGCTTCACAGCGGTGCGGACGACCGCACCGCCCACGGCTTTGCTGACGACGAAACCCGCACGCGGTGGGGGAGGGGTCTCCCCCGACACGTGCGGGTCCGTAGTACCGCTGCGTAGATGGACGACGAGCAGAGGGCGACCGGCCCTGCGTCCTCGTCGTACCGCGGTCGCGAAGTCCTCGCGCCGCCTCAGCCGATTCTCGGTAGGCAGCACGTCATGACCTGTGGGTGATCAGGCTGACAGGGCGCTGCGACCCTTGCCGCGGCGGTTCGCCAGAATCGCGCGGCCGGCACGGGTACGCATACGCAGGCGGAAGCCGTGGGTCTTGGCGCGACGACGGTTGTTCGGCTGGAAGGTGCGCTTGCTCACTCGGGGGCTCCAGAATAAATCGGGTGATGGCGGGACATCGCCTGGCTGTCACCGTGCGCCCACGAGGAACTCGCGTAAACGCCTTAGTGCACCGCTTCACGATCACAGATCGTGATCTTTGCCCATCGGAGGCAGGCGGCAGCAGCCATCGACAACTCGACCTGGTCACGGTACGCGCGGCTACGCCATCCGGTCAAACTCGCCGCGAGCGACCCCCCGCTATACACAGGCTGTGGACAACAACTTGAACCGGGCGGGTCCGCGTGACTACCGTGGCTGAACTCCGGTTTCTTTTCGTTCCCCCCTGCCGGGCCCGACCCGACCCGACCCATTCCGTCCCGGGAACCACATATTCGTGGGACATGCGAGAGAGCGTGCCTTGTGGCTGACGTACCTGCCGATCTTGCCGCAGTGTGGCCACGCGTGCTGGAACATCTCCTCGGTGAGGGCCAGCAGGGCATCGAGCCGAAGGACAAGCAGTGGATCGAGCGCTGCCAGCCGCTCGCGCTGGTCGCCGACACCGCGCTGCTCGCCGTGCCCAACGAGTGGGGCAAGCGGGTCCTGGAGGGACGGCTCGCGCCGCTCATCAGTGAGACGCTGACGCGGGAGTGCGGTCGGCCGATCCGGATCGCGATCACCGTCGACGACTCGGTCGGTGATTCTCCGACCCCGCCGGCGCCGCCGCTGCACCAGACCCAGCAGGGCCGGCAGAACCACCGGTACCCGAACCCCTCCCACGACGAGCAGCAGCACGGCGACCCGTACGACACGTACGGTCACCGCCAGCAGGACGACGGAATGCCGACGGCCCGCCCCGCGTACCCGGATTACCAGCAGCGTCCCGAACCGGGCGCCTGGCCGCGCACCCAGGAGGACCTGTCCTGGCAGCAGCCCCGGCACGGCGGCTACCAGGACCGCGAACAGCAGGCGGACCAGTGGCGCGAGCCGTACGGCACCGGGCGCCCGCAGCAGCCCTCGCACGACTACCGTCCGCAGCCCCCCGAGCGTCAGGGGTACGACTCCCAGCGGTCCGAACGGCACGACCTCCAGGACCAGCAGCACCGCCCCGGCCGGAACGGCGGCGGGATGGCCGGCCCCGGCTCCCAGGCGTCCCCCGCGCCGGGACCGGGCGAGCCGCATGCCCGGCTGAACCCCAAGTACCTTTTCGACACCTTCGTCATCGGCGCCTCCAACCGGTTCGCCCACGCGGCAGCGGTGGCGGTGGCCGAGGCGCCCGCGAAGGCGTACAACCCGCTCTTCATCTACGGGGAGTCCGGGCTCGGCAAGACCCACCTCCTGCACGCCATCGGGCATTACGCGCGGAGCCTCTATCCGGGGACGCGGGTGCGGTACGTGAGCTCCGAGGAGTTCACCAACGAGTTCATCAACTCGATCCGTGACGGCAAGGGCGACACCTTCCGCAAGCGGTACCGCGACGTGGACATCCTGCTCGTCGACGACATCCAGTTCCTGGCGAGCAAGGAGTCGACGCAGGAGGAGTTCTTCCACACCTTCAACACGCTGCACAACGCGAACAAGCAGATCGTGCTCTCCTCCGACCGGCCGCCCAAGCAGCTGGTGACGCTGGAGGACCGGCTGCGGAACCGTTTCGAGTGGGGGCTCACCACCGATGTGCAGCCGCCCGAGCTGGAGACGCGGATCGCGATCCTGCGGAAGAAGGCGGTACAGGAGCAGCTCAACGCCCCGCCGGAGGTGCTGGAGTTCATCGCGTCCCGGATCTCACGGAACATCCGTGAGCTGGAGGGCGCGCTGATCCGGGTGACGGCGTTCGCCAGCCTCAACCGGCAGCCGGTGGATCTCGGCCTCACCGAGATCGTGCTGAAGGACCTCATCCCCGGCGGGGAGGACTCCGCTCCGGAGATCACCGCACCGGCGATCATGGCGGCCACGGCCGATTACTTCGGTCTGACGGTCGAGGACCTCTGCGGTTCGTCGCGCAGCCGCGTGCTGGTGACGGCCCGGCAGATCGCCATGTACCTCTGCCGCGAGCTGACGGATCTCTCCCTCCCGAAGATCGGCGCGCAGTTCGGCGGCCGTGACCACACCACGGTGATGCACGCGGACCGCAAGATCCGTGCGCTGATGGCGGAACGCCGGTCCATCTACAACCAGGTCACCGAACTCACCAACCGCATCAAGAACGGCTGACGCCCGCAGGCTCGCCGGCGCGGGTCCGCCCTGCCCGCGCAGCAGGACCCGCAGGTGCAGCCGTTCCCCTCACCTACGCGCACCGGGGTCGCGGACGCCCACCCGCAGGACCGCGTTCCCCGCCCACAGGGAGTGGACAACGAGGCGCCCCGCCAGACCTCTTCACGGTCCGGCGGGGCGCCTCTTCGTCGTCCCCCGTTGTCGTCCCACCGTTCCCGCTCCTCGCTCCTCGCTGGAAGAAAGGTCCCTCCCCCGGACCCCCGCCCCCGGAAACGGCAGACGCTGCTCACCCCTCCCCGCCGCTCTTCGATCCGGCACCGCGGATGTCACCGGGGCCGAGGCCCGGTCGCCCGCCGTCACTTCTCTCCGCGGCCTCCACACGATCGGCGAGGAGTCTCCGGCGACCGCCCGCGGCCCTCTCGCGGCGCCTGGAGGACCTGCAGCAGGGGCATTTCGGGGCCCACGGGAGTGCGCGGGGCCTTTCTCCGGGCGGGTGCGGGGCCTGTCGGTGTTCGAACAGAAGGTCACAGAAGCGCTGACACGGTGCTTCTCCACAGATGTGCCGGAAATCTTCCCTCCACAGCCTGGGGACTGGGAAGTTGTCCAGATTGCATCCACAGGGTGCGCTGTCGATACTCCATCAGGCCAGGTCAACTGCCTGGGGATTTGTGGTCAACCGTGATCCACAGCCTGTGGATAACAAATTTGTCCACAGGGGAGTCGCTGGGTTGTCCACCGCCAACTCACAGGATCGGCTCTCTTGTCCCCAGGGGGAACGTTCTTCTCCACACCTCTGTCCACTGTTCGGCAACACGACACCCCCCCTCACTGCCACGAGTGAAAGGCGTCACACCGAGGTGGTCGATTGGGCTGTGGGGAACCGGGGTAAAGCTGGGGACGGCCCTGGGGAGAAGTACCCCCGGCCTGTGCATCGGGTGTGCAGAACTTTCGTGTGTCCACAGAAGTGCCTGGTTATCCACGGACTGCACCCACAGGGTCGGTGGACAAAAAATAGGTTCTGACCTGGGAAAACGACGTTATCCACTGTTTCCACAGGGCCTACTACTACTACCCCTCAGAGTTAGCAAGGAATCAGCTTCGAAGTGGGGGCTGTGCACAACTTGGCCCGCCGAGCTTTCGGACCGCCTCGGGTGACTTGACCCCGAGCAGCAACGAGTGTCGGCGCCGTACGTCAGACTGGACCCCGGCGTCCTCCCCGGCCCCCCGGCCGACGGACCCGATTCGACGACGAGGCCAGCAGGGCGAGCGAGCAACAGCAGGAGGCGGTTCCGGTGAAGATCCGGGTGGAGCGCGATGTACTCGCGGAGGCGGTGGCCTGGGTGGCCCGCAGCCTCCCGGCCCGTCCGCCGGCGCCCGTCCTCGCGGGCCTTCTGCTGAAGGCCGAGGACGGTGCCCTCAGCTTCTCCAGCTTCGACTACGAGGTCTCCGCGAAGGTCTCGGTCGACGCCGAGATCGAGGAGGACGGCACGGTCCTGGTCTCCGGCCGCCTGCTCGCCGACATCTGCCGCGCCCTGCCCAACCGCCCGGTGGAGATCTCCACCGACGGTGTGCGCGCCACGGTGCTCTGCGGCTCGTCGCGCTTCACCCTCCACACACTGCCTGTGGAGGAGTACCCGGCGCTGCCGCAGATGCCGACCGCGACCGGCACGGTGCCGGGCGAGGTGTTCGCCTCGGCCGCCGCCCAGGTCGCCATCGCCGCGGGCCGTGACGACACCCTCCCGGTGCTCACCGGCGTCCGCATCGAGATCGAGGGCGAGACCGTCACGCTGGCCTCGACCGACCGCTACCGCTTCGCCGTCCGCGAGTTCCAGTGGAAGCCGGAGGACCCGGAGGCGTCCGCGGTGGCCCTGGTGCCCGCCAAGACGCTCCTGGACACCGCCAAGGCGCTCACCAGCGGGGACACGGTCACCCTGGCGCTCTCCGGCGCCGGCGCGGGCGAGGGTCTGATCGGTTTCGAGGGGGCCGGCCGCCGTACGACCACCCGTTTGCTCGAAGGCGATCTGCCGAAATACCGCACGCTCTTCCCGACCGAGTTCAACTCCGTCGCCGTGATCGAGACCGCCCCGTTCGTCGAGGCCGTCAAGCGTGTGGCCCTCGTCGCCGAGCGGAACACCCCGGTGCGGCTCAGCTTCGAGCAGGGCGTGCTCATCCTGGAAGCCGGTTCCTCGGACGACGCACAGGCTGTGGAGCGGGTCGACGCGGTGCTCGAGGGCGACGACATCTCGATCGCCTTCAACCCGACCTTCCTGCTGGACGGTCTGAGCGCCATCGACTCCCCGGTCGCCCAGCTCTCCTTCACCACCTCCACGAAGCCCGCCCTGCTCAGCGGCCGTCCGGCCGTGGACGCCGAGGCGAACGACGCGTACAAGTACCTGATCATGCCGGTCCGCCTCTCCGGCTGACCGGCCGCCCGTGCCGTGACCGGCACGAGGTACCCGTACCCATGACAGAGGATCCGGCGGGCAGGCTCGGCGCTGAGCTTGCCCGCCGCTCCGTGTCCCGGTGCCGGGCGTAGGCTCGGAGTCGGGAACGTATCGGCACAACGTTTAAGGAATCTCTGATGGAGCTCGGTCTCGTCGGCCTCGGCAAGATGGGCGGCAACATGCGCGAGCGCATCCGCCGCGCAGGCCACACCGTCATCGGTTACGACCGGAACCCGGACGTCGCCGATGTCCACAGCCTCGAAGAGCTTGTGGGCAAGCTGAAGGGCCCGCGGGTCGTCTGGGTCATGGTCCCGGCCGGCGCCGCCACGCAGTCCACCATCGACGAGCTCTCCGAGCTGCTGCAGCCCGGCGACATCGTCGTCGACGGCGGCAACAGCCGCTGGACCGACGACGAGAAGCACGGTGCCCAGCTGGGCGCCAAGGGCATCGGTTTCGTCGACTGCGGCGTCTCCGGCGGTGTCTGGGGCCTGGAGAACGGCTACGCCCTGATGTACGGCGGCAAGCCCGAGGACGTCGAGAAGGTGCAGCCCATCTTCGACGCGCTCAAGCCGGAGGGCGAGTTCGGTTCCGTCCACGCGGGCAAGGTCGGCGCCGGCCACTTCGCGAAGATGGTCCACAACGGCATCGAGTACGCCATGATGCAGGCCTACGCCGAGGGCTGGGAGCTCCTGGAGAAGGTCGACTCGGTCACCGACGTGCGTGAGGTCTTCCGCTCCTGGCAGGAAGGCACCGTCATCCGCTCCTGGCTGCTCGACCTCGCGGTCAACGCCCTGGACGACGACGAGCACCTCGACAGCCTCCGCGGCTACGCCGCCGACTCCGGCGAGGGCCGCTGGACGGTCGAGGCCGCGATCGACAACTCGGTGCCGCTGCCCGCGATCACCGCGTCGCTCTTCGCGCGCTTCGCCTCGCGGCAGGACGACTCGCCGCAGATGAAGATGATCGCCGCGCTGCGCAACCAGTTCGGTGGCCACGCGGTGGAGAACAAGAAGTAGTGCCGCACCCGGCAGTGTTTGCCCCCTGAGGAGCGGTGGTCGGTGCGTGCGATCGCCAGGCGGCCGGAAGTCCTGGTAGCGGAGCCACCAGGGCTTCCGGTCAACGCCGCGAGTGCGCGTGCCGACCACCGCGACGGGGCAAAGCTTGCCGGGCACGGCACTAGCACGCACGCACAGCAGGACGGACGGAAGGCCCGCGACCATGCACGTCACGCATCTCTCGCTGGCCGACTTCCGCTCGTACGCCCGGGTCGAGGTACCTCTCGACCCGGGCGTCACCGCGTTCGTGGGGGCCAACGGCCAGGGCAAGACCAACCTCGTCGAGGCGGTCGGCTATCTCGCCACCCTGGGCAGCCACCGGGTCTCCTCGGACGCCCCGCTGGTGCGGATGGGCGCCGAGCGGGCCGTCGTACGGGCCTCGGTGACCCAGGGCGAGCGCTCCCAGCTGATCGAGCTGGAGCTCAACCCAGGACGCGCCAACCGTGCCCGGATCAACCGGTCCTCGCAGGTCAGGCCCCGGGACGTGGTGGGCATCCTGCGGACCGTGCTGTTCGCCCCCGAGGATCTGGCCCTGGTCAAGGGCGATCCGGGTGAGCGGCGCCGCTTCCTGGACGAGCTGGTCACCGCCCGCTCCCCCCGGATGGCCGGTGTCCGCTCCGACTACGACCGCGTGCTGAAGCAGCGCAACACCCTGCTGAAGTCCGCCGCGATGGCCCGGCGCCACGGCGGCCGTTCCATGGACATGTCGACGCTCGACGTCTGGGACCAGCACTTGGCCCAGGTCGGCGCCGAGCTGCTGGCGCACCGGCTCGCCCTGATCGCCGTCCTCCAGCCGCTCACCGACAAGGCGTACGGCGACGTGGCCCCGGGCGGCGGCCCGGTGGGCCTGGAGTACCGCGGCTCGGTGGACGAGAACCCGGCGCGGACCCGTGAGGAGCTGTACGAGCAGCTGCTGGCCGCGCTCGCCGGCGTACGCAAGCAGGAGATCGAGCGGGGCGTGACCCTCGTCGGGCCGCACCGGGACGATCTGCTGCTGGGCCTGCGCGGGATGCCCGCGAAGGGGTACGCGAGCCACGGCGAGTCCTGGTCGTACGCGCTGGCGCTGCGGCTGGCCTCGTACGAGCTGCTGCGGGCCGAGGGGAACGAACCTGTGCTGGTGCTCGACGACGTCTTCGCCGAGCTGGACGCGCGGCGCCGCGAGCGCCTCGCGGAGCTGGTGGCCCCGGCCGAGCAGGTACTGGTGACGGCCGCGGTCGACGACGATGTGCCGGGGGTGCTCACCGGTGCCCGGTACGAGGTGGCGGCAGGCGAGGTGACCCGGCTGTGAGTGCGTCCGGAGACCGTGCGGAGGGAACCCCCGACGGCGCTGCGACCGGTGGTGCGGCCGGCGCTGTGGCCAAGGGTGGGCCGTCCGGCGGCAAGGTGCCCGAGCCGTCCGGGGTGGACCTGGCCCGGGTGGCGCTGCGGGCGGCGAAGGAGCAGGCGGCGGCCCGGGGTGCGGCCGTACAGCAGCGCAAGCAGGCCAGACGCGGAGGCGGACTGCGCTCCGGCGCGCGGTCGGACGGCCGGGACCCGCTGGCGCTCGGCTCGGCGATCAACCGGCTGATCACCGAACGCGGCTGGGAGACGCCCGCCGCGGTGGGCGGGGTGATGGGGCGGTGGCCGCAGATCGTGGGCGCCGACCTGGCCAAGCACTGCGTGCCCCTGAAGTACGACGAGGCTCCCGAGGCCCGGGTGCTGACCGTCCAGTGCACGTCGACCGCCTGGGCGACGCAGCTGCGTTTGCTCGCGCCCCAGTTGGTGGCGCGGCTCAACGCCGATCTCGGTCAGGGTACGGTCCGCGTGATCAAGGTGCTGGGCCCCGGCGGCCCGCAGCGCCGGTACGGTCCGCTGCGCGCGCCCGGATCGACCGGTCCCGGCGACACCTACGGCTGACCGTCCCCCGGTCCGCCGACGGGTCACTCGGTCGGAAACCCGCCGTGAGCTGGGCCTTGGCGGTCCGTCGAGGAGAAGTGACCGGGCCCGCCGTGCTCTCGGCGGGCCCTTCGCACTGTCCGGGGACCCGTACCGCCCGCCCGGCCCAGGCGGACCGGGGGCGTCCGGCTTGTTCCGTTCTGTGGTGGTTGAAACCTCCGGGGGCCGAGCGGGTGTCCCTCACCGTAGCGGGAGCTTGACAGGCGGAAGCGCTCAATGCCCGTGTGAGCCTCTCAGGGCCCCGTCCTGAATATGGGGAGTCGTCAGCCGTCGGTTCAGGGCGGCACATGCGGACTCAGGTGCCTCCAAACCCCCATTCGGGTCGGCGCTAGCGGTAGACTGACGAACAATCCCGCTACTGAGCGGGTGTCGTCGATTACCAGCCGAACGACGCAGCCGCTCCCGCCCGCCGGAGAACGGCCTGTGCTGTGCCAGAAAGGGCGCTTCGTGGCCGATTCCGGCAACCCCAACGAGAACAACCCGTCCACCGTCGGTGAACACGGCGAGGTCACCACCTCGTACGACGCCAGCGCGATCACCGTCCTCGAAGGACTGGACGCGGTCCGCAAGCGACCTGGCATGTACATCGGTTCGACCGGTGAGCGTGGGCTCCACCACCTCGTGCAGGAGGTCGTCGACAACTCCGTCGACGAGGCTCTCGCCGGGCACGCCGACACGATCGACGTCACGATCCTCCCTGACGGCGGGGTCCGCGTGATCGACAACGGGCGAGGCATCCCCGTCGGCATCGTGCCGTCCGAAGGGAAGCCGGCCGTCGAGGTCGTGCTGACCGTCCTGCACGCGGGCGGCAAGTTCGGCGGCGGCGGTTACGCCGTCTCCGGCGGTCTGCACGGCGTCGGCGTCTCCGTCGTCAACGCCCTCTCCACCCGTGTCGCCGTCGAGGTCAGGACGGACGGCCACCGCTGGACCCAGGACTACAAGCTGGGCGTGCCGACCGCACCCCTGGCGAAGCACGAGGCCACGGAGGAGACCGGCACCTCGGTCACCTTCTGGGCCGACGGTGACATCTTCGACACCACCGAGTACTCCTTCGAGACCCTCGCGCGCCGCTTCCAGGAGATGGCGTTCCTCAACAAGGGCCTCACGCTCAAGCTCACCGACGAGCGGGAGTCGGCGAAGGCGACCGTGGGTGCGGACGAGGCCGAGGCCACGGCGACCGCCGAGGAGCCGCCGGCGCGCACGGTCACGTACCACTACGAGGGCGGCATCGTCGACTTCGTGAAGTACCTGAACTCGCGCAAGGGTGACCTGATCCACCAGTCGGTGATCGACATCGAGGCCGAGGACAAGGAGCGCCTCCTCTCGGCCGAGATCGCCATGCAGTGGAACACGCAGTACACCGAGGGTGTGTACTCCTTCGCGAACACGATCCACACGCACGAGGGCGGTACCCACGAAGAGGGCTTCCGCGCCGCGCTGACCTCGCTGGTCAACCGGTACGCGCGCGACAAGAAGCTGCTGCGCGAGAAGGACGACAACCTCACCGGCGAGGACGTCCGCGAGGGTCTGACCGCGATCATCTCGGTGAAGCTGGGCGAGCCGCAGTTCGAGGGCCAGACGAAGACCAAGCTGGGCAACACGGAGGCGAAGACCTTCGTGCAGAAGGTCGTCCACGAGCAGCTCACGGACTGGTTCGACCGCAACCCGAACGAAGCGGCCGACATCATCCGCAAGGGCATCGCCGCGTCGACCGCCCGTGTGGCGGCCCGCAAGGCGCGTGACCTGACCCGCCGCAAGGGTCTGCTGGAGAGCGCGTCGCTGCCGGGCAAGCTGAGCGACTGCCAGTCGAACGACCCGACGAAGTGCGAGATCTTCATCGTCGAGGGTGACTCCGCCGGCGGTTCGGCGAAGTCGGGCCGCAACCCGATGTACCAGGCCATCCTGCCGATCCGCGGCAAGATCCTGAACGTCGAGAAGGCCCGGATCGACAAGATCCTCCAGAACACCGAGGTCCAGGCGCTGATCTCGGCGTTCGGTACCGGTGTGCACGAGGACTTCGACATCGAGAAGCTCCGCTATCACAAGATCATTCTGATGGCGGACGCCGACGTCGACGGTCAGCACATCAACACCCTGCTGCTGACGTTCCTCTTCCGCTTCATGCGCCCGCTGGTCGAGGCCGGTCACGTCTACCTCTCGCGCCCGCCGCTCTACAAGATCAAGTGGGGCCGGGACGACTTCGAGTACGCGTACTCGGACCGCGAGCGGGACGCCCTGGTGGCGCTCGGCAAGCAGAACGGCAAGCGGATCAGGGAAGACTCGATCCAGCGCTTCAAGGGCCTCGGCGAGATGAACGCCGAGGAGCTGCGCGTCACCACGATGGACGTCGACCACCGGGTGCTCGGCCAGGTCACCCTCGACGACGCGGCACAGGCCGACGACCTCTTCTCCGTGCTGATGGGTGAGGACGTCGAAGCACGGCGCTCGTTCATCCAGCGCAATGCCAAGGACGTCCGCTTCCTCGACATCTGAGTCGGCCGTACAAGCAAGCCGCCGCTCGAAAGGACTTTGACCAGCAATGGCCGACGAGAACACCCCTGTGACACCGGAAGAACAGCCTGCCGCGGCCGGTGTCGGCATGCGTGTCGAGCCCGTGGGGCTCGAGACGGAGATGCAGCGCTCCTACCTCGACTACGCGATGTCCGTCATCGTCTCGCGTGCGCTCCCCGACGTGCGGGACGGCCTCAAGCCCGTCCACCGCCGGGTTCTTTACGCGATGTACGACGGCGGGTACCGCCCCGAGAAGGGCTTCTACAAGTGTGCCCGCGTCGTCGGTGACGTCATGGGTACGTACCACCCGCACGGCGACTCCTCGATCTACGACGCCCTGGTGCGGCTCGCGCAGCACTGGTCGATGCGCATGCCGCTGGTGGACTCCAACGGCAACTTCGGTTCCCCGGGCAACGACCCGGCCGCGGCCATGCGGTACACCGAGTGCAAGATGATGCCGTTGTCGATGGAGATGGTCCGGGACATCGACGAGGAGACCGTCGACTTCAAGGACAACTACGACGGCCGCAACCAGGAGCCGGTGGTTCTGCCGGCGCGCTTCCCGAACCTGCTGATCAACGGTTCGGCGGGCATCGCGGTCGGTATGGCGACCAACATCCCGCCGCACAACCTCCGCGAGGTCGCGGCCGGCGCCCAGTGGTACCTGGAGCACCCCGAGGCCTCGCACGAGGAGCTCCTGGACGCGCTGCTGGAACGCATCAAGGGTCCGGACTTCCCGACCGGCGCGCTGGTCGTGGGCCGCAAGGGCATCGAGGAGGCGTACCGCACCGGTCGTGGCTCCATCACGATGCGCGCGGTCGTCGCCGTCGAGGAGATCCAGAACCGGCAGTGCCTGGTCGTCACGGAGCTGCCGTACCAGACCAACCCGGACAACCTCGCGCAGAAGATCGCCGACCTGGTGAAGGACGGCAAGATCGGCGGGATCGCGGACGTCCGCGACGAGACCTCCTCGCGCACCGGTCAGCGCCTGGTCGTCGTGCTCAAGCGCGACGCGGTCGCCAAGGTCGTGCTGAACAACCTCTACAAGCACACCGAACTCCAGACGAACTTCGGCGCCAACATGCTGGCGCTCGTCGACGGGGTGCCGCGCACCCTCTCGATCGACGCGTTCATCCGCCACTGGGTGACACACCAGATCGAGGTCATCGTCCGGCGCACGAAGTTCCGGCTGCGCAAGGCGGAGGAGCGCGCGCACATCCTGCGCGGCCTCCTGAAGGCCCTGAACGCCATCGACGAGGTCATCGCCCTCATCCGGCGCAGCCAGACCGTGGACGTCGCGCGGGAGGGCCTGATGGGCCTCCTGGAGATCGACGAGCTCCAGGCGAACGCGATCCTGGAGATGCAGCTGCGCCGACTGGCCGCGCTGGAGCACCAGAAGATCACCGCCGAGCACGACGAACTCCAGGCGAAGATCAACGAGTACAACGCGATCCTGGCCTCGCCCGAGCGGCAGCGCCAGATCGTCAGCGAGGAACTGGCCGCGATCGTCGAGAAGTTCGGCGACGACCGGCGTTCCAAGCTGATCCCCTTCGACGGTGACATGTCCATCGAGGACCTGATCCAGGAAGAGGACATCGTCGTCACGATCTCCCGTGGCGGCTACGTGAAGCGCACGAAGACGGACGACTACCGCTCGCAGAAGCGCGGCGGCAAGGGCGTACGCGGCACGAAGCTCAAGGAAGACGACATCGTCGACCACTTCTTCGTCTCCACGACCCACCACTGGCTGCTGTTCTTCACGAACAAGGGCCGGGTCTACCGCGCCAAGGCGTACGAGCTCCCGGACGCCGGCCGGGACGCGCGCGGTCAGCACGTGGCGAACCTGCTGGCCTTCCAGCCGGACGAGCGGATCGCCCAGATCCTCGCGATCCGCGACTACGAGGCGGCGCCCTACCTGATCCTGGCCACCAAGGGCGGCCTGGTGAAGAAGACGGCGCTCAAGGACTACGATTCGCCCCGTTCCGGCGGTGTCATCGCGATCAACCTGCGGGAGACCGCGGCCGGCAGCGACGACGAGCTGATCGGTGCGGAGCTGGTGTCGGCCGAGGACGACCTGCTGCTCATCAGCAGGAAGGCCCAGTCGATCCGGTTCACCGCGACGGACGACGCGCTCCGCCCGATGGGCCGCGCCACCTCGGGCGTCAAGGGGATGAGCTTCCGTGAAGGTGACGAGCTGCTCTCGATGAACGTCGTCCGGACCGGTACGTTCGTCTTCACCGCGACCGACGGCGGGTACGCGAAGCGCACCCCCGTCGACGAGTACCGCGTCCAGGGTCGTGGCGGCCTCGGCATCAAGGCCGCCAAGATCGTGGAGGACCGCGGGTTGCTCGTCGGGGCCCTGGTGGTGGAGGAGACGGACGAGATCCTCGCCATCACCCTCGGCGGTGGTGTGATTCGTACGCGAGTCAATGAAGTCAGGGAGACGGGCCGTGACACCATGGGCGTCCAACTGATCAATCTGGGCAAGCGGGATGCCGTCGTCGGCATCGCGCGCAACGCCGAGGCGGGCCGTGAGGCGGAAGAGGTCGATGGGACCTCGGAGGCCGAAGACGGTTCGGACGAGGCATCGGCCGAAGTTCTGGCCGAGGGCACTGTCGGGGGCACGGAGCCCTCGACCGGGGAGCACGAGGAGTAGAGCGTGAGTGGAGCCACGGGCGCCGATTCGGCCGCTTCTGGAGACGGAGCGAACGGTGCCCGTGGCCCTGCCACGGACTCCCAAGGGGGCACTGTGACGGACACTCGGGGCCCGCAGCCCCAGTACGAGGGCTACGCGAACGGGCCTCTGCCCGGGGAGCGGGAGCCCGCGCAGGGAACGGCGGGTCCGTACCACCCGCCGCAGGCGTACGAGTCGCCGGCTGGGGGCCGACAGGCCACCGGTGGGCAAGGCGTACGTCTGCCGCGGACAGGGGCGCGGACCACTCCGCGTACCCGTAAGGCACGACTGCGGGTGTCGAAGGCCGACCCGTGGTCGGTGATGAAGGTGAGCTTCCTGCTCTCCATCGCGCTCGGCATCTGCACCGTGGTCGCGGCCGCGGTCCTGTGGATGGTGATGGACGCCATGGGCGTCTTCTCCACCGTGGGCGGCACGATCAGCGAGGCGACGGGTTCCAACGAGAGCAACGGTTTCGACCTGCAGTCGTTCCTCTCGCTGCCGCGCGTCCTCATCTTCACGTCGGTCATCGCGGTGATCGACGTGGTGCTGGCCACCGCGCTGGCGACGCTGGGCGCCTTCATCTACAACCTGTCGGCGGGATTCGTGGGCGGCGTGGAGCTCACGCTGGCCGAGGACGAGTAACCCGCGGGCTATCGATTTTGGGACTGGCCCCGACGTGCGCTAATCTTCAGAAGTCAGCGCAGCAGCGCGGCGGGGCTATAGCTCAGTTGGTTAGAGCGCATCCCTGATAAGGATGAGGCCACAGGTTCAAATCCTGTTAGCCCCACCAGTACGAAGGCCCCCCACCGGAAACGGTGGGGGGCCTTCTGCATGAAAGGCCACGTACCGGCCCCACGTACAGGCCAAGGAGGCCCGCACCATGAGCAGTACCCCTGCGTCCCTTCCCGAGCGGATCGAGATCTCGGAGGAGGGACTCGTTCTCCGCGACTGGACGGAGGCGGACGTGGCTGTGATGCCGGAGTTGTTCGACCATCCCGACATCGCGTACTGGACTCCGATCGTCTCCCCCTTCGACGAGGCGGCAGCCCGCGCACGGCTGGATCTGGCCCGGCGGATACGGGCGGACGGCACCACGATCCTGCTCGCCGTCACCGTGGACGGCGGCGCACCGCTCGGCGAGGTGATGCTGCGCCGTGCTGCCGGGGGCGCGGAGATCGGCTACGCGATCGGCCCGGCGCACCGCCGCCAGGGTCTGGCGGTGCGGGCGGTCCGGGTGATGGCCGCGTACGCCTTCCGGGAGCTGGGCGCGGAGCGGCTGATCCTGGAACTGGAGGCCGAGAACGCGGCCAGCGTCGCCGTGGCGACCAGGGCGGGCTTCGGACTGCTCGACGTGCCTCTGATCACGGGGGAGGAGAAGGGACGTCCCTTCGCGCTGCAGACATGGGGGCTGAAGCGCCCGTGACCCCGCTGCCTCCCCCGGGGCCCAAGGGGGAGGCAGCGGGAGCGGCCGGGGTGGGAGTGGGGGCCGCCGGCCGCACGAGAAGGCCCCCGGCCGGTGGGTACCGGGCCGGGGGCCTGAAGTCCGTGGTGGTGCGGGGCCATCAGGGAGGGGGGAGCGGGGACTCGCCTTCCGTAGCCGCGTAGTTGGTGCGGGCGGCTTCGGTGCCGGGCGCGTTCGCGGTGTCGGCGGGCAGGTGCCTGGTGGCGGGTGAGGAGCCGTGCGCCTCGGCGCGGATGCGCTGCTTCATCGTGGGTGGCAGCGCCCTGTCACGCGGAAGGGTCCATCGGACCGACGGGGTGGTCGCGGTTGCCGCGGTCGCACCCGTGTGCTCCTGGGTCGTGTGCGTCGGCTGCTGCTCCGTGGCCGAGGCGTTCGCCGCGGCGAGGCCGAGGGAGGCGAGGAGGGCGAAGAAGGCGGTGATGAAGGCTGTCCAGAGGTTCTTGACCTTGAAGGCGCTCATGGCCCCTCACTTTCAGGTGGTCCGGTTTGCTTACCTTTCTGATGATGTGGATGAGGAAGCGCATTTCTGGGAGCGACGCCACCGGTGCGCCGATCTTCTGATGAACACCACTCGTATGGTGCAACCGGGCTGGTGGAACGCTCCGGGACCTCCCGAGGGGGGCGTCGGAGGGTGTGGCCCGGGTGTGGTCCGGGTGCGGTCCGGGGGTTCCGCCGGCCTCGGGGATCGCCCGATGCGGGGCCTTGGGCAGGGTCCCGGGCAGGTCACCGATCGGTATCGGCCGGTGTGTATAGTCGGGCGGCAGAAGTCCCTTAGAACCTAGGAAAGACGAGGTAGCGCGGTGAAGAAGCTTCTCCTGGTCGCACTGGCCGCCATCGGCGGGCTCCTCGTGTACCGCCAGATCCAGGCGGATCGCGCCGAGCAGGATCTGTGGACGGAGGCGACCGACTCCGTGCCCGCAGGTTCGGGCGTGTGAGACGACGCAGTCTGTGAGAAGCCCCGGCCGCCTGGCGGCCGGGGCTTCGTGCTGTCCGGGGCCCCTCAGTTGCTCGCTGCCCGCTGCCCGGGTCCGCTGCCCGGGTCCGCTCTCCGGCCCGTGGCCCGTCGCCCGGTTCCGCCGCCCGGCCCGCCGCCCGGCCCGTTGCCCGGAAACGGCAACGATCCGCGGTGCTCGCAGACAGCGGAGGGGCCCCCGGGGCAGGATGGACGCGCATCGCGACCGCCGTGGCGACGGGCGCTCCGGTGGCGTCGGCGCGGGGTCCGTGCAGGGGCAACCCGGGCGCGGGGCGGTCGCCGGGACGACGAGGGGGAGCGCGTGAAGAGGCAGATCGGCAGGGGCGTCCGGGCGGCGTCGGCGGCCGTCGCCGCAGTGTGTGCGGTACTGGCGCTCTCCGGGCCCGCGTACGCGCGCGACCCGGCCCCGTACGCCTTCGATCCGGGCGCGAAGCGGGTGACCGGGAGGGTGGCGAACGCCGACGCACCGGTGCTGGACGCCGGTTCGGTCTACCGCAGCTCGATCGGGCCCGGGGAGAAGCTCTACTACCGGGTGAACCTGGACGCCACCTCGAACGCGTACGTCTCGGCGGTCGTGGTGCCCAGGACTCCGGAGGGCGAAGTCGCCTACGGCGACGGGATCACCGTCTCCATCCGTGACCGCAACGACACGCAGTGCGGTGCGGAGGACGCCTTCGTCGGCTCGGCGGAGTTCGCGCGCCCGATGTCGGCGTACGCGGTCCGCACCGTCAAGGAGGGGAATTCGTACTGCCAGGAGGCGGGGGCGTACGACGTCCTGATCGAGCGCAAGGGCAAGGAGACCTCCTCCCCCGAGGTGTGGGACCTGGAGATCCGCCACGACGTCGAGCCCGCACTGAAGGCAGCCGGTTCCCAACCCACCACGGCACCCTCGGAGTTCGCTTCCGAGCCGCCCGCCCCGCTGCCCACGTCGGCCCCCCGCGCCGCCCGGTCCGGCGGCACCGGCTTCTACGACGCGACCGGTCTGGAACCGGGCGAGTGGAAGGACTCCGTATCGCCCGGTCAGACCCTCTTCTACCGGGTTCCGGTGGACTGGGGGCAGCAGCTCTTCGTCACCGCCGAGCTGAGCAACAACAACGCCTCGACCACTTTCCTCGGCAACGCGCTCTCCCTCTCGCTGGCGAACCCGGCGCGCGGGCACGTGGAGGGAGCCGTCCTCTCGTACTCCGGAAGGCCCGCTTCCGTCTCCCTCGACCCGCTTCCCCCGGTCGGCTGGAGCAACCGCTACGCCTCGGCGACCAACATCTCGGCCATGCGCTTCGCCGGTTGGTACTACGTGTCGGTCGGGCTGAGCCCGAAGGTCGCGGAGGAGTACGGCGCCGGGCCGATCAAGCTGACCCTGACCGTCCAGGTGAAGAACGAGGCGCAGGGGTCTCCGTACGCCGGTGCGGCCGGGATCTTCGGAGTCAGCGACGACGACCGGGACATGGCGCGCAGCGGCCGGAGTGCACCCGAGGCCGCGAGGAGCGCGACCATGCGGCTGGTCGGAGTGGCCGGGATCGGCGCGGGGACGGTGCTGGTGCTGGGCCTGGGCGTCTGGACGCTGCTGGCCCGGCGCGGGCAGGGAGCGGGGGTGCCGGCGGCTTCCGGAGGGACCGCCCGGCAGCCCTCGCCGTACGGAGAGCCGCCGCAAGCTCGGTAGTGGCCTGGCGCTCGGTGAACTCGCCCGCTGTCAGGCCTGAATGAGGGCCCAGATGCCCACGGCGAAGCAGAGCAGCGCGACCAGCAGGACCGGAACCGCCACCTTCCGGGACGGCCCGGGACGCGGCGTACGGGCCGGGAGGCCGGTGGGTGCGGGGGCTGTTTCCGCCGGGCCCGCGGGATAGCCGTGGGGAGCCGTGTAGCCGCGTGTCGGCGCGGGCCGGTGGGGCAGCGGGGCGGTCTCGGTGCCGGTGGGGGGCGGCGACGGGGCAGGGGCCTGGGCCCGCGCCGGGTCGGGGCCGGGGTGCCGGGGCGGCGGGGGCGCCAGATGGAAGCTGCCGGTCTCCGACATGGACACCGGAGGCGACATCGATACCGGAGGCGGCATGGACACCGGAAGCTGCCCAGGGGGCTGGTGGGCCGCCGCGGGTTCCTGGTGCGGGAGTTGGCCGGGTCCGGCACTCCCCGCAGCGTACGGCGGTGCCTGGAGGGCCGTCGGCGGACCGCTGAGCGGACCGCTGAGCGGACCGTCCGGGCCGAACCCGTCCGGGAGTGGCCCGATCTGATCGAACACCTCCACGGGATCCTCGTCGGCAGGAGCCTCCGGCAGCATCTCCACAGCCGCGGCCAACGCCTTGCGGGCCCCGTTCGCGGTACGGAAACGGGCCTGCGGGTCGGGTTGGAGCAGCCCGGCGAGCACCTGCCAGAGGGGCTCGGGTACGCCCTGTGGGGCGCCGGGGGTGCCGTGGGCGACGAAGTGCTCGACGATCGCCCGCGAGTCGGGCTTCCGGCCGTGGAGGAGGTAGAGCGCGACGAGCCCCACCGCGAAGAGGTCGGCGGGGAAGTCGGGCTCGGCGCCCAGCATCTGTTCCGGAGCGAAGTAACCCGGGGTGCCGACCACGTAGTTGGTCTCGGTCAGCCGGGGTTCGCCCTTGCGCATCGAGATGCCGAAATCCGACAGCCGGAGGTGCGGGCGCCCCGAACCGGTCGCTTCCATGAGGATGTTGGCGGGTTTGATGTCGCGGTGGACCACGCCCTCGGCGTGCACGGTCGACAGCCCCGAGAGCAGCTGGTCGAGCAGGAGAGAGACGAAGCGGGGCGGCAACGGCCCGTAGTCCCCGATGACATGGGCCAGGGAACCCCCGCTGACCAGATCCATGGTGAACAGGACCTTGTCGTCGTCGGCCGCCCAGCTGGCGGGCGCGAGCACATGGGGATGCTCGATGCGCAGCGCCTGCTCGCGCACGAAGCGCAGGAGCGTGTGCGCGTCGCTCTGCTGGAGCACCTTGGCCGCGACGTACCTGCGGCGCCGGTGGTCCCACGCGCGCCAGACGGCGCCCACGCCGCCGCGTCCGATCGGATCGACCAGTTCGTACCGGCCGGCGAATACCTCACCCATTGCGCTGTGTCCGCTCCCAGTCCTGTGCCGGATGGTGCCGAGTGCCGGAACTCCGGACGCGTGCCGGTGCCAGGACATCGGGTGAGCCCCTGGCACCGGTGTGCGGCTGCGCCTGGCGCTGCTGTGCCGCTCCCGGCGAGCTGTGCCGGTCGCGGCGCTAGTTCTGGTGTCCCTCGTAGTGCGCGACGGCGTCCGCGGTGCGGCCCGCGCCGTACACCCGGAGGAACTCTGCCAGTTCGGGGTGGGTCGGGGCGAGGGAGTCGGCCGCGTCGATGATGTCGCCGGCCGCCGAGACCGACCGCAGCAGCGACTGGATCTCGCGGACGACACGGCGGACGGTGGGTGCTCCGCCGGTGGTCGTGGTCTGGCCGGTGCTGGACAGAACCGATCCTCCTTGGGACTTCTTGACCTGGTCCATCCGGTCGGTGGCCTCGCCCGCGCTGACGCTGCCGTCCGCGACCTGGACCGCGAGTTCCTGGAGCGCCTGGACGCGCTGGACCACCGCGGGGTTGCCGATCTTGGCCCGCTGGCCGCTCATCAGCTGGGAGAGCATGGGTGCGGACAGCCCGAGTACGGCCGCGAGCCGGGCCTGGTTCAGGCCAAGATCATCTATCAGTCGGCGGAAGAGCGCGCCGAGCGGCTCCCCGTACCAACTGCGCTGGAGTTCCCTGGCTCTTGCGGTGGCCTCTTGCTGCGCTGCGTCCATCACGCCTCCCCTTCGCTGCTGCGAACCTAGTCGGACATCTTACGGAGAGTGGTCGTCCCCCGGGAGTCCCCATCTCTTTGTGGGAAACCTGCCCGGACCCGGTACTCTGGTCTGCGACGGGCGCCCCGCGTACGAATCGTGGACGGCGGCGTTTGTTGTTCGGGGCCTTAGCTCAGTTGGTAGAGCGCTGCCTTTGCAAGGCAGATGTCAGGAGTTCGAATCTCCTAGGCTCCACCCCGTAAGACCCCTTTGACCCGCAGAAATGCAGTCAGAGGGGTCTTTTTCATCCCCGTCTCCCGTGCTGGCGAGCGGCAGTCGGGGGCTCGGTTCTCCGGGAGTCCCGGGGCGCGCTGCCGCGCTTCGCTCTCCCGCAGCCCTCCCGGCCCCGGCCGGGGCGGCCCGTCCCCGTCGTTGAGGATGGCCGGGGCGAGCGATCCGGTGCGAGCGATCCGGTGCGAGCGATTCGGTCCGAGCGATCCGGTGCGGGGGGGACGAAAGGGGGCTCTTGTCCCGGTCCTCCGGCGTTTTCGCAGCGTTCTCGCAGGTCAAGAGAGAGCGCGCCATCCGGGTGGAGTCGATGCGCGTCACACGGCGTCGTCGCGGATTGCCGAAACGGCCCGTGCGAGCAGCGACCGGAGCAACTCCCTTTCCTCCGGGCTGAACTGGTCCGAGATGCGCCGCTCGATCTCCACGGCGCGCACATCGGCGGCCTCGAACGCCTCGATCCCCTTCCGGGTCAGTTGCGTCTCCAGTACGTTGCGGTGCCAGGGGTGCGGGGTGCGCGCGACGAGGCCACGCTCGTGGAGGTTCTTCAGTACTACGTTCATCGCCTGCGGGGTCACCAGACAGGCCCGCGCCAGCGCGGCTGCGGAGATGCCGGGCGATCCGTTCAGCCCCAGCAGTGCCGCGTACTGCGGAACCGTCAGCCCGGCCGTCTTCATCACGGCGCTCTTGGCGGCGATGAGCTCCTGTTCGGCGCGCTTGATGTCGAGGCCGAGGCGATCCTCGGGGGGCATGGTCACGTATTGAGCATACGGGGTTGAGTATCGTCAAAGGATTGATAACGTTCAACACCATGACGATTCCTGAGAGCCACCTCGACCTGCTCACACGTCCGCTCTTCGTCCACCTCGCCACCACGGGCCCGCGCGGAATCCCGCACGTCAACCCGGTCTGGGCGATATGGGACGGCGAGTTCCTGCGCTTCACCACGAGCACCGACCGCCGCAAGCACAAGAACGTCGCAGCCGACCCGCAGGTCTCCATCTCGGTGAACGACCCTGACCACCCCTACCGCTATCTGGAGGTGCGCGGCGTGATCGAGCGCATCGAACCGGACACCGACGGCGCTTTCTTCGACGTCCTCGCCCAGCGGTACGGTCTGGAGTACGAGGCCCCGGTCAGTGACGCAGAGCGCCGTGTGGTGCTGGTGATGCGACCCACCCACACCACTTCCCAGTGACCCGCAGGCGCCCCTCGCCGCCCACCTGAAGGGCTTCGCCCCTGATGCGGGCCGTCCGGTCCCTCGAACTTCCGCGTCCTCGACCCCTTCGAGCCAGTGGACCGGCCTCATCGACGGCCCCCTCGGAATCGTGATGACGCGCTGACGCGGACGTGTGGACGCGGTGCCCCCAACGCCCCCCTGTGCGGGGCTCGATGGAGCGAGTCCCGCACAGGGGGGCGTTGCCTTGCTGCGGTTCTCCTGAGCCCTGTGGCCCTGCATGCATCCGCCGAACCGGACGGGCCACCGAGCACCGAGCGCCGAGCTCCGACCACCCACCACCGGGTTCCGGCCACCAAGCTCCGACCACCGGTCAGGACCCTGCCTCCGCGGAGTCCGGTCCACTGGCGCTGCCGTGGAGGAGCAGGACCCGATCGGTGGTCCCCACCAAGGCGGCTGCTCCAGCAGCGGGCCGGAGCACGGCGTCTCCGGCACTCGCAGCTCCGGCACTCGCAGCTCCGGACGATCCCGTCCCTCAGACCGGCCATCGGCGCTCAGGCCCGGACCACCCGGTGGCCGCCGCCGGTATCCGCCGGTATCCGCCGGTATCCGCCGCGGCATCCAGCGCTGACACCCGCCGACAGTGAGATGAAAGAACGCTGCGTTAGCGTCCCCTCTGGTCAGCCGGAGTCTTCCTCGGGGTGCACCCACCGCAGAGCGCGGAGTTCGTCGCACTCCTCATCTCGGCCGGGAGGCTCTCGCTTCTCGTACGCGGTCGTGGCCCGCCCGGCCTGGTCCTGCCCCCACCCCGTCCACGGGCGTCTCTGTGCCGTGTGCCGGAGACATGCGCCCCCGACATCCTCCCTCCCCCCTCGTGCCGCGACGGGACCCGCGAGGACGCCTTCCGGCACATCCGGTCGGAGGGCCGTCCGGCCCGTGGGCGGCTCGTCGAACGCGGCGGACTCCCCCGGAGGGCCGCGGGACCACGCCGTGACCCGGCTGCTCGACGACGAACGCGTCACCGAGGCGCATGCGGAGGCGGCGGACCGGGCTCGGGCAGCGTCCGGCCCGCGGCGGTGCTCCGTATGGTCCCCGGCTTCCGCTACGCCCACGTCTCGCACGGCATCCGGGCGAGGATCGTCATCGGCGGACTGCGGTGCGGTGCCGGGGCCCCGGGGAGACGCGGGCGAGCTCGGGCACACCCAGATGCCGGGACACTCCGAGAGGTGTGCCGCGCGCTCCGGCGCGCCACCGGTCTCGGTGCCGTCTCCGGCGGTGGTGTCTCCGGCGGTGCTGCCGCAGGGGGGTGTCAGCCGGGCGGCTCGGTGGAGTCCTGGCGGCCGGGCAGGGCGGTGGTGGACGGGGAGATCTCCGTCCACCGGGTGAGGGACAGCACCGACGGGACGGACTCCGCGGAAGGAGCCGCAATCCGTACGGCGAAGATCGTGGTGTCGTCATGGAGCCGTCCGTAGACGTGCCGCAGCATCCGGTCCCGTACCGCCCTGACCAGGCGGTACGGGGAATCGGCGAGCTGCGGGTCCTCGGCCACGGCCGCCTCCAGCGCCTCGGCCAGCGGGAAGAAATCGCCCGCCCGGTCCCGGGCCTCGGTCACCCCGTCCGTGGTGAGCAGCAGGGTCTCGTCCTCCGCGACGGGTACCCGGTACGGCCCCGCGGACCGCTCCGACACCGCGGCCAGCTCGCTGAGGCCGAGCGGGAGCCGGCTGCTGTCGGCGTCCAGTCGGCGGACCCCACGTGCGCTGACCGCAAAGGGCGGATCATGGCCGAAGTTGATGACGTCGATGTACCCGTCGGCCGAACCGGGCGGCGGAAAGTCCAGCAGGACGGCGGTGGCGAACCGGTCGCCGTCCTTGTAGCCCATCGCCTGCTCGTACAGCCGGTTGCGCTCCATCCTGATCTCCATGCGCTCGGCCACCACCCGTAGGTCCGGTTGGTGGAACCCCGCCTCGCGGAAGGTGCCCAGCAGGTTGGCGGCCACCGCGACGGCGCCGAGGCCCTTGCCCTGTACGTCACCCAGGAGGGCCCGGGTTCCCCAAGGGCTCGGCTGGATGTCGTAGAAGTCGCCGCCGAGCCGGGCTTCCGCGTCGGCGGGCAGGTAGATGTGCGCATGGAGCAAGCCGCCCCAGCTGGGCGGGAGCGGCCGGATCACGGTTGCCCGCGTGGTATCCGCGACGTTCTGGACGGAGAGCGCGCGCCGCTCCCCCCGGCGGCGCAGCCAGGCTGCCGCGACGGCGAGCAGCCCACCCGTGGAGACGAGGATGAAGTCGGGCAGGCCCGCGCGGAACTCGTGCTCCCACGCCTGGTCGACCACGGCGTAGGCGACCACCGCGGCGACCGCGAAGAGCGCGGTGGTGCCGACCGGGCAGAGAGCGGCGGCCACGACCGGGACCACCACGAGCCACGAGAGCACCCGGAAGTCGCCGGAAGTGTTCCAGTCGGCGAAGCAGACGACCACGAGCAGCGCGAGGGGCAGCAGCCAGCCGAGCCGGCGGCGCGGCCGGCCGAGGATCACCACCAGCGCCCGGTCCAACTGAGGCTGCCGCCGGAAGAGCCCGCTCCCGTGGGGAGGGGAGACCGGATCGGATTCCGGTGGGGAGGCGTGCGGAGAGGAACGGAAGGGCACCCGGCCAGCGAATCATGGTCTGCGACGCCACGCATCCGCGCGTCGGGGCATCTGCCCGCCGTGCCGGAGACGCGCTCCGGGAGGGCTCGCGGGGAGGAGGCCGGAGGGCTCGCGGGGAGGAGACCGGAGGGGGCCGCGGGGAGGAGACCGGAGGGGGCGCGGGGGGAGACCGGAGGGGGGCGCGGGCGGATACGCCCGAGGGGCGTCGGACGACGCTGTGGTCGTCCGACGCCCCTCGATGAGGCGGAGACTCTGGAGCACTGAGCGAGAGGGGGAGCGCGCCGTTTCACGTGAAACACGGGACGGCGCGGAGGAGGATTCGGGCGTACGGCTCAGAGCCGATCGGGGCCGTTCTTCCCTTCCGGGCCACCGGCCTCCGCCTCAGCCTGCTTCGCCCTGACGTCGGGGTCCAGGTCAGTGCCGTCGACCGAGGGCAGGGGCGCCTGGGCGTCCCCGACCTCGGTGGGCTCCGACGGCTCCACCAGCCAGTCCGGGTTGGCCTGCCGGTCCCACCAGCGCCAGGCGGCGTAGGCGCCCCCGGCGGCCATCGAGAGGACGAGGAATCCCTTGACGAATCGACCGGTCTTCGCCCGGCGGGCGTTCTTCCTGGCGAGCCGGTTGATGTCCTTGGCGGTGACCTGTCCGCGCAGGGCGGCCAGAGCCGCTGCGCTGCGTACCTGGGCCTCCTCGGCGACAGGGGTGGCCGCCGCCACCGCGTACTCGAAGCGGGGCATCGTGTACTCGGCCGCGTTCTTGGCCGCCTTGCGGGTCCGTACGGCGGCGCCCCGGGCCACGTCGTCGACCTTCGGGGGGACGTGGGCCAGAGCCTGGTCGATACGCGGCGCGACATGCGCGACGTACTGCACGCGGGCCTGCTGCGCCGCAGCCGACACCTTGGGTGCGAGACGCGCACGAGCCTCGTTGGCGTAGTGCGCGGCCTGGATCTTGGCTGTGTCGGCGTAGGGCGCCACCGCTTCCGCGGCGTGCTGCGCGCTTTCCTTCGCCGAGTCGGTTGCGGCGCGCACGCTGTCAATGCGGGTCACGGGATCCTCCTCCTTGGTGGCGGGTAGGTACTCCGCCTGTCCGCCCATGCCGAAATCATGCCTGCGGAGGTTCTGCGCGGCATGCGGAACGGGCATCCGGGTCATGGGACACATGCGATGAATCCGAATCATGGAGTGCGTGGACGACGATGCCACGGTTCAGGTGGGGGCGCGCCGCACGGCCGCCTGCCCGCAGGGGTGTGTCCCGGCGAAGCTCCCGGACGGGGCACGGGGAGAAGCGGCCTCCGCGGCCACTCCGCAGGGGAAGCCCGCCGTGCGAGGATCGGGGAGTTTCACCGCGCAGACCGAGGATCGATGGAAGGCAGACCGTGGCCGAGCAGCTGTACGCCACCCTGAGGACGAGCCAGGGCGACATCGAGATCCGGCTTCTGTCGAACCACGCCCCCAGGACCGTCCGGAACTTCGTCGACCTCGCCACCGGTGCCCGTGAGTGGACCCACCCGGCGACGGGCACCCGGTCCGCCGGCCGGCTCTACGACGGAACGGTCTTCCACCGGGTCCTGGAGAACTTCATGATCCAGGGCGGAGATCCGCTGGGGAACGGCACCGGTGGGCCCGGATACGAGTTCCCGGACGAGTTCCATCCCGACCTCGCGTTCACCCGTCCCTATCTGCTGGCCATGGCCAATGCCGGACCGGGCACCAATGGTTCGCAGTTCTTCCTGACCGTTTCGCCCACCGCGTGGCTGACGGGCAAGCACACGATCTTCGGTGAGGTTCCGGGTGCCGCCGGCCGCAAGGTCGTGGACGCGATCGCGTCGCTCCCGGCGAACCCGCGGACGAACCGGCCGCTTCAGGACGTCGTACTGGAGTCGGTCGTGGTCGAGCTGCGTTGAGCCGCTGAGCCGCTGAGCCGCTGAGCCGCGGAGCCGCGCCGCCGGTCCGACCGCCCGCCCGCCCGTCCGCCCGTTCGTCCGTCCGTCCCGCGATGTTCTCCGCGCGGGGAACCATCGGGGGTGTTGGTCCGTACGGTTACATAACGGACCAGGACTGGCAGTGACAGGACTGGCAGCGACGGACCGAGAGGTCGAGGCCGATGGATCAGCAGCCGCCAGCAGACCGCGACCCGTCCGAAGGGGACGGGGCGACGCGGTACTGCTACCGCCATCCGGACCGCAGGACCGGAATCCGCTGCACCCGGTGCGAGCGGCCCATCTGCACCGAGTGCATGATCAGTGCCTCCGTGGGTTTCCACTGCCCGGAGTGCGTCCGGAGCGGAGCGGGTACGGGCCACCACCCGGCCGCCGCGCGGCCTCGTACGCTCACCGGAGGCGCGGTGGCGGCCGATCCCCGGCTGGTCACGAAGATCCTGCTCGCGATCAATGTGGCGGTCTTCGCCGCTGTGTGGCTGACCGGCAGGTCGTGGCTGGTCGAGGACCTGATGCTGGTGGGCCGTGCCTGGGACCCCCAGCCGTTCCCCGGCGGCTTGACGGGTGTCGCCGAGGGCCAGTGGTACCGCCTGCTCACCTCGGTCTTCCTCCACGAGGAGCTGCTGCACATCGCCTTCAACTTGCTGGGGCTGTGGTGGCTGGGCGGGCCTCTGGAGGCAGCGCTCGGTCGGCTCCGCTTTCTGGCGCTCTACCTGCTGTCGGGGCTGGCGGGCAGCGCGGTCACCTACTGGATGAGCGCGCAGAACCAGGGGTCCCTGGGAGCGTCGGGGGCCGTCTTCGGTCTTTTGGGCGCCACCGTCGTGCTCATGCGGCGGATGAACTACGACCTGCGGCCGGCCCTCGTCATCCTGGCGCTGAACGTGCTCTTCAGCCTGCGGCCCGGCGTCGCATGGCAGGCCCATCTGGGTGGCCTGGTCGCCGGCACGCTCATCGCCGTCGCCCTGGTGCACGCACCCCGCGCGCGGCGGAACCTGGTGCAGTTCGGGGCCTGTGCGCTGGTGTTGGTGGTGTCGGTTGTGATCGTTCTTGCTCGCACTGCGGCGCTGACCTGACACATTCTGTCCACTCCTGGGGCGAGGTTATCCACAGAGCGGGACTGTGAGGCAGCACAGAGTGGGCACGCCTGTTCGTGCTGTCGCTGAACAGGGTATTTCTGGTCCGGAAAGGCCCTACAGCCTCCCTCGATGAGGGAGGCTGTAGTCACACCGGCGTCAACTTCGACCTTGGTTATCCACAGATCGTCTGACCTTTTCCCCTGCCTGTGGATAACTCTGTGGGTAACTTCAGGGCAGGGCTTGCGGGCAGAGCTGCCGGCCGGGGTTTGCGGTCGGGGCCCGTGGGCGGGCGCGGCCACCCGGAAGGCCGGTCGGACACCGCGGGCGCACGGGTTCCGCCACCGGTGATCCCGGGTGGTGCGGCCTTCAGGGTCGGGCGGGGCGGCAGGAGCAGGGGGGCAGCCGGGTCAGCGGACTACTTCCACTGCGTGGAGACGGCGAAGCCGCCGCCGATGAGCCCGAAGCCGACCACGATGTTCCAGTTGTGGAGCGCCTCGATGGGGAGCGAGCCGTCGGTCACGTAGAACAGGACGATCCAGGCGAGACCGATGAGGAAGAGCCCCAGCATCACCGGAGCGATCCACCCGCGATTGCCCAGCTTGATGGTGGTCGCCTGGTTCGCCGCGATGGGCGTGAAGCCGGCCTTCTTGCGGATACGTGACTTCGGCACGAGGAACGCTCCTGTCGATGCGCTGCGTGACCGCGCAGTGATCTTTGGCTCGCGCCCGAGGGCGCTGGGGGGAAGCTGCCTCCCCCGGGCGTCCGTTAGCGTAGTGCTTCCATGGCGCCTGATGAGATAAGGGTACGTTGAGCAATCTCGCGGATTCTCCCGAAGAGGCGGCCCGACGCACCTCGAAGCGGCCGGTCCGGCTGCTCACCGCTGCCGTCTTCGCGCTCGCCGGTCTGATCTTCGTGACGAGTGCCAACACGGCCAAGGGCACCAACATCCGCAGCGACTCCTCCCTGCTCAAGCTCTCCGACCTCATCGGTGAGCGGAGCGACAAGAACGGATTGCTGACCGACTCCAACGCGGCCGTGCGCGCGCGGATCGACGCGCTCGCCCAGCGCGACGACGGCAGCACCGAGGCCGAGGACGCCCGGCGCAGAATGCTGGAGAAGTCGGCGGGTACCACGGCGATCACCGGCAAGTCGGTCAGCGTGACGCTCGACGACGCCCCGCCCGACGCCACCGCGAACCCCGGTTACCCGGAGCCCCAGCCCAACGACCTGGTGATCCACCAGCAGGACCTGCAGGCCGTCGTCAACGCGCTCTGGGACGGCGGCGCAGAGGGCATCCAGGTCATGGACCAACGGCTCATCTCCACCAGTGCCGTCCGCTGCGTGGGCAACACCCTGATCCTCCAGGGCCGTGTCTACTCGCCCCCGTACAAGGTCACCGCCGTGGGTGATCCCGGCAAGCTCCGCAAGGCGCTCGACGCCTCCACGGCGCTGCAGAACTACCAGCTGTACGTGAAGGCCTACGGGCTCGGCTGGGAGCTCGACGAGAACAGCCGCACGACCCTGCCGGCGTACTCCGGCACGATCGATCTCCACTACGCGCAGCCCGCCGCGTAACGGCGGCTCCCGGGCATGACGGAGGCCGTCCCTCCGCCGGCCCCCTGTGGCTTTCCACAGCTGCCCCACGTCCGGGCCCCCGACCTTTAGTCTGGTCCCGAACCGAATGGAGGGGCAGCATGTACGGCTGGATCTGGCGCCATCTGCCGGGCAACGCGCTGGTGCGGGGAATCATCGCGCTCGTGCTCGTCCTGGCAGTCGTCTACGCACTCTTCCAGTACGTCTTCCCCTGGGCGGAGCCGCTGCTCCCGTTCGGCGACGTGACGGTGGACGGCCAGAGCGCCGGAGCGGAGGCAGGGCAGTGAGCGCACGCATTCTGGTCGTGGACAACTACGACAGCTTCGTCTTCAACCTCGTGCAGTACCTCTACCAGCTCGGCGCGGAGTGCGAGGTGGTCCGCAACGACGAGGTCACCACCGCCCACGCCCAGGACGGTTTCGACGGCGTCCTGCTTTCGCCCGGCCCCGGCGCTCCCGAACAGGCCGGTGTCTGCATCGACATGGTGCGCCACTGCGCGTCGACGGGCGTTCCGGTCTTCGGCGTCTGCCTCGGCATGCAGGCGATGGCCGTGGCGTACGGCGGGGTCGTGAACCGGGCGCCGGAGCTGCTGCACGGCAAGACCTCGCCGGTGTCCCACGACGGGCAGGGCGTCTTCGCGGGTCTGCCGTCCCCCTTCACCGCCACCCGCTACCACTCGCTGGCCGCCGAACCCTCCGCGTTCCCGGCCGAGCTGGAGGTCACGG
Organism: Streptomyces sp. NPDC005576; assembly: GCF_042871745.1. Taxonomy (NCBI): domain Bacteria; kingdom Bacillati; phylum Actinomycetota; class Actinomycetes; order Kitasatosporales; family Streptomycetaceae; genus Streptomyces; species Streptomyces sp. NPDC005576. Next base: position 96,485 of record NZ_JBIAJC010000010.1, on the reverse strand, counting down.
CGCGCACGGCCGACGGCATCGTCATGGGACTGCGCCACCGCGAGCTGCCGGTCGAGGGAGTGCAGTTCCACCCCGAGTCGGTGCTCACCGAGCACGGCCACCTGATGCTGGCCAACTGGCTCGTCCGGTGCGGCGACCCTGGCGCGGTCGACAGATCGGCGGGGCTCACGCCGGTGGTGGGCAAGGCCGTCGCGTGACCGCACTCCGTCCCGAGCAGGACGCCGGGCAGGAGTACCCGCCCGGACGCGGGACGGACGGTTCGTTCGAGGACGCGGTGGGCCGGCTGGCGGACCCGTTGAACGACCCGTTGCCGGGCGGCTACGCCCCGCCCCGGGGCCGCCACGCCGGGGACGGCCCGGCCCAGAGCGCGCCGGGCGGTCCGCCGCCCGAGCGCTCCCGGTCCGGAAGCCGGCCGCAGGGCGAGCGACTTCACGCCGAACGCCCTCCCGCCGGGGGACGCGTGGTGGAGGGCGTGGTGGTGGAGAGTTCCCTGCGCGCCCGTACGGGGCGGCCACAGCCCCCGCCGCAGCCCGTCCGCCCCCATCCGCACCCGAACCCCCAACAGGCCCCGTACGGGCCGCAGGAGGGTCTCCCGCACCCCGGTGAGCCCGGCGAGTGGTACGACCCGGAGGGCTACCGCCGCGACTGGTACGGACAGGAGCAGCCGTCCGCCGTGTCCGGTCCCGCCCGGCCGACCGGCCCCACGGCGTCGGGCTCCGGCGGGTTCCCGGACGAGGCGGCGACCACCGTCGTGCCACCGCTGGACGTACCGGGGGATACCGAGGGCCAACTCCCGCCGCACGACGAGACCGTCGCCCTGCGGAGGGTGGTCCCCGACCGTGCGGAGGGCGTTCCCCGGGACGTACCGGTGCCGGGCGGCCGGGCGGAGCGGCGGCGGGCGGCCAAGGCGGACGGGCGCCGCAGGGCGCCCCAGCAGCCGGCCCCGTCCGGCGGGAACGGCCCGGCCGGGGGACCGGGGGGCAGGGAGCCGGCGAAGCCGATGTCGCGGGTGGAGGCCCGCAGGGCGGCCCGCGCGGCCAAGGACAGTCCGGCCGTGGTCGTCAGCCGGGTCGTCGGTGAACTCTTCATATCGCTCGGCGTGCTGATGCTGCTCTTCGTCGGCTACCAGCTCTGGTGGACCAACATCCGGGCGGACCGGATCGCGGGTCAGGAGACCCACAAGATCCAGGACCAGTGGGCGGCCGGGGAGCGGGACCCCGGGACCTTCGCGCCCGGCCAGGGTTTCGCGATCATCCACATCCCGAAACTCGACGTCGTCGCGCCCATCGCGGAGGGCACCAGCAAGGAGAAGGTGCTCGACCGGGGCATGGTCGGCCACTACGGCGAGGGAGCGCTGAAGACCGCGATGCCCTCGGACGACCGGGGCAACTTCGCGCTGGCCGGTCACCGCAACACCCATGGTGAGCCGTTCCGTTACGTCAACAAGCTGACCCCGGGCGACAAGGTCGTGGTCGAGACCCAGGACGCTTACTACACGTACGAGATGACGAAGACCCTCGCGCAGACCTCGCCGTCCAACGTGTCGGTGATCAGCCCGGTGCCTCCCGGATCCGGGTTCACCGCGCCCGGCCGGTACATCACTCTGACGACGTGTACGCCGGAGTTCACCAGTACCTACCGTCTGATCGTCTGGGGCAAGATGGTCGACGAGCGGCCGCGGAGCAAGGGCAAGCCCGACGCTCTCCTGGACTGACGGCAGTGCGCTCGCGGGCGGAACGGTCCCGACGACGAACAACCCCACGACAAGGGACGGTTGCGGTGGCGACGAGGACCGAGTACGAAGCGCGGGCCGACGGACCCGCGCCCCCTCCCGCGACGGAGGGGACCGTGCGGCATCCGGTCGCGGCGGCCGTCAGTATCTTCGGCGAACTCCTCATCACCGCGGGGCTGGTGCTCGGCCTCTTCGTCGCGTACTCCCTGTGGTGGACCAACGTGGTGGCCGACCACGAGGCCGACAAGCAGAGCCACGCCGTCCGCGACGGCTGGAGAGGTGCCACCGGACCGGGTGAGCTGAACACCGGGGGCGGCATCGGCTTCCTGCACGTGCCGGCCATGAAGAACGGCGAGGTGCTGGTCAAGAAGGGCACCGACACCTCCGTCCTCAACGACGGCGTCGCCGGCTACTACACCGATCCGGTGCCGGCCGCACTGCCGTCGGACGACCCGGGGAACTTCACGCTCGCCGCCCACCGGGACGGTCACGGCGCGAAGTTCCACAACATCGACAAGCTGCACGACGGTGACGCGATCGTCTTCGAGACCCAGGACACCTGGTACGTCTACAAGGTCTTCAAGACCCTCCCGGAGACCACGAAGTACAACGTGGACGTGCTCCAGCAGGTGCCGAAAGAGGCGGGCGTGACCAAGCCCGGCCACTACATCACCCTGACGACCTGTACGCCCGTCTACACCTCGAAGTACCGGTACATCGTCTGGGGCGAGCTGGAGCGTACGGAGAAGGTCGACGAGGACCGGACACCCCCGGCCGAGCTGCGCTGACCGCGAGCCGCACCGACCGCGAGCCGCACCGACCGCGAGCCGCTTCGCATGCGCCGCGGAGTCACCGTGATTCCGGTGCATCACCCGTAGAACATACGCAGGGGCCCGGACCACTTCAGGTGGTTCGGGCCCCTGCACGGGCGGGCGGGGGTCAGTGCCCCATGTTGCCGATGAGGCCCTCTCCGCCGCCGCCGAGCGTCTTCACGTTGACCGCGCTGTTCTTGTCGACCTGGGCGCCGGTGCCCGGGTCGGTGTTGATCACCATGGCGTTGTCGTCGGACGAGCCGTCCACGCTGCCGAGCTGCAGTCCGGCCTGGGCGAGCAGGTTCTTGGCGCTGCCGAGCGTCTGGCCCTTCAGCTCGGGAACGGCCACCTTCTCGGGCTGCGGCGGTCCCTTGGAGACCTTCAGCACGATCTGGACGTCCTTGGCCTGCTGGGTGTTGGCCGCCGGGGTCTGCTCGACCACCGTGCCCGCCGGGGCCGTCGAGTCGGTCTCTGCCTGCGAGATGTTGGAGAACCCGAGGGCGGACAGCTGGGCCTGTGCCTGTGCGAAGGTGCGGCCCGACGTGGACACGTCCGGCATGGAGATGAGCTTCTCCTCGGCGACGGTGATCGTCACCTCGGACTCCTTCTCGGCCTCGGAGCCGCCGTCCGGGCTCTGCTTGATGACCGTGCCCGGAGTCGCGTCGGATTCCTGGCTCTCCACCTTGACGGTGAAGCCCTTCTCCTCGAGCTTCTTGCGGGCGCTGTCCTTGGACTTCTCGGTGACGTCCGGGACCTCGACCTTGGGCGCACCGGAGGAGACGTGGACGGTGACGGTGTCGTTCTTCTTCAGCTCACCGCCGTCCGGATCCTGGGAGCAGATCTTGCCCTTCTCCTGGTCCTCGCACGCCTCCTCCTCGCCGACCTTGAGGGTCAGGGTGGAGTTGTCCGCGAGCCGCTGGGCCTGCGCGACGGTGGTGCCGACCAGGTTCGGCACCGGGACCGTGCCGGGGTCCTCCTTCTCGCTGAAGACGGCGCGGCCGATCAGGATGGCTCCGATCAGCACGAGCACGCCCGCCACCACGAGGAGGATCGTCGAGGTGTTGTTCTTCTTCTGCTGACGCCGCCGGCCGGGGCGGTCGTCGTGGCCGTAGCCGCCGTCGTCGGGGTTGAGCGGCGGCATCATCGACGTCTGCGGGGCGCCGGCGTTGTCCGTGGCGCGCAGGGCGGTGGTGGGCTGGTCGCCGCCGTAGCCACCGTCGTAACCGCCGTAGCCCCCGTAACCGGCCGCGCCCATGGCGACGGCCGCGGCGACGGGGCGGCCGTCGAGGCAGGCCTCGATGTCGGCGCGCATCTCGTCGGCGGACTGGTAGCGGTAGTCGGGGTCCTTGGTGAGCGCCTTCAGCACGATCGCGTCCATCTCGGGCGTGATCTCGGGGTCGAAGTTGCTCGGCGGCTGCGGTTCCTCGCGGACGTGCTGGTAGGCCACCGCGACGGGCGAGTCCCCGATGAAGGGCGGCCGGACCGCGAGCAGTTCGTACAGCAGGCAGCCGGTGGAGTACAGGTCGGAGCGGGCGTCGACCTGCTCGCCCTTGGCCTGCTCCGGGGAGAGGTACTGGGCGGTGCCGATGACAGCGGCGGTCTGCGTCATCGTCATGCCGGAGTCACCCATCGCACGGGCGATGCCGAAGTCCATGACCTTGACCTGGCCGGTGCGCGTCAGCATGACGTTGGCCGGCTTGATGTCGCGGTGCACGATCTGGGCGCGGTGCGAGTACTCCAGCGCCTGGAGGATGCCGACCGTCATCTCCAGGGTGCGCTCGGGCAGCAGTCTGCGGCCGGAGTGCAGGAGCTCCCGGAGCGTGGAGCCGTCGACGTACTCCATCACGATGTACGGGATCGAGACCCCGTCCACGTAGTCCTCGCCGGTGTCGTAGACGGCGACGATCGCGGGGTGGTTGAGGGAGGCGGCAGACTGGGCCTCACGGCGGAACCGGGCCTGGAAGGACGGATCGCGGGCCAGATCGACCCGGAGCGTCTTCACGGCTACGGTGCGGCCGAGCCGGGTGTCGTGCGCGAGGTAGACCTCGGCCATGCCACCACGGCCGAGCACCGAGCCCAGCTCGTACCGGCCGCCGAGGCGACGCGGCTCTTCCATCACTGTTCCAGCCCTCTCCGTCAGTCCCGACCGCACCCGTGTGTGGTCCGGCGGTGCGCTGTTCGCGCATACGCTACCGGGCACGCGCGACGCGTTCGGCCCGCACCCGTCAGCCGATATCCGACCGGTATCCCGATGTCCGGTTTGGCGGTCAGGCGTCGGGGCCCTGCTACTTGCTGTCGATGACCGCCTTCATGATGGCCCTCGCGATCGGGGCGGCCAGACCACCACCGGAGATGTCGTCGCGGTTGGCCTTGCCGTCCTCGACCACGACCGCGACGGCGACCGGGGAGCCCTTGTCGGTCTTCGCGTACGAGATGAACCAGGCGTACGGCTTCTCGCTGTTGTTCAGACCGTGCTGGGCGGTACCGGTCTTGCCGCCGACGGTGACGCCCTCGATCTTGGCGTTGGTTCCCGTGCCCTTCTCGACGACGGTCTCCATCATCTGCTGGACCTTCTGGGCGTTGGCGGCCGAGAGGGGCTGGCTCATCTGCTTCGGCTCGGCCGTGTAGATGGTGTCCGTGTTCGGTGCCTGGCGGGCCGCGACCATGTACGGCTCCATGAGCTTGCCGTCGTTGGCGACGGCGGAGGCCACCATGGCCATCTGGAGCGGGGTGGCACGGTTGGACGCCTGACCGATCCCCGCCATGGCGCTCTGCGACGGGACGTCCTCGGGGAAGACGCTCTTGTCGGCGCGGACCGGGGTGAAGATCTCCTTGTTGAAACCGAACTTGTCGGCTTCCTCGATCATCTTCTTGTTGCCGAGGTCGGCGCTCACCTTGCCGAAGACGCTGTTGCAGGAGTAGCGCAGCGCCTCACGGAGCGTGGCGTTCTCGCAGGGGATGGTGCCCTCGTTCTTGAGGGGGAGCGAGGTTCCCGGCAGCTCCCAGGGAAGCGGGGACTTGGTCGGCTCGTCGATGGAGTCGTAGAGACCGTCCTCCAGGGCGGCGGAAGCGGTGACGACCTTGAACGTCGAACCCGGCGGGTAGGTCTCCCGCAGCGCCCGGTTGAGCATGGGCTTGTCCTTGTCCGCGAGGAGCTTCGCGCGGGCCTCGGAGTCCTTCTCGGAGTTGCCGGCGAAGGCCGAGGGGTCGTAGGACGGCGTACTGGCCAGGGCCAGGATGGCGCCGGTCTGCGGGTCGAGCGCGACGGCCGCGCCCTTCAGGTTGCCGAGTCCCTGGAAGGCGGCCTTCTGCGCGGCACCGTTCAGGGTGGTGACGACGTTGCCGCCCTTCTTCTCGTCGCCGGTGAACATCGACAGGGTGCGGTTGAAGAAGAGCTGGTCGTCGTTGCCGGTGAGGATGCCGTCCTCGAGGTTCTCCAGCTGCGTGGAGTCGAAGGCCTGCGAGGAGTACCCGGTGACGGGGGCCCACATGGGCCCGTTCTTCCAGACTCGCTTGTACTTGAAGTCGCTGCCGTCCGTCTCGACGGAGCCGGTGATGGCCTTGCCGTCGACGATGATGTCGCCGCGCTCGTGGGCGTACCGCTCGATCCGGACCCGGCGGTTCTCCTTGCGCGAGTTCAGATCGTCGGCGCGGACGTACTGCAGGTAGTTCGTACGGACGAGCAGGGCCAGGATGAGGACCCCGCAGAAGATCGCGATCCGGCGCAGGGGCTTGTTCACGGGCGGACCACCTGGGTCATCTCGGCGTCGGGCGAGGGGGCGGGGGCGGGGGCCGGACGGCGCGCGGTGTCGCTGATCCGGATGAGGATGGCGATCAGCGCCCAGTTGGCGAGTACGGACGAACCGCCGTACGCCAGGAACGGCATCGTCATACCGCTGAGCGGGATCAGGCCCATCACACCGCCGGCGACGACGAAGACCTGGATGGCGAAGGCGCCGGAGAGGCCGACCGCCAGGAGCTTGCCGAACGGGTCCCGGGCGGCGAGCGCCGTACGGATACCGCGTTCGACGATCAGGCCGTAGACCAGCAGGACAGCCATCATCCCGGCCAGGCCGAGCTCCTCGCCGACGGTGGAGAGGATGAAGTCGGCGTTGGCCGCGAACATGATCAGGTCCGAGTGGCCCTGGCCGAGTCCGGTACCGAGGGTGCCGCCGGAGCCGAACGACATCAGGGACTGGGCGATCTGCTCGCTCGCGCCGGTACCGCCCTGGCCGAATCCCTTGAAGGGGTCCAGCCACGCGTCCACCCGCTGCTGGACGTGCGGCTCGAAGGTCGCGACACCGACCGCGCCCGCCCCCGACATCAGCAGACCGAAGACGATCCAGCTGGTCCGCTCGGTCGCGACGTAGAGCATGACGATGAAGAGGCCGAAGAAGAGCAGCGAGGTACCGAGGTCAGTCTCGAAGACCAGAATGAGGATCGACAGCGCCCAGATGGCCAGGATCGGGCCGAGGTCACGACCGCGGGGCAGGTACATCCCCATGAAGCGCCGGCTCGCCAGAGCGAGTGCGTCGCGCTTCACCATGAGATAGCCGGAGAAGAAGATCGCGATGAAGATCTTCGCGAACTCTCCGGGCTGGATGGAGAACGGACCCAGGCTGATCCAGATCTTCGCGCCGTTGACCTCGGGAAAGAAGATCGGCGTGATCAGCAGGATCAGGGCCACGACCATGGAGATGTACGTGTAGCGCTGGAGGACGCGGTGGTCCTTGAGGACCATCAGCACGGCGACGAAGAAGGCGACCCCGATCGCCGAGTACAGCAGCTGCTTGGGCGCGTCCGGGGTGTAGGTGTACCCCCGGATCTTCGCGTCCTGGATCAGCCGCTGCGACTGGTCGAGGCGCCAGATCAGTACCAGCCCCAAGCCGTTGAGCAGGGTGGCCAGCGGCAGCAGCAGCGGATCGGCGTACGGCGCGAACTTGCGCACCACGAGGTGGGCGACGCCGCCGAGCAGTACGAGCCCGGCGCCGTAGCCGAGCATGCCGGACGGCAGCTTGCCGTCGATGGCGAGACCGACGTTGGCGTACGCGAACACCGAGATGGCGACGGCGAAGACCATCAGCATCAGTTCGGTGTTGCGGCGGCTCGGTGCGTCGATCGCGCCGATGGTGGTCGTGTTGGTGACAACGCTCATGGTGCTGTGGGCCCCCTACGGCCTTACTGCTTACCGCACTGCGGGACCAGCTTCTGCTCTTCCTCCGAGAGGCTGGGGCCGGGAGTGGGGGTCGCTGCGGTCGGCTTCGTCTCCTTGTCGGTCTCCTTGTCGGAGGCCGTACCGGAGGTCTTGTCGGCGGAAGCGGTGCTCTCCGCGGCCTGCTTCTCGGCCGCTCGGCGCTGAGCGTCCTTCTTGCAGGCGGTGGCCTGGGTCGACAGTTGGTCGACCTTCTGTCGGGCGTCGGCGAGGTTGCCTTCGGCGATCGTCTCCTCGACCTGCTTGCGCTGGTACGGCGGCAGGTACTTGAGTTCGATCTCCGGGTGGTCCTTCTCGACCTTCGAGAGGGAGATCCAGCCGAGGTCCTGGCTGATGCCCCGGAACAGGGCGACGTTGTCGTTCTGCGCACCCACGTAGTACTGGGTCTGGGTCCAGCGGTAGCCGCCGTACACACCGCCGCCGACGATCGCCAGGGCGAGCACGGCGTACAACGACCGCTTGAGCCATCTGCGCCCGCCGGGCTTGACGAAGTCGTCCTCGGTGTACGAGTCGAAGGCGCCGTGCGGGCCCTCGCCGTAACCGGTGTCCGAGCCGCTGCCGGGAGGGCCGAAGCCACCGGCGGGGGGCGGGACGGAACGTCCGAGGCCCGCCGCGCGTCCGGCCGGGGTCTGCATGGCCCCGCCGTCGCTGAGCTGCGCCTGGTTCTCCGCGACCGCGCCCACGATCACCGGGGTGTCGCTGAGGTGGCCGGCCAGGGTGTCGTTGCTGTCGACGTCCAGGACGTCGGCGACGATGCAGGTGATGTTGTCCGGTCCGCCGCCGCGCAGGGCGAGCTGGATGAGCTCCTGGATGGTCTCCTGGGGCCCCTGGTAGCTGGCGAGCGTCTCTTCCATCGTCTGGTGCGAGACGACGCCGGAGAGGCCGTCGGAGCAGATCAGGTAGCGGTCGCCGGCCCGGACCTCGCGGATGGAGAGGTCGGGTTCCACGTGGTCGCCACTGCCCAGGGCCCGCATCAGCAGGGAGCGCTGCGGGTGGGTGGTGGCCTCCTCCTCGGTGATCCGGCCCTCGTCCACCAGACGCTGGACCCAGGTGTGGTCCTGGGTGATCTGGGTGAGGAGCCCGTCGCGCAGCAGGTACGCGCGGGAGTCGCCGACGTGCACCAGGCCGAGGCGCTGGCCCGTCCAGAGCAGGGCGGTGAGCGTGGTGCCCATGCCCTCCAGCTGGGGGTCCTCCTCGACCATGACGCGGAGCTGGTCGTTGGCCCGCTGCACGGCGGTGCCGAGCGAGGTGAGGATGTCCGAGCCGGGCACGTCGTCGTCGAGCTGGACGAGTGTGGAAATCACCTCGGAGCTGGCGACCTCACCGGCGGCCTGGCCGCCCATGCCGTCGGCGATCGCGAGGAGACGGGGCCCGGCGTAGCCGGAGTCCTCGTTCCCCTCCCGGATCATGCCCTTGTGCGATCCGGCGGCGAAACGCAAGGAGAGACTCATGCGCACCTCGCCCGTCGGTTCGGGGTACAGCCGGTCCTGTCGAGCCACACTGCCCACCCTCCGGTCGGGAGCCGGTCCGCGTCCTCGGTCAGGACCGCCGCGGCTCGCTCGCTCCGCTCGCTCATTGTCGTACTACTTCCGCAGCTCGATGACGGTCTTGCCGATACGGATCGGCGCACCCAGCGGAACGGGCGTCGGGGTGGTGAGTCGGGTCCGGTCGAGATACGTGCCGTTGGTGGACCCGAGATCCTCGACGATCCACTGGCCGTCCCGGTCGGGGTAGATCCTGGCATGCCGACTGGACGCGTAGTCGTCGTCCAGCACGATCGTTGAATCGTGGGCCCGGCCCAGCGTGATGGTCTGGCCCTGGAGCGCGACCGTGGTGCCCGTGAGGGAGCCTTCGGAGACGACCAGTTTGGTCGGTGCGCCGCGGCGCTGACGCGCCGGCTGCTGGCGTTGTTGCGGTGGTGCGGCCGCTTGTTGGCGGGTCTGCTGCGGACGCGTTTCGCTCCCCGTGCGGCGTGAGCCGCGCTGGGTGACGCGCGTTCCGAACAGATCGCTGCGGATGACCTGTACGGCCACGATCACGAACAGCCACAGAACGGCCAGGAAACCTAGCCGCATGACCGTCAGGGTCAGCTCTGACATTGCCCCCGCTTCACCCTTCGGCTTGCCGGTAAACGATGGTGGTACTGCCCACGACGATCCGCGAGCCGTCGCGGAGCGTAGCGCGGGTGGTGTGCTGCCCGTCCACCACGATGCCGTTGGTGGACCCGAGATCCTGGATCGTCGAGGGCGTTCCGGTCCGGATCTCACAGTGCCGGCGCGATACGCCGGGGTCGTCGATCCGCACGTCGGCTTCGGTGCTGCGTCCCAGCACCAGCGTCGGGCGGGAGATCTGATGGCGGGTGCCGTTGATCTCGATCCAGCGCCTGACCTGCGTCTCCGGCAGAGGGCCGGAAGGCACGGGAGGGCGGCGCCGGTCGTTCGAGGGGCCGGCCGCCCGTCCGCCGCCCGGTGGCGGGGCGGCGGGCATCGGAGGAGCCGCGGCCGGCGGGTAGCCGTAGCCGCCGGGGGCCTGCTGGCCCGGCGCCGGGCGCTGGGTGCCGTAGGCATCCGGACGCCCGCCGTGGGGCTGGTCGGGCCTGCCCTGCGGATCGGCGGGGTCCTGCTGCGAGGTACTCGACGCGAGGGTGCGGCTGCGTACGCGGTAGAGGCCCGTGTCCAGGTCCTCCGCCTTCTCCAGGTGGACCTTGATCGATCCCATGAAGGTGTAGCGCTGCTGCTTCGCGTAGTCCCGTACAAGCCCGGACAGTTCGTCGCCGAGCTGGCCGGAGTACGGGCTGAGCCGCTCGTAGTCGGGCGCGCTCAGCTCGACGATGAAGTCGTTGGGGACGACCGTCCGCTCGCGGTTCCAGATCGTCGCGTTGTTGTCGCACTCGCGCTGGAGCGCACCCGCGATCTCGACCGGCTGGACCTCGGACTTGAAGACCTTGGCGAAGGTGCCGTTGACCAGACCTTCGAGACGCTGCTCGAAACGCTTCATGACTCCCATGGGGCACCTCCTCCGGTGTCATCGTCCCTGTACTGCTTACTGATCGTATCCACGCCCGGGGAAAACGGCTGGTTCCCCTTGTCTGCACGGTGGATGAGTGTCCCCTCTCACACGGATCGTAGAGGTGCCCATGTGACAGTGTCCCGCACACGAGGTGCTCTCGGCAGGAGTGGGGAGATGGTTCCGCGTTCCCGTTTCCCGCTCCGCTCTCCTCGAAACAACGGATGTGAATCCTCCCCGCTCAGCGTGCTAATCTTCCGTTGTCGCCAGGGAGAAGCACCGAAACGGTGAGAGGAACTGGACACCACTTTGCGCGAGTGGCGGAACGGCAGACGCGCTGGCTTCAGGTGCCAGTGTCCTTCGGGACGTGGGGGTTCAAATCCCCCCTCGCGCACAACGAGTAGCTGGAAACATCTACTGGGTTGGTTCGACAGAACCCCCGCACCGGAGAGATCCGGGGCGGGGGTTCTTCGTTCTGTCCGTGGCTGTGCCTGCGCCGTGTCTTCGGTCCGGTCGGGAAGTGTCGGTGAGTGTGCCCTGTTTCACGTGAAACGGTGACGCTCGGCTGATGGTCTGCCTGAAGCCTTAGGACCCGGATCCGCTCGCGGCGTTGTAGCGCAGCAAGTACCGGGCGAAGGCGGCGAGATCCTCGGTGGTCCACTCGGCGAGACGTTCCTGGTACGCCGCCCGGCGACTGGCCCGGGTCGAGACCAGCGCCTTGAGTCCGGCTCCGGTGGGGTGCAGCACCTGGATGCGCTGGTCCTCGGGGTCCGGGTGGCGCTCGATCAGCCCGAGTTTCTCCAGGCCGGTGATCTGTCGGCTGACCGTCGACTTGTCCAGCATGTAGTGGGCCGCGAGGTCGGTGGCCCGGCAGCCCTGTCGCTCGTGGATGTACGAGAGCAGGGCTTGGGAGACCAGGGTCAGTTCGGGATGGAGCCGGGCGGCCGTGGCTCGGGCCCGCCGCGAGAAGGCGGTCAGCTCGCGCTGGATGATGTCGAAGGATTCCTCGCGCCCGCCGGGGGCGAACGCCCCGGTGGTGTCCCCCTCGGTGTCCGGCTCGGTGGTGTCCGGCACGTTGCCGTCCGTCTTGGTGTCGTCCGTCACGGGGTCCGCCTCTCCGCGCGTTCCTCCGCGCCGCCGTCGCACGAGGTCCGGTGCTCGATGCAACAAGTTGTACGATACAACTGAAGTAGAAGTTGTAAAACGCAACCATAGAGGATGGTGCCGATGTCCACAGGACCGACCACCGCCGGAGGTCCCTCCGGCCGTGCCGACGTCGCAGCGCTGCGGCATGTACTGACCCACCTGGTCACACCACTGCTGATGTGCGTCGGCATGGGACTCGCCTACCTGGGCGCCTTCCACGCCCCGGAGCCGCACGACCTCCGCGTCGACGTCGTGGGGTCGGGCGTCAGCGCCCAGGTGCTGGCGCAGACTCTCCAGGACAAGGGGGACGGTGCGCTCGACGTACGTACGGTCGCGGACCGGACGGCCGCGACGGAGCACCTGCGGACCCAGGACAGCTACGGCGCCTTCCTGCCGGGAACCAGCCCCGAACTCATGGTGGCCTCGGCCTCCTCGGACACCACCGCCACGGTGGTCCAGAAGGTCTTCACCGAGGTGGCCGCCGACCAGGGTGCTCCCCTGAAGGTCACGGACGTCGCTCCCACGGCTGCCGGCGACCCGACCGGGCAGGGCATCTTCTTCCTGCTCGTCGCCGTCAGCATCGGTTCGTACGCCTCCGTCGCGGTCGTGGGCGGCGCGGGCGGAGTGTTGCCGCTGCGGCTGCGGGCCGCGCTGGTGGCCGGCGCCTCGTTGGTGGTGAGCCTGATCGGGGTGGCGTTCGCCGGGCCGGTGTTCGGCTTGGTGGACCACGGTTTCGGCGGGCTCTGGGCGATGGCGTGGCTCTACTCGGCGGGCATCCTCCTGGTCGGTGTCGGGCTGCACACCTTCCTCAAGCGGTGGACGACGCTGGGGGTGATGGTCCTGTTCGTGATGCTCAACTTCACCAGCTCGGGCGGCATCTTCCGGCCCGAACTCCAGCCCGGTTTCTTCGGGGCGCTGCACTCCTTCTGGAACGGGGCGGGCTTCGTCGAAGGGGTGCGCAGCCACGTCTACTTCGGTGGCCACGGTCTCGGGCGCGACGTGCTGGTGCTGGCGCTCTGGCTGGTGGCCGGGATCGTGGTCATGGGCATCGCGGGGGCGGCGGAGGCGCGGCGGCGCCGTGCGGCCGTGGCCGGAGCCCTCTCCGGGTCGTCGGTGGCGCCGAGCGCGTCTGCCGCTGCTGCCGGGAGCGGCAGTCCCGCCGGGGAAGGGGAGACGGCGGCGGAGCGCGAGGAGACGGAGGAGGAGCTGGAGGAGACCGTGGGCGTCTGAGCCCGCGGTTCAACCAACGCCGTCCGCCGTGGGGATGCCTCCCGGGACTTCACCGGCCTCGTCACGGTTTTACTCGCTCTTTGGCCTGTTCAGCGACTTGTCCACAGGGTGGGGCGGTAGTTGTCCACAGGGACCGACGGGCCGGGGCGAACGGCGGTACGGTCATGGCCCATTGAGGACGAACAGGACCGCTGGTGGGCGGGGGAGGCGGTTTTCCGTGAGTGGGACCGATGCGGGGATCGATGTACGAGGGCTGCTGGGCGCGGCCGTGACGGATGTTCCGGTATCCGTGGACGGCGTGGCTCTGGGCGAAGCGTCGGCTGTGGGCGGCCTGGTGGCGGAGATTCCGGGTCGTGGGGTTCCTGCTCCGGGAATTCCGGTGCCCGGCATGCCCGGGGCGCGCATTCCGGCGGTCGCGGGGTTCGCGCGGCGGTCCGAGGAGTCCTCGCGCAAGGCGGCGGGCCGGGCGTTGCGCGAACGGGTGCCGCGAGCCTCCCACGCGTCGCTGGTCCTTCCGGCGGGGCGGCCGGACGCGGTGCGGGCGGTCGAGGAGTCGAACAAGGGGCGGGTGCCCGGTCTGACTCCGATACGCGTGGGGCGGATGGCGGCCAACCCCTTCGCGTTCCTGCGCGGATCGGCGGGGCTCATGGCGCACGACCTCACCGGGACGCCCGTCACCGGTGTGGGGGCGCAGCTCTGCGGCGACGCGCACGCCGCCAACTTCGGTCTGTACGGGGATGCGCGGGGGAATCTCGTCATCGACCTCAACGACTTCGACGAAACGGTCTTCGGCCCCTGGGAGTGGGACCTCAAACGGCTGGCGGCCTCCTTCGTGCTCGCCGGCCGGGTGGCCGGCGCCGACGAGGACACCTGCCGCAAGGGTGCGTACGACGCGGTGGGTGCCTACCGGCGGACGATGAGGCTGCTCGCCCGGCTGCCCGCGCTCGACGCCTGGAACGCCATCGCGGACGAGGCTCTGGTCTCGCACGCGGATGCGCGGGATCTCCTCGGGACGCTGGAGCGGGTCTCGGAGAAGGCCCGGAAGAACACGAGCGCCCGGTTCGCCGCCAGGTCGACCGAGGAGTCGGAGGACGGCGGGCGCCGGTTCGTGGAGGCCCGGCCGGTGCTGCGCCGGGTGCCGGACACGGAGGCGGCGGCCGTCGCGGCGGGTCTGGGCGGCTATCTGGAGACGCTCCCGGAGGACCGGGTACCGCTGCTCGCCCGCCACGCCATCCACGACGTGGCGTTCCGGGTGGTGGGGACGGGCAGCGTGGGGACCCGTTCGTACGTGGTGCTGCTGCTCGACCACCGGAGGGAGCCGCTGGTGCTCCAGGTGAAGGAGGCCCGGCCGTCCGCGCTGACTCCCCACCTGCCCGCCGTGGGGTTCGACGTTCCCGTGGTGGAGCACGAGGGCCGCCGGGTGGTGCTCGGGCAGAAGCGGATGCAGGTCGTCAGCGACCATCTGCTGGGCTGGGCCGAGGTCGGGGGTCGGCCCTACCAGGTCCGGCAGTTCAGGAACCGCAAGGGCAGCGTCGACCCGGCGACCCTGGCCCCGGCCGAGGTGGACGACTACGCGCGGATGACCGGTGCCCTGCTCGCGCGGGCCCACGCGCACAGTGCCGATCCGCGTCTCCTCGCCGCGTACTGCGGGAAGAACGACGAGTTGGAGGAGGCGGTGGCCGACTTCGCCGTGACGTACGCGGACCGTACGGAGGCGGACCACGCCGAACTGCTCAAGGCCATCAAGTCCGGACGGACAGCCGCCGAGCTGGGGGTGTGAGCACCGGCGGCCGACCCCGCCGGGTCCTCGGCGTGCCCACCGGGGCCATACGCTGGACGGGTGACCGACGAAGCCGCCGGGGTGGATGCCACCCGGAACGACGATGACCGGCAGAGCCCCGACCAGCTCCCGAGTGGGCTCCCGGTTCGGGAGAGTGCGGGCGGTGACCGGCCGCAGGACGCCGAGCCCGCCGTGGAGGGTGCCGCGCCGCCTACGGGGGCTCCGTCCGCCGAGGGCGCTGCGCCTGCCGCTGAGGAGGGGGTGTCCGGCGCTGACGGCGCCGCCGCACGGCCGGAGGCGCGGCTCGCCCGGGCCGTGCAGGCGGCCGAGCAGGCACTGATCGAGTTCGAGATCGCGGTGGAGACCTTCCGGGTCGAGGTGGACAACTTCTCGCGGCTGCACCACCAGAAGCTCGGCCCGATGTACGCCCGCCTCGACGAGCTGGACGCCCTGATCGCGGAGGCCACCGCAGCCAGGAGCGGCGACCCGGAGGACGCCCGCAAGGCACGGGAGGCACGTGCCGCCGTCATGCCGATGCCGGGGGTGGACGAGCTGTTCCACGGCTGGATGGACTCGGAGGGGCTCTACCCCGAGGCCGTCGCCATGCTCACCGAGCAGTCGGTCCGGCCGCCGAAGCGGGTACGTCCCAGCGACGAGGCCCGCAAGCTCTACCGTGAGCTGGCCCGCAAGGCCCACCCCGATCTGGCGCAGGACGAGACCGACCGGCAGCGGCGGGACGAGTTCATCGCCCGGGTCAACGCGGCGTACGGGCGCGGTGACGTGCCCCTGCTCCAGGAACTCGCCGCCGAGTGGGCCGCGGACCCGGTGCGCCCGCCGGTACTGCTCAGTGAGAGCGAGGAGCTCTACGCCCGGCTGGAGTGGCTCAGTCGGCGCAAGGAGTTGCTGACGGTGCTGGCGCAGGAGCTGGAACAGAGCGCGATCGGGTCGATGCTGCGGATGGCGCCGGACGACCCGGACCAGCTGCTGGTGGACATCGCCGACCAACTGCTGGGCGAGGTGTCCCGGCGGGAAGCGGAGCTCGCGGAGCTGGTGCAGTAGCGTTTCGACAGACGGTGTCCCGTATGTACGAGAGAAGGCATGACCCATGAATTTCGCCCCGCTGCCCTCGGTGGACGTCGCTGCGGTGCCGTCGGACGGCTTCGTGCTCGACGTCCGTGAGAACGACGAGTGGGCGGCAGGTCATGTCGAGAGCGCCCTGCACATCCCGATGAGCGACTTCGTCGGCCGCTTCGGCGAGCTCACCGAGGCTGCCGAGGACGGCCGCCGGGTGCACGTGATGTGCCGCGTCGGCGGGCGTTCCGCGCAGGTGACGCAGTACCTCGTCCAGCAGGGCATCGACGCGGTGAACATCGACGGCGGCATGCTCGCCTGGGATGGTGCGGGCCGTCCGATGGTCGCGGAGAACGGCGCTTCGCCCTTCGTCCTCTGAGGCGCCCGGAGGGCCGACCGCCGACCGCTGACAGCCGACCGCTGACAGCCGACCGCTGACCTCCGACCGGTCCCGCTGGTCAGCGGTCGAAGTCGATGGTCACTTCGGGGGTGAGCGGGTGCGACTGGCAGGCCAGGACGAAACCGGCCCCGGTCTCCTCCGGCTCCAGGGCGTAGTTCCGGTCCATCCGTACCTCGCCCCGGACCAGGAAGGCACGACAGGTGCCGCAGACACCGCCCTTGCAGGCGTAGGGCGCGTCCGTACGCCGCCGGAGCACCGTCTCCAGGAGTGAGTCGCCGCTCTCCACCGGCCAGCTGCCCGATCGGCCGTGCAGGGTCGCCGTCAGTGTGGCCTCCGCGGGGACCGTGACCCCGGCCCCGTCCACACCCTCGGCGGCCCCCGCGCTCGAGGCCGTGGTCCCGGCAGCCGGGGGCGTCGCGTCCTCCACGTGGAAGATCTCCTGGTGGATGCGGCCGCGGTCGACGTCGAGCGCGCGCAGGGCCCCTTGGGCTCCCCGGACCAGTCCGTACGGCCCGCAGAGGAACCAGCCGGCCACGTCCGGCACCGGAAGCAGTGCGGGTAGCAGCGTGGTCAGCCGCTGCTGGTCGAGCCGCCCCGTGGGCAGCCCCCCCGCCTGCTCCTCCCGGGAAAGCGCGGTGACGAGGTGGAAGCGGTCCGGGTAACGGTCCTTGAGGTCCGCCACCTCGTCGAGGAACATCGTCGACGCCACCGTCCGGTCACCGCGTACGAGGCAGAACCGGGCCAGAGGTTCGCGCGCGAGCAGGGTCGTGGCGATCGACAGGACCGGGGTGATGCCGCTGCCGCCGACCACCGCCGCGAAGAGCCCGGGCCGGGGCTCCAGGGTGAAGCGCCCGGTCGGCGCCATCGCCTCCACCTGATCGCCGACCGCGAGTTCCTTGAGCGCGTACGTCGAGAAGGTGCCGCCGTCCACCAGCCGGATGCCGACCCGCAGTACGGGCGGGTCAGGTGGGGCCACGGCGGGGGAGCAGAGCGAGTAGGAACGCCGAATCTCCTCGCCGCCCGCTTCGTAACGGACGTTGAGGTGCTGGCCGGGGACGTGGCGGAAGGTCTCCCGCAGTTCGGGCGGGACGTCGAACGTCACGGCCACCGCGTCGTCCGTGATGCGTTCGACGGCGCGGACCCGGAGCGGGTGGAACATCTACAACTCCTTGAAGTGGTCGAAGGGTTCACGGCAGTCGGCGCATCGGCGCAGCGCCTTGCAGGCGGTGGAGGAGAACCTGCTGAGCAGCTCGGTGCGGGTCGAGCCGCAGTGCGGGCAGCGCACGGCGAGGGCGAGCGGCACCGCCCCGTCCGGAGCCCGTACGGGGCGCGGGGGCGCGATGCCGGACGCGGCGAGCTTGCGGCGGCCCTCCGCGGTGATGTCGTCGGTGGACCACGGCGGTGCCAGCGCGGTGACCACCGAGACCTCGGTCGTCCCGTGGTCCCGGAGGGCCTCTTCGATGTCGTGGGCCATGGTCTCCACGGCGGGGCAGCCGGTGTAGGTCGGAGTGAGGGTGACGACGACACGGCCGGGTCCCTCCACCCGCACTCCGCGCAGAACGCCGAGTTCTTCGAGAGTCACCACCGGCAGCTCGGGGTCCGGTACGGCTCCGGCGATCCGGCGCAGTTCCTCCTCCAGGGGGGTGGTGGTCACCATGACGCCCCCGGGTGGCTGCGACGGAGGTGCTGCATCTCGGCGATCATCCGTCCGAAGGGCTCGGTGTGCACTCCCTGACGGCCGGCCCCCGCCGTCCACGCCCCGCTCCGCGGCCCGGTGGGGAGCGGGAGGGTGGCCCGCTCCACCACGTCCGTGACGGTGGCGAGCCAGTCGTCGCCGAGCGCCTGCCAGTCGACGTCGACGCCTTCCACGGGCTGGAGGAGCTCACCGGTGAACTTCCAGAGCCCGTCGAGGCCTTCACGCATCCGCCGGTGGCTCTCCTCGGTGCCGTCGCCGAGGCGCAGGGTCCACTGCTCGGCGTGGTCCTGGTGGTAGGCGACCTCCTTGACCGCCTTCGCGGCCAGGGCCTGGAACTCGCTCCGCCCGGCGGCCAGCCGCTCGTAGAGCAGGCGTTGATAGACGGAGAAGTAGAGCTGACGGGCGATCGTGCGGGCGAAGTCGCCGTTCTCCTGCTCGACCAACTGGGCGTTACGGAAGGCGCGTTCTTCGCGGAGATAGGCGAGGTCGTCCTCGTCGCCGACGAGGGAGAGGAGCACGCGGGCCTGGCCGAGCAGGTCCAGCGCGATGTTGGCGAGGGCGACCTCCTCCTCCAGCACCGGGGCGTGGCCGGCCCACTCCCCCAGCCGGTGGGACAGCACCAGCGCGTCGTCGCCCAGCGCGAGGGCACCGGCCAAGAGCGATGGAGGCGCCGCGGCCCTGACGCCGGGTGTCGCGTCGTGCGGGGTGGCGGTCACAGGTGCCGCACTCCTTCCGGGATCTCGTAGAAGGTCGGGTGGCGGTAGGGCTTGTCGGCAGCCGGTTCGAAGAAGGAGTCCTTCTCGTCGGGTGAGGAGGCGGTGACCGAGGTGGAGGGCACCACCCAGATCGAGACGCCCTCCGCGCGGCGGGTGTAGAGGTCGCGCGCGTTGCGCAGTGCCATGGCGGCGTCGGGGGCGTGCAGGCTGCCCGCGTGCGTGTGAGAGAGCCCTCGGCGGGAGCGGACGAATACCTCCCACAGGGGCCAGTCGGTCGTGCCGCTCATGCCGTCGCCTCCGTGTCCGGTGCCGGGTTGGTGGGCTCTGCCCTGTTCGCCGCAGCCGTGTCCGCCGCAGTGATCTTCGCCTCAGACGCCTCAGACGCCTCAGCCGCCTCGGCCGTTGCCGCAACGCTTACCGCCGCCGCGTACGGCTGGGTCCCGTGCGGCTCGGGCGTACGTCTCGTCTGCTTCGTCGCGTACGCGGCTGCGGCGTCACGGACCCAGGCACCGGCTTCGTGGGCGTGGCGGCGCTGGGCGAGACGCTCGTCGTTGCACGGGCCGTTGCCCCGGAGCACCTCCTGGAACTCCGTCCAGTCGATGGCGCCGAAGTCGTGCCGGCCCCGGGCGTCGTTCCACCGGAGGTCGGGGTCGGGCAGCGTGAGGCCGAGGGACTCGGCCTGCGGGACGCAGATGTCCACGAAGCGCTGGCGGAGCTCGTCGTTGGAGTGGCGCTTGATCTTCCAGGCCATCGACTGCGCGGAGTGCGCGGATTCATCGTCCGGCGGGCCGAACATCATCAGCGACGGCCACCACCAGCGGTCCACCGCGTCCTGTGCCATCCGGTGCTGGGCCGGTGTGCCGCGGCTCAGCGTCAGGAGGAGTTCGTACCCCTGGCGCTGGTGGAAGGACTCCTCCTTGCAGATACGGACCATCGCGCGGGCGTACGGGCCGTACGAGCAGCGGCACAGGGGTACCTGGTTGGTGATGGCGGCGCCGTCCACCAGCCAGCCGATGGCGCCCACGTCCGCCCAGGTCAGCGTGGGGTAGTTGAAGATCGAGGAGTACCTCTGACGGCCGGCGTGGAGCTTGTCGAGCAACTCGTCCCGGCTGGTGCCCAGGGTTTCCGCGGCGCTGTAGAGGTACAGGCCGTGTCCCGCCTCGTCCTGCACCTTGGCCATCAGGATGGCCTTGCGGCGGAGGGAAGGGGCCCGGGTGATCCAGTTGGCCTCGGGCTGCATCCCGATGATCTCGGAGTGCGCGTGCTGAGCCATCTGGCGGACCAGCGTGTCGCGGTACGCGTCCGGCATCCAGTCGCGGGGCTCGATCCGCTCGTCCGCCGCCACCATGGCGTCGAACGACGCCACGCGGCTGTCCTCCCCCGCTGCGGCGGCGCCCGCACCGTCCGGTGCCTGCCGACCCGCGGTCACTGTCGCCATGACGACTCCGTCCCGACCGATCGTTCGGTCCATCGACTTCAATGGTCGGCCGGTGGACCGTAGGGTGTCAACCCTGTGGATAACCGAGGGATGATCGACGACGATCGGGGCGGGATGGAATCGGATCACGGGGGGCGCTCGAATCGGCCGGCCGACGAGAGCGAGGAGCCGGCCGGGGAACGCAGGAACCAGGCGCCCGACGAGTCGGCCGGTGATCAGCCCGGGGAGCGGGAGAGGCCGGGCGGACAACCCGCCGAACCGCCTGCGGAACGGGCTGCTGACCAGTCCCGGGAGCGGCCCGAGGCCCGCGCGGAGGACCCCGGGGCCCGCGCGGAGGACCCCGGGGCCCGCGCGGAGGACCCCGGGGCCGACGCCGGTGATCCCGAGGGAGTCGGTGCCGGGAAGAGCGCAGGTGACCGGGCCGTCGGCGGGGTATCGGGCGCCGCGCCACGCTGGGCGCCGCCCGCTTCTCAGGCGCCGGTCTGGCCGCCCGGTACGGATGGGCACGAGCCGGCGCCCGGGCCCGACGGACATGACGTGGGCCGGGACCACGACGGCGACACCGCGGCTTCGGGCCTCGTGCCGCCGGGGCCGGGCGGGGTGAGCGCCGGGGGGCGCGAAGAGGGTCCGGACGGCAGCGGTGCCGGGGGCCCGGGTGGGCCCGACACCGGAGCCCGGACGCTCTCCGCTGCCGCTCCGGGCCCGGCGCAGGCCGGGATAGCCGGGCTGTCGACCCCGTACCGGGTCGTCGCGGGCGTGGTGATGGTCGTCCTCGGCCTGTTCACCTGTATCCACCTGGCCATGGTCTTCCTGCACGTCGCGCCGTCGAACACCCTGTCCAAGCAGTACGGACAGGGCATCTATGACTGGATCTATCCGGAGTTCGAGCAGAACTGGAAGCTCTTCGCTCCCAATCCGCTCCAGCAGAACATCTCCGTGCATGTCCGGGCGGAGGTCGTCGAAGCGAACGGGGACCGCCGCACCACCCCCTGGATGAGTCTCAGCGGGGAGGACGGCAAGGCGATCCTGCACAACCCGCTGCCCAGTCACGCGCACCAGAACGAGCTGCGCCGGGCATGGGACTTCTACGTCAACACCCATGACGACAAGAACCGTTCGACCGGGTCGCGCGGAAAACTCGCGGAGGCCTATCTGCGGCGCATCGTGATGCTCCGGCTCGGGGAACACGACTACGGCGGGACGATCGACCGCATCCAGCTGCGCTCGTCGGCGCGTATGGTCTCGGCGCCGCCGTGGAGCACCGAGAAGACCAGCACCCAGCCGATATACCGCGAGCTCGCCTGGTGGACCGTGTCCGCAGGTGATCTGCCCGAGGGCAGCGAGGCCCCGGAGGCCGCGTCCGGCGAGGAGGCCGACCAGTGAACACCGTCCCCCCGGCGGTCACCGCCGCCCCCCTCGGGCGTTCGGGCGCGATCGGCCGCTTCCTCCAGCGGATCACCGCCGCCGCCCTCGGCCCGTACCAGAGCGCGGTCATACGGATCGGGTTCGCCGCCACGTATCTGCTGTTCCTGTTGCGCGAAGTGCCGTACCGGCATGAGCTGTACGGGCCGGACAGCCCCTGGCAGTGGGACCTGGCGCACCGGCTGATATCCGAGAATGACGCCTTCACCGTCCTGATGTGGTCGGACAGTTCCGCGTGGTTCGAGGTGGTCTACGCGCTCGCGCTCGTGTCGGCGTTCTGCACGCTGCTCGGATGGCGCACCCGGACGATGTCCGTCCTCTTCATGGTCGGGGTCCTCTCGATCCAGAACCGCAACGTCTTCATGGGCGACGGCGGTGACAACGTCGTCCACCTGATGGCGATCTACCTCGTGCTGACCCGCTGCGGCCAGGTCTGGTCGCTGGACGCGCGGCGGGCAGCACGGGATGCAGCCCGCCGGGCGGCGGGCCTGGGGCCGGCCCGTGACGTGGTCGGGCCGCTGCTCTGGGCGGTCCTCGGGACGGTGCTGCTGGTCGCCCATGTGCAGGGTGGTCTGGGTGGCACCTGGTGGCTCCCGACGCTTCTCTGGCTGGTGTGGGTGGGGGCTGCCGCCCGGTGGGCCGTGACCCGGCACGCGCCGGACGGTCAGCCACGGGTGCTGCTCGACGTGGTGACCAACCTCGCCCACAACGCCGCTCTCGTGATGATCATGGCCGAGGTCTGTCTGATCTACGCGACCGCCGGCTGGTACAAGATCCAGGGTTCGCGCTGGCAGGACGGCACAGCGCTGTACTACCCCCTCAAGCTGGACTACTTCACCCCGTGGCCCGCGCTGTCGAACCTGATCGCGGCCAGCGCGGTGATGGTGATGGTGGTGACGTACGCGACGGTGATCGTGCAGGTGGCGTTCCCGTTCACGCTCTTCAACCGGCGGGTCAAGAACGTGCTGCTGGTGGTGATGATGGGTGAGCACGCCGGGATCGCGGTCCTGCTGGGTCTGCCCTTCTTCTCGATGGCGATGATCTCGGCGGACGCCGTGTTCCTGCCCACGGCCTTCCTGGTGTGGTGCGGTGCCCGCGTCGGCTTCGGCCGGGACCGGCTGTCGGCCCGGTTCGGCCGTCCGCGATCGGCCGCGGGGCGCGTACCCGGTCCGCGGGAGCCTGCCGGCACGGCGGTCGCCGGGCCGGGCGGGGAGCCCCCGCAGCGCCCCGGCGACGGGGGCCATACGCTCGTCGGGTGAGCAGTGAGACCGGCAGTACAGAGGAATTCGTGCCCTTCGTGGCCGAGGGGCCCGATCCCGCCCCGGAACCGGCGCAGTACGACGACGGTTTCGGGGACGGCATCGGCGTCGGTCCGCACCCGGCCCCGTGGCCGGAGGGCGAGCGGTACGACCCCGAGCTGCTGGCCGGCGGCGACCGGCGCAATGTGGTGGACGAGTACCGCTACTGGACCCGCGAGGCGATCGTCGCCGACCTCGATCTGCGGCGCCACGACTTCCACGTGGCGGTGGAGAACTGGGGCCACGACTTCAACATCGGTTCGGTCGTCCGCACGGCGAACGCCTTCCTCGCCAAGGAGATCCACATCGTCGGCCGACGGCGCTGGAACCGGCGCGGCGCCATGGTCACCGACCGCTACCAGCATGTGCGACACCACGCCGACACCGCCGACCTGACCGCGTGGGCCGCTGCGGAGGGGCTGCCGATCATCGGGATCGACAACCTCCCCGGGGCCGTGCCGCTGGAGCGGACCGTGCTGCCCCGGCGCTGTGTGCTGCTCTTCGGCCAGGAGGGCCCGGGCCTCACGGAGGAGGCCAGGGCCCACGCTTCGATGGTCTGCTCGATCGCGCAGTTCGGCTCGACACGGTCGATCAACGCGGGTGCGGCCGCCGCCGTCGCCATGCACGCATGGGTCCAGCGGTACGCCGAGGTGCCGGACCCCTCCGCGTGACCCGGCCCGAACGGGCCTGAGCCGAAACGGACCCGGCCCGAACGGGCCTGAGCCGACCGGGCCTGGGCCGGCCGGACCTGATCAGGCCCGGCCGGGCCGGCCCGTCGGTCCTCAGGCCTGGCGGCGGACCTCGATGGTGCGGAAGCGTCCCGCCACGAAGGCGCCGTCGCAGAGCGCCGCGTTGGCCGCCGGGTTGCCGCCGGAGCCGTGGAAGTCGGAGAAGGCCGACGTCTGGTTGACGTAGACCCCGCCGGTCAGATTCAGCGAGAGCTGGGCCGACTCCTCCAGGCAGACCTCTTCGATCGCGCGCTCCACCTCGGGAGAGGTGGTGTAGGCGCCGACCGTCATCGCGCCCTTCTCCCGGATGGTGCGGCGCAAGAGGTCCACCGCGTCGGCGACGGAGTCCACGGCGACCGCGAAGGAGACCGGGCCGAAGCACTCGGAGAGATGGACGGGTTCCGTGCCGTCCGGGCCGGGCTCCTTCGCGAGGACCTTCACGATCACGGGCGTTCGGACCACCGCCTCCGGGAATTCGGGGTGCGGCACCTCGCGCGAGGCGAGTGCCACCTCGCCGAGGTCCGGCGCGGCTTCGAGCCTGCTCCGCACGTCCGGGTTGACCAGGGCGCCGAGGAGGGCGGCGGAGCGCGCGTCGTCGCCGAGGAGCTTGGAGACCGCCGCGGCGAGGTCGGCGACCACCTCGTCGTAGGTCTTGGGGCCGGTGTCGGTGCTGATGCCGTCGCGGGGGACGAGGAGGTTCTGCGGGGTCGTGCACATCTGGCCGCTGTAGAGGGAGAGCGAGAACGCGAGGTTGGTGAGCATGCCGGTGTAGTCGTCGGTGGAGTCGATCACGACGGTATTGACGCCGGCCTTCTCCGTGTACACCTGGGCCTGGCGGGCGTGGGTCTCCAGCCAGTCCCCGAAGGCGGTGGAGCCGGTGTAGTCGATGATCCGGACCTCCGGGCGCACCGCCAGCTCCTTGGCGATCCCCTCTCCGGGCCGCTCGGCCGTCAGCGCGACGAGGTTGGGGTCGAATCCGGTCTCGGCGAGCACCTCGCGCGCGATCCGGACGGTGAGCGCGAGCGGGAGTACGGCGCGCGGGTGCGGCTTGACGAGGACCGGATTGCCGGTGGCCAGCGAGGCGAAGAGGCCCGGGTAGCCGTTCCAGGTGGGGAAGGTGTTGCAGCCGATCAGCAGGGAGACACCGCGGCCCACCGCTGTGAACGACTTCCGCAGCCGGAGCGGGTCCCGCTTGCCCTGTGGCTTGGACCAGTCGGCCTCGGCGGGGGTGCGGAGCTGCTCTTCGTACGCGTACGCGACCGCTTCCAGACCGCGGTCCTGGGCGTGCGGGCCGCCCGCCTGGAAGGCCATCAGGTAGGCCTGTCCGCTGGTGTGCATGACGGCCTGCGCCAGCTCGTGCGTACGGGCACCGACGCGCGCCAGGATCTCCAGGCAGACCAGTGCCCGCGCCTCGGGCCCCGCGGCCCGCCAGGCCGCCGTACCGGCGCGCATCGCGGGCAGCAGGACGTCGGGGTCGGCGTGCGGGTACTCGATGCCCAGCTCGGGGCCGTACGGGGATACCTCGGCGCCCGCCCATCCGTCCGTGCCGGGCTGGCCCAGGTCGAAGCGGGTGTGCAGGAGGGCGTCGAACGCCGCTCTGCCCTCGGCCGCTCCGAGGCTGCCGGGTGCGCCGCCCTCGCCGTACGCCTTGGGGTGCTCGGGATGGGGTGACCAGTAGGCGCGGGTCCGGATGGCGTCGAGGGCCCGGTCGAGCGTGGGCCGGTGGTTCTCGGACAGCTTCTGGAGGGAGAGCGCGGCGGCCATGGCGGACCAACTCCTCATCGAGCCGGGCGGGGACGTGCTGACGGAGTTAGAGTAACCGAACGATCGGTCGGGACAAGGGGCCCCGGACAACCTGTGGACAACTCATGGGGGAGGATCGCGTTCATGACCACGGCCAAGCGGGACACGTACACCCCGGAGACCCTGCTGACCGTCGCCGTGCGGGTCTTCAACGAGCGCGGGTACGACGGCACGTCCATGGAGCACCTCTCCCGGGCGGCGGGCATCTCGAAGTCGTCGATCTATCACCATGTGGCGGGCAAGGAGGAGCTCCTGCGCCGTGCGGTGAGCCGTGCGATCGACGGCCTCTTCCGGATTCTCGACGAGCCGGGCGCGGTGCGGGGGCGTGCGGTCGAGCGGGTCGAGTACGTCACGCGCCGCACGGTGGAGGTGCTGATGGCGGAGCTCCCCTACGTCACCCTGCTGCTGCGCGTCCGGGGCAACACGAAGACCGAGCGCTGGGCGCTGGAGCGTCGCCGCGAGTTCGACCAGCGGGTGTCGGCCCTGCTGAAGGCGGCCGTCGCGGACGGGGACCTCCGGGCCGACGTGGACATACGGCTCGCCACCCGGCTGCTGTTCGGCATGGTCAACTCGCTGGTCGAGTGGTACCGCCCGCACCCCGAAGGGGCCGTCACCGGTCCGGGCGGTGCGGACGGGGCGTGGGCGGTGGACGATCTGCCGGGGACCGTCGTGCGGCTGGCCTTCGAGGGGATGCGTTCCGCCGGCCGGTGAAGCGGCGCGTACCGGGCACGGTGGGTGCCACCGGTCGCGGCGCTGTCAGGCGAGGTCGGAGGGACGGTCCGCCAGGCGGTCCGTGGGACGGTCCGGGCCGTGGCCCAGTTCCGTCTCCTCGAACACCAGCAGGGTGCGGGTGGAGAGCACTTCGTCGATGGCCTGGATACGGGTGAGGACGAGCTCGCGCAGGGCGCGGTTGTCCGGGGTGTGGACCAGCAGCAGCACGTCGAAATCGCCGCTGACCAGCGCGATGTGGGTGGCTCCGGGGAGTGCCCGGAGCTGCTCGCGCACGGTCCGCCAGGAGTTCTGCACGATCTTGAGCGTGATGTAGGCGGACGCCCCCTGCCCGGCCCGCTCGTGGTCGACCCGGGCGCTGAAGCCCCGGATGACCCCGTCCTCGACGAGCCGGTTGATGCGGGCGTAGGCGTTGGCGCGCGAGACGTGCACCTGATCGGCGACGGCCCGTATCGAGGCCCGGCCGTCGGTACGGAGGATGCGCAGGATGTCCCGGTCGACGGCGTCCAGCGGGCGGGCCGGGGACGTCCGCCCGGCCCCGTCGGCCATTCGTTCAGCTGCCATGCCCCCGCGCCTCCCTGTTGTGGACGAGCTGCCTCCATCCCAGGCTGTGGACAACCGTTTGTCCACAGGGCGAGGGCGGCCGTAGCCAAATTGCGCCCGCGACCGAACAATCGGTAGGTGAGACACGTCACCCGGGGCTGCCCCGGGCGGCGTCCGCGTGCATCCACTTCCACTTCCACGTACACCCGATCCACGTAACACCCCGACGTAGGGCGCGAGGCCCGGCGGGATTCCGTTCTCCTCGGGCTTCGTATCCGGGTGTTCCCGTGTGCCGGCCCCGATGCCAGGAGGTGCCTCCCATGACGGTCCAAGAACTGCCCGGTCCGGCCGGTTACCGGCCCGCGCCGCCCCCGGCCTGGAAGCCGCTCACCGATCCGGTGCCTCTCCTCCCGGACCCCGAGCCGTACCGGGTGCTCGGTACGGACGCCGCGGCCGGGGCCGACCCGCGGCTGCTGCTGCGCCTCTACGCCGAGCTGGTGCGGGGCCGCCGGTACAACGCGCAGGCCACGGCGCTCACCAAGCAGGGGCGCCTCGCCGTCTATCCGTCCAGTACGGGTCAGGAGGCATGCCAGGTGGCCGCCGCCCTGGTGCTGGAGGAGCGCGACTGGCTCTTCCCGAGCTACCGGGACACGCTCGCCGCGGTGGCCCGGGGGCTCGACCCGGTCGACGCGCTGACGCTTCTGCGGGGCGACCGGCACACCGGTTACGACCCACGGGAGCGCCGGATCGCTCCGCTCTGTACCCCGCTGGCCACGCAGTTGCCGCACGCGGTCGGTCTGGCGCACGCGGCGCGGCTCAAGGGCGACGACGTGGTGGCGCTGGCCATGGTCGGGGACGGCGGCACCAGCGAGGGGGACTTCCACGAGGCGCTGAACTTCGCGGCCGTGTGGCGGGCGCCCGTCGTCTTCCTCGTGCAGAACAACGGCTTCGCCATCTCCGTGCCGCTGGCCAAGCAGACGGCGGCACCGTCGCTCGCCCACAAGGCGGTCGGTTACGGCATGCCCGGCAGGCTGGTCGACGGCAACGACGCCGCGGCGGTCCACGAGGTGCTCGCCGAGGCGGTGGCGCGCGCCCGGAGCGGCGGTGGCCCCACGCTGGTGGAGGCGATCACCTACCGCATGGACGCCCACACCAACGCCGACGACGCGACCCGCTACCGCTCAGAGGACGAGGTGGCCTCCTGGCGGGACCACGACCCGGTGCTGCTCATGGAACGCGAGCTGACCGGGCGCGGCCTGCTCGACGAGGCCGCCGCGGGGGCGGTGCGCCAGGACGCGGAGCGGATGGCGGCGGCGTTGCGGGAGCGGATGAACGCCGATCCGGTGCTCGACCCGGCGGACCTGTTCGCGCACGTCTACGCGCGGCGGACCGGACCGCTGCGGGAGCAGGAGGACCGGCTGCGCGCCGAACTGGAGGCCGCGGACGGATACGACGACGCCGGGCACGGGGGATCCCCCGGGGACGGCGCCGGCGGACGGGCCGGGCACGGCGGGAACGACCACGGACGGGCCGGGAACGGGCAGGGCGAGCGGGAAACGGAGGACGGGCGATGACGACGGCGGTGCGGGCGCGGGCCGGCCGTTCGGGGCCGGCCACGATGGCCCAGGCGCTGGGGCGGGCGCTGCGGGACGCGATGGCGCAGGACCCCTCGGTACACGTGCTCGGCGAGGACGTGGGCACGCTCGGGGGCGTCTTCCGCGTCACGGACGGGCTGGCGGCGGAGTTCGGCGAGGAGCGGTGCACGGACACCCCGCTCGCTGAGGCGGGCATTCTCGGCGCCGCGGTCGGGATGGCGATGTACGGCCTGCGGCCCGTGGTGGAGATGCAGTTCGACGCGTTCGCGTACCCGGCGTTCGAGCAGCTCGTCAGCCACGTGGCACGGATGCGGAACCGGACCGGGGGAGCCCTCCCGATGCCGTTGACCGTGCGGATTCCGTACGGCGGTGGCATCGGTGGGGTCGAGCACCACAGCGACTCCTCGGAGGCCTACTACATGGCCACCCCGGGACTCCACGTCGTCACCCCGGCCACCGTGGAGGACGCCTACGGGCTGCTGCGGGCCTCCATCGCCTCGGACGACCCCGTGGTGTTCCTGGAGCCGAAGCGGCTGTACTGGTCGAAGTCCGACTGGTCGCCGGAGGCCCCGGCGGAGGTCGGACCCGTCGGACGGGCGGTGGTCCGCAGGGCGGGGACGAGCGCGACCCTGATCACCTACGGTCCGTCGCTGCCGGTGTGCCTGGAGGCGGCCGAGGCGGCGGTGGCGGAGGGCTGGGACTTGGAGGTCGTCGACCTGCGGTCGTTGGTGCCCTTCGACGACGAGACGGTCGCCGCCTCCGTGCGGCGGACCGGGCGCGCGGTGATCGTCCACGAGTCCGCCGGGTTCGGCGGACCGGGGGGCGAGATCGCCGCGCGGGTGACCGAGCGGTGCTTCCACCATCTGGAGGCGCCGGTGCTGCGGGTCACCGGCTTCGACATCCCGTATCCGCCGCCGATGCTGGAGCGGCACCATCTGCCGGGAGTGGACCGGGTTCTCGACGCGGTCGCCCGGCTCCAGTGGGAGGCGACGCGCTGATGCCCACGGTGCTCGAATTCAAGTTGCCGGACCTCGGCGAGGGGCTGACCGAGGCGGTGATCGTGCGGTGGCTGGTGCAGGTCGGCGAGGTCGTCTCCGTGGACCAGCCGGTGGTCGAGGTCGAGACGGCCAAGGCCCTGGTGGACGTGCCGTGCCCGTACGGAGGCGTGGTGACGGCCCGTTTCGGCGAAGAGGGAGCGGAACTCCCGGTCGGCGCCCCGCTGATGACGGTCGCGGTCGCGCCGACGCCGGAATCCGCAGCGGAGCCCGCGTCGGCCGGCGCCTCGGGGAATGTACTGGTCGGGTACGGCACGGCCGCCCCGGCGGCACGCCGGCGACGGGTCCGCCCGGTCTCGGTGCCGACCGCTGCTCCGGCCTCCGGTCCGGCCGGTACCGCAACGGACGCCCCGACCACTCCGGCCCCTCCGGCGGCTTCGGCTCCTCCGGCTGCGGCGGGTGCCCGGACCGGGGCGGGCGGGCCGGTCCCCGTCATCTCGCCGCTCGTCCGCAGACTCGCCCGGCAGCACGGACTCGACCTCGGCGAACTCGCGGGATCGGGGCCGGACGGGCTGATCCTGCGGTCCGATGTCGAATCGGTGATCGGTAAGGCGCCGACGACGGCGGAGGGGTGCACCGCCAACGGCACCGTCGGTGCCTCCGAACCTGCCGCCGGGTCTGCTTCCGAGCCCTCGCGGGTCGGTACCGCGGCAGGTGAGCGGATCGCGCTGCGCGGTGTACGGGGTGCGGTGGCCGACAAGATGGCCCGCAGCAGGACCGAGATCCCCGACGCGACCTGCTGGGTGGACGCCGACGCGACCGAGCTGATGGCGGCCCGCACGGCGATGAACGCGAGCGCAGGCCCGAAGGTGTCGGTCCTCGCACTGCTGGCCCGGATCTGCGTGGCCGCGCTGGATAAGTATCCCGAGCTGAACTCCACCGTGGACACCGCCGCCCGGGAGGTCGTACGGCTGCCGTCCGTCCACCTCGGTTTCGCCGCGCAGACCGACCGGGGGCTCGTCGTGCCGGTGGTCCGCGACGCCCACACGCGTTCCGTGGACTCGCTGGCGGCCGAACTCGCCCGCCTCACCGAGGTGTCCCGGGGCGGGAAGCTGACGCCGGCCGAACTGACGGGCGGCACGTTCACCCTGAACAACTACGGCGTGTTCGGAGTGGACGGGTCCACGCCGATCATCAACCATCCCGAGGCGGCCATGCTCGGCGTCGGCCGCATCGTGCCCCGGCCATGGGTCCACGAGGGCGAGCTGGCGGTCCGTCACGTGGTGCAGCTCTCCCTCACCTTCGACCACCGGGTCTGTGACGGCGGCACGGCCGGCGGCTTCCTGCGGTACGTCGCCGACTGCGTGGAACGACCGGCCGTCCTGCTGCGAACCCTGTAGGCGAGGGGCCCGGCGGATCGACGCCCGGCGGATCGAGGCCGGCGAGGAGCGCCCTCGCCGGCCTCGATCCGCCGGGCATCGCCGAGGCCCCGCCCAGGCAGGTGCCCGGGTCGGCCGCGCTCCGGAGTGGGCGCCCATACTCGTCGCATGACCGCCTATGACGCCATCGTCCTCGCCGGAGGGGCCGCCAGACGGCTCGGGGGAGCCGACAAACCCGGGATCGGCGTCGGTGGCCGGGCGCTGCTCGACCGGGTGCTCGCCGCGTGCGCCGGTGCCGCGAACACGGTCGTGGTGGGGCCCCGCAGAGCCACGGTCCGGCCGGTGATCTGGACCCGCGAAACACCCGCGGGAGGCGGGCCGGTGGCCGCGCTGGGCGCGGGCGTCCGAGAGACCGCCGCGCCCTGGATCGTGGTGCTCTCGGCCGACCTGCCGTTCCTCGGCGCCGCCACCATCGACGCGCTGCTGGCCGCCGCCGAGAGGGGCGGCCGGGAAGGCGCCCTCTGCACGGACCCCGACGGGCGCCGGCAGCCGCTGGTCGCCGTCTACCGCGCCGAACCACTGCGGCGCGAGCTCGCTCTGCTCGCCACCGAACACGGCAACCTCATCGGACTTCCGCTGCGTCTGCTGACGGACGAACTCGATCTGGACGCCCTGGCCACACCGAAGTTCGCCTCTTTCGACTGCGACACTTGGGACGACATCAAGCTGGCGAGGGCGCACATCAGGGAGCATGAGGCCGTGCTGGACGAATGGATCACCGCAGTCAAGACCGAACTGGGCCTCGAACTCGACGTCGACACCGATGTTCTGCTCGACCTGGCGCGCGACGCCGCACACGGTGTCGCGCGGCCCGCCGCCCCGCTCACCACCTTCCTCGTCGGGTATGCGGCGGGGCTGGCGCGCGCGAACGCCGCAGCCGGCGACGGTCCCAGGGCCGTGGCCGAGGCGGCCCGCAAGGCGACCGCCCTCGCCCTGCGGTGGGAAGAGGAGTCGGGCGACGGCAAGGGAGCCGGAGCCCCGTGACCGGCCGGGAGCCGTTCAGGGCTTCGGAGGCCCCGACCGTGCGGATCTCGGGACGGGGGGCCTCGGGAGCCCCCTTCGTGCTTCCGGAGCTCGATGATTGCCCCGCGCCGGAGCGGGTGGCCTCCTCGGCGGAGGACGAGCGTGCCGTCGAACAGGCGCTGGCCCTGGCCAACCGGGTTCCCCCGCACGAGACTTCGCCCCACGACCACTCGCCCCCGGACTCCTCCCGCCACGCCCCTTCCCCCTCCCCCTCGGTCGAAGACCGGGCCCAGCCGTCCGACCGGGCCGACCGGGCCGACCGGGCCGACCGGGCCGACCGGGCCGACCGGGCCGACCGGTC
Organism: Streptomyces sp. NPDC005576; assembly: GCF_042871745.1. NCBI lineage: Bacteria > Bacillati > Actinomycetota > Actinomycetes > Kitasatosporales > Streptomycetaceae > Streptomyces > Streptomyces sp. NPDC005576. Next base: position 64,370 of record NZ_JBIAJC010000010.1, on the reverse strand, counting down.
TTCGGGGCCGACTCCTCCGGCGGCATCCGGCTCCGCGAAGTCCGGTTCCGCGCCGTCCGGTCCTGCGAAGTCCGACTCCGCGAAGTCGGGTTCCGTGACATCAGGACCCGCCGAGTCCGTACCGGAGAGTGGGCCCGCAGCCGTGCACCGGCCACCCGTCACGCACTGGGAGCAGGCCCGGGCGCTCGCCGTGCGAGCCGGTCGGAGGTCTTCGCTGCCCGCGATCCGGCTGCCGCTCGACAGCTCCCTGGGCCATGTGCTCGCCGAGGGGCTCGCGGCACTCACCGATCTGCCGTCCTTCGACACCTCGGCCATGGACGGCTGGGCCGTCACCGGTCCGGGCCCCTGGCGCTTCGGTGGGGGCTCAGGACTTCTGGCCGGGGACGGCGGCCTCGGCCGGCTGCCGGACGGAGAGGCGGTACGGATCGCGACGGGTGCCCGCATCCCCACGGAGGCCACGGCGGTCATCCGCTCGGAGCACGCCGCGGTGGACGAGGCCAAGGAAATGCTGCACGCCCGGCACACGGTCGTTCCCGGCCAGGACATCCGGCCGCGGGCGCAGGAGTGCCGGACCGGCGAGCAACTGCTGGCGCCGGGAACGCTGGTGACCCCCGCCGTCCTCGGTCTGGCCGCAGCCGCCGGGTACGACGCACTCGTCGTCGTACCGCGTCCCCGGGTCGAGGTGCTGGTGCTCGGTGACGAGCTGCTCACCTCGGGTCTCCCGCACGGTGGTCGCATCCGGGACGCGCTCGGTCCCATGCTCGGCCCATGGCTTCGGGCGGCCGGTGCCGACGTCGCCGACCCTCGCTGTCTGGGGGACGACCCGGAGGCGTTGCGGCACGCGCTCACCACCACCGACGCGGACCTGGTGGTGACGACCGGCGGTACGGCTGCCGGTCCGGTCGACCATGTGCACCCGATCCTCTCCGGGATCGGCGCCGACATGGTGGTCGACGGAGTGGCGGTACGCCCGGGCCACCCGATGCTGCTGGCCAGACTGGCACCGGACGGCCCCTGTTTGGTGGGGCTGCCCGGCAACCCGCTCGCCGCGGTCTCCGGACTCCTCACGCTCGCTCTTCCGCTCCTCGGCAGCCTCGCGGGGCGGGTGGCGCAGGAGCCGTACCGGGCGCTCGTCCATGACGCGGTGCAAGGGCACCCGCACGACACCCGGCTCGTGCCCGTGGTCCATCGGGCCGGGCGCGGAGAAACCAGGGACCACGTCGTGCCGCTGCGCTACAACGGCCCCGCGATGCTGCGGGGGATCGCCACCGCCGACGGGATGGCCGTCGTGCCGCCGGGCGGTCTGCGTCCCGGTGCGGAGGTGGAGATCCTCGATCTGCCGTGGGTCTGAGAAGTGTTTTGAGCGAGTTCTGAGCGAGTTCTGAGCAGTGTCCGGCGGCCCGGCTGATACCCGGGCAGTCCCGAAGACGGCGCGCATGTTTCACGTGAAACACGCGCGCCGGGCCGGCACAGGGCAACCGGCACAGGGCAACCGGCACCAGGCAGACCGGCGCCCGGCGGGGCGCAGGTGGTCCCGGTCCGGGTGTCAGCGGTCGGTCGGCCCCGACCGGCTGATGCTGATGACGCGGTCCGCCCGTTGGAGGACGGCGACCGCAGGGTCCGTGTAGTCGAGCAACTTCCTGTTGCGGAGCACCGCGACGATCAGGTCGGCGCACTCGCGCGGCGCTCGGCCGATCTCTTCCTCGGTCACCGCGCGCTCCCCCAGGTCCAGCCCGCTGCCGTGGGTCATCAGGTCCTCCAGAGTCCTGGCCACCGGTGGGCTGGCCATCGAGACCCCGAGCAGGCGGCCGGCCGAACTGGAGCTGGTGACCACCGTGTCCGCGCCGCTCTGCTTGAGCAGCGGGACGTTCTCGTCCTCCCGGACCGCGACGACGATGGTGGCGTGCCTGTTGAGCTGGCGGGCGGTCAGGGTGATGAGGGTGGCCGTCTCGTCGCGTTGAGGCGCGATGATCACTCGACTGGCGCTCTGGACCTCGGCCTTGAGCAGCGTTTCGGAGCGCGTGGCATCGCCGACCACGGCCACCAGCCCGTCGTCGCCGGCCGCGTGCGCGGCCTTCTGCTGCGGGTCCACCACGACGATCTTCTCCTTGCCGATGCCCGTGGAGAGCAGCGACTCGATGGCGTGCCGGCCCTTGGTGCCGTAGCCGACCACCACGACATGGTCGCGGGTACGGGACCGCCAGCGGTGGATGCGCACCTGCTGTCGGGTCCGCTCGGTGAGGACTTCGAGGGTGGTGCCGACCAGGATGATCAGGAAGAGCACTCGAAGGGGGGTGATGACCAGCACGTTCGTGAGGCGGGCGCCGTCGCTCACCGGGGTGATGTCGCCGTAACCGGTGGTGGAGAGGGTGACGGTCGCGTAGTAGACCGCGTCGAGCAGGTCGACGCTGCCGTCGGAGGTGTCGTTGTAGCCGGCGCGGTCGGCCCAGACGATCAACACCGTGACCGCCAGCACCAGCAGCGCCATCGCCAGGCGCCGGAGCACCTGTTGGAGCGGCGGCAGGGCGCCCTGCGTGGGCATGGTGATGGCACGGCTGGCCTCGCTGTCGTCCCGCGCCTCCGCTCGCGAGCGGTGCCAGAGGGTCCGCAGGATGAAGAACCTGTTGGTCCTGGCTGCTGGTTGGTTCTCGTCCTTCAAGGCATGTCCTCTGGCGGCGGCGGGCAGGTGGTCACGTCGTGGCCCATGGTCGTGGATCGACGACGAGGACGGACGCCGAAGTGCCCGGCACGCGGTGTGTCTTCCCCGGTCGTGCACCGTCACCGGCGGAGAGAAGCGTAAGGGGTTCGGCTTGGCCGTTCCGTCCCACGTCCTTCCGTACCCTGGGAGCCGCGCCGTACCGCGCGATACGCCGAACAGGGCGACCCGTCTGACCGTCGAGTTCCTGAATCGCTGGAGAAGCAACGTGCGTGATCACAGTGTGATCGTCGGTTTCGGTACGAAGGGCCGTTCGGCCGTGCAGACGCTCTGCGCGACCGGCCATCGGAAGGACCGGATCGTCATCGTCGATCCGTCCGGCAAGGTGATCGACGGGGTCAACGCGCAGGGGTTCACCGGGGTGCTGGGAGATGCCACGCGCAGCGCGGTCCTGCTGCGGGCCGAGGTCCAGAAGGCGCGGCAGATCATCATCGCCACTCAGCGCGACGACACCGCCGTCCTGGTGGCGCTGACGGCTCGGCAACTGAACCAGAGCGCGAAGATCGTCGCCGCGGTGCGCGAGGAGGAGAACGCCCCGCTGCTCCGGCAGTCCGGAGCGGACGCGGTCATCACCAGCGCGAGTGCCGCGGGCCGGCTGCTGGGGCTTTCGGCGCTCAGCCCGAGCGCGGGCACGGTGCTGGAGGACCTCATCCAGCACGGCAGCGGCTTGGACCTCATCGAGCGGCCGGTGATAAAGAGCGAGGTGGGCAAGGGAGTCCGGGAGACCGGCGACCTGGTGGTGAACGTGGTGCGGGGGCACCGGATGCTCAGTTACGACGACCCCGCCGCGAGCCCCCTGCAGATGACGGACCGGGTGGTGGTGGTCGTGCGGGCTTCCCCGCTGCCCTCCCCGCTGGCGCCGAACCGCCCGCCGCAGGGCCCGCAGCGGCTGTAGCGCCCACGCCCGGTCGTCGGCCGCCCGTCCGTCCGCCTGGCCGCCCGCCCCGCCCGGCTGTCCGTCCCGCCCGGTCACCCGGTCACCCGGCCCGCCGAGCTGCTTCGCCGGCCGCCGGGGGACGGAGCTTGCCGGGTGCGCCCGGTGGCTTCGGAGTAGCCTCGCGATCATGTATGCGATCACTATCCCGGACCCCGGTGGCCCCGAGGCGCTCGTCTGGACCGAGGCGCCCGATCCCGTACCCGGCGAGGGCGAAGTCCTCGTGGAGGTGCTCTCCAGTGCGGTGAACCGCGCCGATGTCCTGCAACGCCAGGGCTTCTACGATCCTCCGCCGGGTGCGTCCGCGTACCCCGGGCTGGAATGCGCGGGGCGGATCGCCGCGCTGGGCCCTGGGGTGAGCGGATGGGCGGTGGGTGACGAGGTCTGCGCGCTCCTCGCCGGCGGCGGTTACGCGGAGAAGGTCGCGGTGCCTTCCGGGCAGCTGCTGCCGGTGCCCGCGGGCGTGGACCTGGTGTCGGCGGCGGCGCTTCCCGAGGTGACGTCGACGGTCTGGTCCAACGTCTTCATGGTGGCGCATCTGCGTCCTGGCGAGACCCTGCTCGTGCACGGCGGTTCCAGCGGCATCGGGACCATGGCGATCCAGCTGGCCAAGGCGGTCGGCGCCCGGGTCGCGGTGACCGCGGGCAGTGCGGAGAAGCTGGCGAGCTGTGCGGAACTCGGTGCCGACATCCTGATCAACTACCGCGAGCAGGACTTCGTGGAGGAGATCCGCAAGGCGACGGACGGTGCGGGCGCGGACGTCATCCTGGACATCGTCGGCGCGAAGTACCTGGCGAAGAACGTCGAGGCGCTCGCCACCAACGGGCGGCTCGCCATCATCGGCCTCCAGGGCGGCGCGAAGGCCGAACTGAACCTCGGCGCCCTGCTGGCCAAAAGGGCCGCCGTCACCGCGACCTCGCTCAGGAGCCGCCCGCTCGCCGAGAAGGCCGCGATCGTGGCGGCGGTGCGTGAGCACGTCTGGCCGCTGATCGAGGCCGGCGTGGTCCGCCCGATCGTGGACCGTACGATCCCGATGGCCGAGGCCGCGGAGGCCCACCGGGTGCTGGAGACCAGCACCCATGTCGGCAAGGTCCTCCTGCTGGCGCCCGCCGCGAACCAGGGCTGACCCGCCTCCGGGGTCCGCCCCGGGAGTTCCATGACGAGAGCCCGGCCCGCACGGCCCCCCTCCGGATCCGCATGCGCATCGGACGGGTCGTGCGGGCCGGGCTCTGCCGGACACTGTCTACAGGTACGGACGCCTACGAGTACGGACGCCCACGGGTACGGACACCTACAAGTAAGGGCGCCCACGGGTACAGGGCCTACAGGTACGGGCCGGAGCGGATCGCGCCGTGCGGGTCGCCGGCGACTCCCTCTTCGTCGCCGGAGCCGGGCGGCAGCGCGCGCCGCATCTGCTCCAGCTGGGCCCGGGCCGCCATCTGCTGGGCGAACAGGGCGGTCTGGATGCCGTGGAACAGGCCCTCCAGCCAGCCCACCAGCTGGGCCTGGGCGATCCGCAGCTCGGCCTCCGAGGGGACCGACTCCTCCGTGAAGGGGAGCGAGAGGCGTTCCAGCTCCTCCACCAGCTCCGGCGCGAGTCCGTCCTCCAGCTCCTTCACGGAACTGGCGTGGATCTCCTTGAGCCGGACGCGGCTCGCCTCGTCGAGAGGTGCAGCTCTGACCTCCTCAAGAAGCTGCTTGATCATGCTGCCGATGCGCATGACCTTCGCGGGCTGTTCGACCATCTCCGTCACTGGGACCTCGCGGGACTCGTCGCCACTGGCACCGCCGCCGACAGCCATTCCGTCCTGTCCCACCACGAGGACCTGGGGGTGCTCCTGCGACCGGTCATTCCTCGGCATCTCCATGCCGCCATTGTCTCGCACATGCTCCGCACAGAAGGGTGGTGCCCCTTCTTAGGCGTGATCCACCGTCCCCCGCGCATCTGATACGTACCTGAATGCGTGATCGGTCCCCCCGGATGTCCCGGCGGATGACCGGGTGAGGACCCCGTTCGGCCCCCGTTCGCCCGTGTCCACGCCTCCACCCGCCGCCACGCCTCCACCCGCTTCCACGCCTTCGGCTGCGTCGACCGTGTCAGTCCCGCGTCAGTCCCGCGTCAGTCCCGCGTCAGTCCGCGCGGCGCATGCGGACGCCGAGGAAGAGCAGACCGAGGCCGACCAGGGTGATACCGCCGCCCAGGGAGAGCCCGTGGAGCCGTTCGGCGCCCCGGACGCTCAGGGCGTACTGCCGATTCGCCGGCACGGGTTCCGAGGGCGGGAAGGGCGGTGCGGTGGAGACCGGGGCGGGCGGGGGAACCGCCTCGTCGTCCTCCAGAGCGGCGACGGCCGACGCGAGCTCCTCAGGGGTCAGCGACCGCCCGGGGCGTACCCGGCCCTCCCCGGCAGGCCGCCCGGCGAACGGTGCCCCGCCCTCCGACGGCCTGGTTGACGGACTGGCCGAGGGGTTACCCGACGGGTCCAGGGACGAGGACGGCCCCACGGACGGTCGCCCGGACCGATGGACGGACGGGGGGACCAGCGGGTCGGCCGGGGGCGTGATCGTGGTGGGGCCCGTGGAGATGCTCGCGTCGACTCCGCCCGCCGGGGCCGAGGCGGCGGAGGCCGGGCGGCCGGAAGCCGGTGCGTAGAAGTCCGGCGAAGGCCACCCCGGGGGCGGCTCGACCCCCGGGGAGTGGCGGGTGGACGGAGCGGGCGGCGCGGGAGGGGCCCGGTACGGCAGGTGCGCGGCGGGTGCACGCGAGACGGGGGGAACGGAGGGAACGGCGGCGGTGGCGTCCGTACGCGGGGAGGCGGAGGCGGCCCCACCGGCCCCACCGGCCGTCTGCATCGGCACGGCGGTCAGAGTGGCGAGCAGGAGACAGGCCAGCGATCTCGACAGCCACGGAGACCGCGAGGGCGGAGGACCTGGAGCCATGGGATCAGCGTCACACGCCCCCACCGTCCCGGCATCCCGGATCGACGGATGTCATCCGCCGCGGTGACGGCACGTCCCCGTCTCACCCGAACGGCCGGTCAGGGCCCCGCACAGATGGCCGATCCGCCCGGTGCGGTCCGTGGACAGAACACCTAGTGCCGCCAGCGCCGTGCCCGGCAAGCTTTGCCCCGTCGCGGTGGTCGGCACGCGCACTCGCTGCGTTGACCAGAAGCCCTGGTAGCTCCGCTACAAGGACTTCCGGCCGCCTTGCGATCGCACGCACCGACCACCGGGCGCGGCACTAGCTCGGGTCCCCCGTGGAGACGCTCACCTCGATGTGGGCGCTGTCCGGATCGATGGCCGTACCGGCGGTCGGGAACTGCTTGACGATCTGGTCCTCGGCGTAGGTGTTGCCGGGTTCCTCGATCACCTTGAGGGTCCACCCTGCGGCGTCGGCGCAGGCCTTGGCGGAGAGCAGGTCCTTGTAGACGAAGTCCGGTGCGGAGACCTTCTCCGGGTCGCGGACGTCCGTGCTCGGACGGGTGCACTTGTCGGTGTTCATCGTCCGGTTGCGCTCGGGGCCCTTGTGCTGCCCCGCGACCGCCGGCGCGCTGCTGCCGGAGCCGTCGGTGGCCTCCGGTTCCTCGTCCCCGCCACGGTTGGTCAGGTAGACGGCCAGCAGGCCGACGACGGCGACGAGCGCGACGGCGACGGAACCCAGGACCGCCGCGTTCCGCCGGGGCTTGCCACCGCCGTTCCCCGTGCCGGTACCGCTGCCGGTCGCGGCGACGGCGTACGGCGGCGGGGTCTGCTGGTACGCCGCGGGGGCCGGCTGCGGGTAGCCGTAACTCGGCGTGGGGGTCGGGACCCCGTACGGGCCGGGATGCTGCGGTTGCTGGTGCGCCGGGTACGGGGTCTGGATGCCGTACGGGGTGGGCGGGGAGTGCTGGTCCACCGGCGGGAAGACCGCCGCGCCGACGCCCGACCCGCTGTTGGGGGGACCGCCGGCGACGATCACCGGGGCGGCGGCGTGGCCCGAGGCGCTCAGCACCCGGAGGACCTCGTCGCGCATCGCTACGGCGCTGGGGAAGCGTTCGTTCGGGTTCTTCCGCAGCGCGCGGGCGACGAGCGCGTCCACCGCCGGGGAGACCGCCCGGTTGAGGGTGGACGGGGTCGCGGGCTGCTCCTGCACGTGGGCGTACGCGATGGCGAGCGGTGAGTCCGCGTCGAAGGGGAGGCGCCCGGTGAGCAGCTGGAAGAGCATGACGCCGACCGAGTAGAGGTCGGAGCGGGCGTCCACGCCCCGGCCGAGGGCCTGCTCGGGGGAGAGGTACTGGGGCGTGCCGACCACCATGCCGGTCTGGGTCATCGAGGTGACGCCGGACTGCATGGCGCGGGCGATGCCGAAGTCCATGACCTTCACGACGCCACGCTTGGTGATCATGACGTTGCCGGGCTTGATGTCGCGGTGGACGAGCCCCATCTCGTGGCTGGTCTCCAGGGCGGCCAGCACGTCGGCGGTCACCTTGAGGGCCTTGTCGGCGGGCATCGCGCCCTGGGTGGCGATGTCCTCGCGCAGCACCGAGCCGAGCGGCCGGCCCTCCACGTACTCCATGACGATGTACGGCATCAGGGCGCCGCCGAGTTCGTCCTCGCCGGTGTCGAAGACGGAGACGATGTTGGGGTGCTGGAGCTTCGCGACGGCTTGGGCCTCGCGGCGGAAGCGCTCGCGGAAGGACTGTTCGCGGCCGAGCTCGGTGTGCAGGGTCTTGATCGCCACCTGGCGGTCGAGTGCCGCGTCGTAGGCGAGGTAGACGGAGGCCATGCCGCCTTCGCCGAGAAGATCACGGAGCTGGTACCGGCCACCGGCGACGGCTCCGCCCGCGTAGCGCCCCTGCGAACCGTCCTGGCTCATGACGTGTCTCCCCCTCGGCGCGCTGGTGCGCGTGCCCCATGTTTTCGCGGGTGTTCGCGGGTATCGCGGAAATCTGTCCGGAAACTTGGGTGAACAGAGAGCGCCGGTGCCCGGAAATCCGCGAAGATCCGTACCTGGGGCAAGTCTGCCCGAGGGGTGGGAGACGTCAAGCCAGGTGCCGGTTCCGTGACCCTGACCACACGAACCGTCTCGGAAGCGTTACAGGAACCGCCCGGAATGTGCCCGTGCGGCACACGAGGCGATCGGATGACCGGTTTCGCTCGGGACCGAGGGGCGCGGCGGAGGCTGTAGCGTGGCGTGGCAATGCAGCTGCCCATTCAGCTGATGCAGGTACCAGGCACCGTGAGGACCCGCGGACGCGCGGACAGATACGACGGCGAGGACTGATGGCACCCGATTCCGAAGCAAACGGCGGCGGAGTCTCGGATGGCACCGACTCCTGGGGCGTCGGCGGCGTCGTCGGGGACGGCCGTTATCGGATGACCCACCGCCTCGGCAGGGGTGGAATGGCGGAGGTCTACGCGGCGGAGGACGTCCGTCTCGGACGTACGGTCGCGGTGAAGCTGCTCCGTTCCGATCTCGCCGAGGACCCGGTTTCCAAGGCGCGGTTCACCCGCGAGGCGCAGTCGGTGGCGGGGCTCAACCACCACGCGATCGTCGCCGTGTACGACTCCGGCGAGGACACGGTGGGCGGTCAGACCGTCCCCTACATCGTGATGGAGCTGGTCGAGGGCCGCACCATCCGCGAGTTGCTGCTCAGCGCGGAGGCGCCGCCTCCCGAGCAGGCGCTCATCATCGTCTCGGGTGTGCTGGAGGCGCTGGCCTACTCGCACCAGCACGGCATCGTGCACCGGGACATCAAGCCGGCGAACGTCATCATCACGAACTCCGGTGCCGTCAAGGTCATGGACTTCGGCATCGCCCGCGCGCTGCACGGCGCGCAGTCGACGATGACGCAGACCGGCATGGTCATGGGCACGCCCCAGTACCTCTCTCCGGAGCAGGCGCTCGGCAAGGCCGTGGACCACCGCTCCGATCTGTACGCGACCGGTTGTCTGCTCTACGAACTGCTGGCGCTGCGGCCCCCGTTCACCGGTGAGACGCCGCTCTCGGTGGTGTACCAGCACGTCCAGGACATCCCGCTGCCGCCTTCCGAGGTCTCGGAGGACGTGCCGCCGGAGCTGGACGGTCTGGTGATGCGTTCGCTCGCGAAGGAGCCGGACGACCGGTTCCAGAGCGCCGAGGAGATGCGCGGGCTGGTCCAGTACGGCCTGCAGATGCTTCAGGTGCAGGGCAGCCACACCGGTACGTGGAACACCGGGCCGGTCGGCGGGTACGAGGGTGGTCAGACTCCCGCGCAGGGTTTCGCCGGTTCGACCCAGGTGATGGGGGCCGGCGGTTACGCGTCGCACGGGGAGACCTCGAAGGGCCCGATCCTGCCGCCGGTGAACCCGGAGGACGGCGGCTACGGCGGCGGGTACAACTCCTACGACGGCGGTCAGGGGAACGGCGGCGGCAAGAGCAAGGTGTGGCTCTTCGCGGTGCTGGCGCTGGTCGCGATCGGTATCGGGATCGCCATCGCCGTCAACGCGGCGAGCGGCAGTGACACCGAGAAGGGCCGGGTGGAGCAGCCCACCTCGTCCTCGCCGTCCCCGGACGAGACCTCGGCCCGGCCGAGCGACGAGCCGAGCGAGCAGACGCAGGCGCCCGCGGACTCCTCGGACGGCCAGTCGGACTGGTCCCAGGAGCCGACCTGGACGCCGACGCCGACGGAGTCAAAGCCTTCGGACTCGCCGAAGCCGACGCAGACGACGGAGGCACCCTCGACGTCGACCGGTGGTGACGAGTCCGGCTCCACGGGCGAGACGTCCGAGGAGCCGAGCACCGATCCGACGGACGACGGCGAGGGCGCCAGTTCGCTGGGCGGCACGGGCATCATCGGTGGCGGCAACTCCACGACCGGTTCCAGTGGCGACGCCACCACCGGCTCCACCGACGCGCAGGGGACGACGACCGGCAGCACCACCTGACCGGGGCCGCCTGACCGGCACCACCCGCCCGCCACCACCCGACCGGGCCCCCGACCGGCCCCCCGATCGGGCCCGCCTGATCCCGGGACTCCGTCCGGGGCGGGCGTGGGGGCCGCTCAGCCGGTGAACGCCTCGTTCACCGCCTCGTACTCCCGGGTCCACCACACCACCAGGGCCGACACCGCAGGGAACTGCGGGTCGGCCCTTCGGTCTCCCAGGGCGTAGCGCCAGCGCAATATCCAGAAGTCGTTGAGCCGCTCCCACCAGACCCGGTGCACCGCGGCCGCGAGTTCCGCCGAGCCGGCCCCGGCGGCTTCGCGGTAGGCGCGTGCGTACGCCCTCACCTTCTCCAGCTCCAGTTTTCCGGCCGGCTGGACGAAGAAGATGGCGGCCGCGCGTACCGCTTCCTCGGCGCGCGGCTGTACGCCGAGCCGGTCCCAGTCGACGATCGCCACCGGGTCGCTGCCCCGGTAGAGCAGGTTCAGCGGGTGGAAGTCGCCGTGCACCCAGCCGTGGGCGGGGCCCACGGGAGTGGGCGGGCGGCGGTGGGCGTGACGTTCCAGCAGTGCCCGGCGTTCGACGAGGCGGTGCACCGCCAGCTCGTCGAAGGCGTCCAGCGGGGTGTCGCGGGGGCGTACGCCGCGTGCCGCGTCGAGCAGCTCGTCGATGAGGGCGAAGGTGTCGGCCGGATCGGGGCTGCCGTGCCCACGCCGTGTGGGCGGTGTGCCGCTGCCCGGGCCCATGACCTGTTCGAGACCCGTGTGTACGGCTCCGAGGAGCGCCCCGAGACGTTGCGACTGGGCGGGGGTGAGCTGGGCGCCGATCCGGTGGCGGCCGTCGACCCACGGGTGCAGGGCGAAGCAGTGGCCGTCGATCACGGTGACGGTCTCGCCGTCCGCGTCGGCCAGCGGTGGGGCCACGGGGACGCCGATCGACTGGAGGCGCTGGGTCGCCCGGTGCTGACGGGCGATGAGGGAGCGTTCGCCGGTGGCGTCGTCCAGGTGCTGCTTGTCCAGGTGGTGCTTGAGGAAGTACGCGCCGCGCGTGGTGGAGACGCGGTATCCGTGGTTGAGCAGTCCCTTGGTGATCGGCTCGCAGGCGAGCGGTTCACCGACCGCGGGATAGCGGCGCATGACCTCGCCGACCGGAGGCTGGGGAGGATGGGTTACATATGAGCGCGGCACTTACCAGATGGTAGATCACACAACGTGGCCCGGATGCGGACTTGAATTCCAGCCCAGAGTGTGCACAGAGGCGAACTGCGGGTGCAGTCGGAGGTACACCGGATCAAAGGCCTCGCCGTTGACCTGCGCGGGCAGCGGGCCGAAACGGCCGCGCGGTGCGCGGGCGGTATCGAGCAGTTCGGCGGTGCCGGTGAACTGCACGGCCCACAGGCCCAGGTCGCCCGGGGAGGCCGTGTTCAGGTTGTCGGCCCCGTAGGTGACGACGCTGCCGTCGCAGGCCTCGTGGTGGCCGAATCCGGCGTGCATGCGCAGCACGACGTGCCCGTCGTGCACGACGTGACGGGCGAGTGCCAGCAGCGGGAGCGCACGCATGCTGGTCGCCAGCCGGCCGTACGGGACCCGGTCCAGCAACTCGATGGCCTGCGATTCCTCTGGAGACATGTTCTCCACTGTCCGATGGCGCCACGGCCGTGCGTAAGGGCCGGCGGCCCCGTGGGTACCGGGTCCAAGGTCCCCGTCAGCGGCGCTCTTCGGCCTGGATCCGAGCGACGTACGCGGCGGCCTGCGAGCGGCGCTCCATGCCGAGCTTCGACAGCAGGCTGGAGACGTAGTTCTTGATGGTCTTCTCCGCGAGGTGCAGGCGCTCCCCGATGACCCGGTTGGTGAGGCCCTCGCCGATCAGGTCGAGGATCTTGCGTTCCTGGTCGGTCAGGTTGGCGAGCCGGTCGTCGCCCTTGCTGTCCTTGCCGTCGCGCAGCCGGGCCAGTACCCGGGCGGTGGCCGCCGGGTCGAGGAGTGACTTTCCGGCCGCCACGTCACGTACCGCGCTCAGCAGTTCGTTGCCCCGGATCGCCTTCAGTACGTACCCGGAGGCCCCGGCCATGATCGCGTCGAACAGGGCCTCGTCGTCCGCGTACGAGGTGAGCATCAGGCACTTGATGTTCTCGTTCTGGGAGCGGATCTCCCGGCACACCTCCACCCCGCTGCCGTCCGGCAGGCGCACGTCCAGGACGGCCACGTCGGGGCGGGTGGCGGGGATGCGGACCAGGGCGTCGGCGGCGGTACCGGCCTCGCCGACGACCTCGATGTCGTCCTCCACCGCGAGCAGGTCGTGGACGCCCCGGCGGACCACCTCGTGGTCGTCGAGCAGGAATACGGTGATTTTTCCGTCTTCGGACACATTTGCAGTCTCACACACTCCGCTCCGGTCCGCCCTTCCCTGCTTCTCCGTGCTCCTCCCGTGCTCCTCCATGGTCTTCTTTGCTCTTCCCTGCGGGGACCCCCCGGGATAACGTGCCGTTGTTCCGGCGGCCTGCCAGGCTGTTACCAGCGCTGTGACCAGCGAGCATTCGGATTTTCGCGATTTACTTGGAAATCCAAGCAAAAACGCAGGTCAGAGAGGGTTTCGCGTATACGCGACCCACTGGGTAACGTGCCTGTGACAGGGTGCTCGCCGGGGCACCTGTCACGCCTGTTCCCGGCCGAGCGGCACCCACCCCGTGCACGGGTCCGGACACAGGCGAGCCGCACTGGTTCCCGGCAGACCCCGGGGTCCGGACCGACGGAGGAGCACGCACGTGACCGTGGAAAGCACTGCCGCGCGTAAGCCGCGACGCAGTAGCAGCAGGCGCACCAGCGCCGCGAAGGCACCACAGAGTTCCGAGCCCCAGCTCGTACAGCTCCTCACCCCCGAGGGCGAGCGTGTGGAGCACCCCGAATACAGCGTCGACCTCTCCCCCGAGGAGATGCGCGGGCTGTACCGGGACATGGTGCTCACCCGCCGATTCGACGCCGAGGCGACCGCCCTGCAGCGCCAGGGCGAGCTGGGCCTGTGGGCCTCGCTGCTGGGCCAGGAGGCCGCGCAGATCGGCTCGGGCCGGGCGCTGCGCGACGACGACTACGTCTTCCCCACCTACCGCGAGCACGGTGTCGCCTGGTGCCGGGGCGTGGACCCGACGAACCTGCTCGGCCTCTTCCGCGGTGTGAACCACGGCGGCTGGGACCCGAGCAGCAACAACTTCCACCTGTACACGCTCGTCATCGGCTCGCAGACCCTCCACGCCACCGGTTACGCCATGGGCGTCGCCAAGGACGGTGCCGACTCCGCCGTGGTCGCGTACTTCGGTGACGGCGCCACCAGCCAGGGCGACGTGGGCGAGGCGTTCACCTTCGCCGCGGTCTACAACGCCCCGGTCGTCTTCTTCTGCCAGAACAACCAGTGGGCGATCTCCGAGCCCACCGAGCGCCAGGCCCGGGTGCCGCTCTACCAGCGTGCCCAGGGCTACGGCTTCCCCGGCGTCCGCGTCGACGGCAACGACGTGCTCGCCTGCCTCGCCGTGACCAAGGCGTCGCTGGAGCGGGCCCGCCGCGGTGAGGGCCCCACCCTCGTGGAGGCGTTCACGTACCGCATGGGCGCGCACACCACCTCCGACGACCCGACGAAGTACCGGGCCGACGAGGAGCGCGTCGCGTGGGAGGCCAAGGACCCGATCCTGCGGCTGCGCACGTACCTGGAGAAGCAGAAGTTCGCGGACGACGCCTTCTTCACCGCCCTGGAGCAGGAGAGCGACGCTCTCGGCAAGGGGGTGCGTGAGGCCGTCCGCGCGATGCCGGACCCCGGCCCCCTGTCCATGTTCGAGCACGCGTACGCCGACGGGTCCTCGCTCGTCGACGAGGAGCGCGCCGAGTTCACCGCCTACCAGGCATCGTTCGCCGAGGAGGGGAACTGACCATGGCCGCGGAAAAGATGTCCATCGCGAAGGCACTCAACGAGTCGCTGCGCCACGCCCTCGACACCGACCCCAAGGTACTGATCATGGGTGAGGACGTCGGCAAGCTCGGCGGCGTCTTCCGGATCACCGACGGGCTCCAGAAGGACTTCGGTGAAGGACGGGTGATCGACACCCCGCTCGCCGAGTCCGGCATCGTCGGCACGGCGATCGGCCTGGCCCTGCGCGGCTACCGTCCGATCGTCGAGATCCAGTTCGACGGCTTCGTCTTCCCCGCGTACGACCAGATCGTCACGCAGCTCGCGAAGATGCGCGCCCGTTCGCTCGGCAAGATCAAGCTGCCCGTGGTGATCCGCATCCCCTACGGCGGCGGCATCGGCGCGGTCGAGCACCACAGCGAGTCGCCCGAGGCGCTCTTCGCGCACGTCGCCGGTCTGAAGGTCGTCTCGCCGTCGAACGCGCACGACGCGTACTGGATGATGCAGCAGGCCGTCCAGAGCGACGATCCGATCATCTTCTTCGAGCCGAAGCGGCGGTACTGGGACAAGGGCGAGGTCGACACCGAGGCCATCCCGCTCCCGCTGCACCGGGCGGCCACGGTCCGCGAGGGCAGCGACCTCACGCTCGTCGCGTACGGGCCGATGGTGAAGGTCTGCCTGGAGGCTGCCGCGGCCGCCGAGAGCGAGGGCCGGTCGGTCGAGGTCCTGGACCTGCGGTCGATGGCCCCGATCGACTTCGACGCCGTCCAGGCCTCGGTCGAGAAGACCGGCCGGCTGGTCGTCGTGCACGAGGCCCCCGTCTTCTACGGTTCGGGCGCGGAGATCGCCGCCCGGATCACCGAGCGCTGCTTCTACCATCTCGAAGCACCGGTCCTGCGTGTCGGCGGCTATCACGTCCCGTACCCGCCGGCCCGGCTGGAGGACGAGTACCTGCCGGGTCTCGACCGGGTGCTCGACGCCGTCGACCGCTCGCTGGCGTACTGAGGAGAGGGTCGTGACGACGATGACCGACACATCGGTCCGCTTCCGCGAGTTCAAGATGCCCGACGTGGGCGAGGGCCTCACCGAGGCCGAGATCCTCAAGTGGTTCGTCCAGCCCGGTGACACCGTCACCGACGGCCAGGTCGTCTGCGAGGTGGAGACCGCCAAGGCGGCCGTGGAGCTGCCCATCCCGTTCGACGGGGTGGTCCATGAGCTGCGCTTCCCCGAGGGCACCACGGTCGACGTGGGCCAAGTGATCATCTCCGTGGACGTGGCGCCCGGTTCGCCCGCCGAAGCGCCCGCGCAGGCACCGGTCGCCGATGCCTCCGCCGCCCCCGCCGTCTCCGCTCCGGTGGAGCCCGCTGCCGCCGCTGCCGCCCTGCCGGAGGAGGCGCCCACGGGCCGCCGGCCCGTGCTGGTCGGTTACGGCGTCTCCGAGGGCTCGACCAAGCGCCGCCGGCGTAAGGGCGCCGAGCCCGCCGCCCCGGAGACCGTGTTGAACGGCGAGGGTGCCGGTGCCGCGCAGGCGGTGGCCAAGAGCCGTCCGCTCGCCAAGCCCCCGGTCCGCAAGCTCGCGAAGGACCTCGGCATCGACCTGGCCGCGGTCACCCCGACCGGCCCGGACGGTGTCATCACCCGCGAGGACGTGCACGCCGCGGCCGCTCCGGCCCCGGCCGCCGCTCCGGCCCCCGTGGCCGTCAACGGCACGGCCGCCGCCCGGACGGAGTCGCTCGACGAGAACGCGCCGTACGACACCGCGCCTTACGACACCACGCCGTACGACACCACGTCGGCCGAGGCCGCCCCGGCAGAGACCGCTCCGTACGGTCAGCCGCCGGTGGCCGCGGTGCCGGGTACGCGGGAGACCCGCATCCCCGTCAAGGGGGTACGGAAGGCCATCGCGCAGGCGATGGTCACCAGCGCCTTCACCGCGCCGCACGTCACCGAATTCGTCACGGTCGACATCACCCGCACGATGAAGCTCGTCGCGGAGCTGAAGGAGGACAAGGACCTCGCCGGGGTCCGGGTCAACCCGCTGCTCCTGATCGCGAAGGCCCTCCTCGTCGCGGTCAAGCGCAACCCGGGCGTCAACGCCGCCTGGGACGAGGCCAACCAGGAGATCGTCCAGAAGCACTACGTGAACCTGGGCATCGCCGCCGCCACCCCGCGCGGGCTGATCGTGCCGAACATCAAGGACGCGCAGGACAAGACCCTGCCCGAACTCGCCAAGGAGCTCGGCGAGTTGGTCACCACCGCCCGCGAGGGCAAGACCTCCCCGGCGGTGATGGCGGGCGGCACGCTCACCATCACCAACGTGGGCGTCTTCGGCGTCGACACCGGCACTCCCATCCTCAACCCGGGTGAGTCGGCGATCCTCGCGATCGGTTCGATCAAGCTCCAGCCGTGGGTCCACAAGGGCAAGGTGAAGCCCCGTCAGGTCACCACGCTGGCGCTGTCGTTCGACCACCGGCTGATCGACGGTGAGCTGGGTTCGAGGTTCCTGGCGGACGTCGCCGCGATCCTGGAGCAGCCGAAACGGCTGATCACCTGGGCCTGACCGCCCCTCCCGATATGAAGGTGGGCCCGCACGCAGCAGCGTGCGGGCCCACCGCCATGTGCGGCCGATGCGGGCGCGGGAGACGTACCGCCCGACCGGGTGGTGGGCGTCCCCACTCCACCGTAACGAACGGGATAATGACCCCTTTTACGCCCCGAAGGGCTGAGCCGACGCGCTGCCGTGCCGCGTGGTCCCCCGCAGGGCCACGTGGCACGCCCATGTGGTCAGTGAGCCGGAGCCAGCCGCAGCTCGGCGAAGACGGTCTTGCCGACCGTGCGGTGCTCGATGCCCCAGGTGTCGGCGATGTGCGCCACGATCAGCAGGCCCCGGCCGTAACAGTCGGTATCGACGGGCTTGCGGGTGTCGGGCAGTCGTTCCGCCCGAGGATCGCTGACCTCGACCCGCAGGGCGGTCGCGGTGATCAGAAGGCGGACGCGGAAGAGCCGTCGTTGCAACCCGCCGTGCAGCACCGCATTGGTGGCCAACTCGCTGACGAGTAGGGCCACATCGTCGGCAAGCTCGTCATACCCCCACTCCGCGAGGAGCCGCGCGGCCCGGCGCCGGCTGAGTGAGACGTTGCCGGGCGTGGGCGTGTAGCTGAGCACGTCCTCGTGAAGGACGGGCTCGGGGGCGGGGATCTCCTGAGTGGGCGTCATGGACACGTACCTCCGTGGAAACGGGCGGTGGCGTTGCCGGGCCGGCGGCCGGGCCGGTACCTCTCCGGGCGCAGGGCAGGACGGTGCGCCTCCGCCGTTCGGCTCCGCTGAGCGAGCGGTTGGGGACTGAACGTAGCGACCCTGGAGCGCTGGGCACAAGTGAAACGGAGACAATTGTCCCCAACGGGGGAACGTTCTCGACGCCTACGTGACAGGGCGCCACACTGGCTCCGTGAATCGAGCAACCCAACTCGGGAACCGGACCTCAACCGTTCTGGGCCGCAGGCTCGGGAGCGAGCTGCTTCGCCTGCGGGACGCGTCCGGGAAAACGCAGCAGCAGGCCGCGCAGACGATCAGTGCGACCAACTCGAAGATCGTGAAGATGGAGCGAGGATGGGTCCCGATGCGGGACCCGGACATCCGCACGCTGTGCGAGTTCTACGGCGCCGACGATCCCAAGCTCATCAGCCGCTTGATGGAGCTGGCCGGGCTCGACCGGGAGCGCCGCAAGGCGAAGGGCTGGTGGAACCAGTATCCGGAGCTGCGCTCGCTGGTCGAGTACGTGGCGCTGGAGGACATCGCCACCGGCATCCGCACGTGGCAGGGCGCGTTCGTGCCCGGCCTGCTTCAGACACCGGACTACGCGAGGGCCCTCGCGGTGGGCAATGCCGAGTGGCGGGAGCCGGAAGAGATCGAGCGCTTCGTCGAAGCGAAGGTGGCCCGCCAAGCCCGTCTTGCGGATGACCCGCCCCTCGCGCTGTGGGCGATCATCGGAGAGGGCGCGCTGCGGCAGTTGGTCGGCGGCCGTGAGGTGATGCGTAACCAACTTGCACGACTTGCCGAAGCATCGCAGGAGCCACATGTCACCGTGCAGGTTGTCCCGTTCCTCGCAGGGTCCCATCCGGGGATGACCAGCGCGTTCAGCGTTGTTTCCTTCGCCGAACCGGGGGCGCTGGACGTGGTTTACATGGACACCACGTCGTCTACGCTGTGGTTGGAGAGCGAGACGGACGCCGCACGTCACAACGTCACGTTCGGCCGGATTGCAAGAAGCGGACTCGCTCCCCGCGATTCCATCGCTCTGATAGAGCGTATTCGCAAGGAGTTGTAGCTGTGCCCCACTTCGAATTCGTCAAGTCCAGCTATAGCAGCGGAGATGGCGAGTGCGTCGAAGTGGCCCGCAACATCCCTGGGGCCGTCGCGTTCCGCGACTCCAAGTGCCCTGATGGCCCAGTACTCGTCATAGCCCCCCGCACATGGGAGTCGTTCCGGTGGGCTGCGTGCCGCGTGGAATGACCTGCTGCTGACGGACTGCTCATTCGTCAGGTCAGCCCCCTGCGGCGGGAGCGCTGCCGAACAGGGAGGCAGGCGGGCCGACTCTGTTCAGTTCATTGAAGGCAGCGCAAAGGGATTGGGCAAGCGGAGTCGTACCAGTCACGCCGCGTGAGGCTTGGGACGAGTGCGACGAGGTGGGGTGCGTCTACGGCCCGCAGGTACTGAGCATTGCTCATCGACGGCAGCGTAAGGGGGATGAGCAAGTGAAGCCGGACCAGTTTTCGAAGTCCAGCTACAGCGGGGGGAATGCCGGTCAGGAGTGCGTCGAAGTCGCCCACAACGGCCCCGACTCCGTAGCGATCCGTGACTCCAAGGGCCCCGGCGGCCCCGTCATTGTGGTCAGCCTGGCGGCTTGGGCGGCCTTCGGTGCCGACCTGGGCCGGAGTGAGGTCCGTCCGTCTCGGTGAACGGACCTCGTACGGAAGGGGCGGCGTAGTGACGGCAGCGACCGACCCCGCTCAGTCCCGGGACGGGTAGGTGAGCCAGCGGTCGTCCTGGAACGCGGCGGGGATCTCGTCCTCCCCCGGATCGATTCCACGGCGCTCCAACGCGTCGAACCATCGGTCGCGCTGGGATTCGGGGAGGCGCCGTCCGCACCACGGGCAGAAGTCGATGCTGATCGCCGAGGTACCGCCGTCGTGGATGATCAGCTCGTACTCCTGGAACCGGGCATCGAAGGTGACCAGCGTGTCCGGGCAGGCGAAGGGGTCGTCGTGCTGGGCGCAGTCCACGTTCGCGTAGCGGGTCATCGTCTCGCAGCAGTGATCGGCCATGGCCTCGGTCTCTCTCGGCAGTGGGCGTTACGGGCGGCCGGCGGTCCGCCGCCCGGAAGGCAGCGTCGGGCGGTGCAGCCCGGCAGCAACCGCGCGCCCGCGGCGCCCGGCCGGAAAGCTGCCGGGCGCCGCGACCGCTCGGATCAGTGCTGTGAAGTGACAGTCCGGGAAGTGACAGTCCGGGAAGTGACCGTCCGGCCGAAGTGCCGGGCGAAGAATTCGACCGCGGCGGCGCTCTCGAACCTGGGCTGCTCCCCCTGTTTGCCGGCGTTGGCGTGCAGGGTCTTCTCCTCCGAGGCGAAGGCGTGGAAGAGTGCGAGGGCGTCCTCGCGCGCGATGTGCTCGTCGTCCCACTGCATGCTGAACTCGACCGGGACGGTGATGTGCTTCGCCGTTTCGACCACGGACTCGGACCAGTACAGACCGAAGACCGCGGCCGTGATCCGGGAGTCGGCCGCCACGAGCGGCATCCCGAACGCGGTGCCCATCCGGACGCCGAAGAAGCCGACCGGTCCGCCGGTGCCGATCTCCGGGAGCTCCTGGAGCGCGTCCAGGGCCGCCCGCATCTCGGGCAGGGCGCGGGCCGCCAGGTGCTCGTTGAAGCGCACGACGATCGGCATCACCGACTCACCCGCCGCCCTCGCCCCGGCCAGTGCGGCCCGCTCCTGCTCGTCGTGGTCCGTGCGCGGCCGGTCGCCGTGGCTGGGCGCGTCGAGGACGGCGACGTGGAAGCCGCAGCCGTTCACGAAGAGCCGGGCACGGTTGGCCATCGCCGGGTGCTTCTTGTCGTTGCCGCCGGCGTGGGCCATCAGGATCAGGGGCGCGGGATCGGCCGAGGCCGAGGCGGAGCCGGAGACGGAGGCGGGGGACCAGAGGACACCGGGGACGTCGCCCACGGTGAAGTCACGTTCGAGCACGCCGTCCGAGACGGACTCGGCGGTGAAGTGGAGAGAGTGCGTCTGAGGATGCATGGTGTTGCCCTTCGGGAGTGCCTTGTGTTCGAGGCGCTCCCGGCGACACCTACGTCAATCGCCCGACCGTGACGGCAGGGGGAGCACCCACATCGATACAGCGTTCATGGGTCTCACCTCCTGGGACAGCGTCGCGGTCGACGGTAAAAGTATCAGCGCGAGCCGGTCCCGCCCAATTCTTTTTCCGCGCGGATCACGGATCACGAATCACGGATCACATGCGCGGCCCCCGGGACCGGGGCGCTACCGCCGCCGGACCTCGGCCATGAAGCACCCGTACTCCACCGCCCGTACGTGGACCAGCGCCACGGCAGGGTCCGCGAAGACCTCGCGCAGGACGCCGTCCACCTCCGCCGCGCGCTCGCGCGGGATCTCGACGAGGCGCCCGCCGAGGATGTGCCCCCGGGCGTCGTAGGCCCGAAGGACACGCCGCTCACCGTGGAGTTGAGCCGGGTAGCCGGGCCCGGACACCGGGCCGCCGCAGCTCTCGGCGTGCAGGAAGACCGGGCCGCACTCGTCGTACGGTCCGGGCTCGGCGCCCGTCTCACGCGCCCAGCGGCGCAGCGGGGCGTACGAGACGAGGACGATCCGTTCGCCCGCCTCGCTCCGCCGGAGGCAGCAGCGGAGCGGGGCGCCGCCCTCGGGGTCGGTGGTCGCCTCCCGGGTGTGGCCGGCGTCGTCCTGGAGCCGGAGCTGGTCCGCAGTCGCGGGGGTGATGGCGTGTACCTCGTACGTCGTGGTCATGGGTCCAGGGTCCCGGCGCGGAGCCCGAGGCGCTGGCGGGAATCGGACGTGACGTTTTCCGGCGTGCGGCGGCCCTCGCTTCCCACCGCCTCGTCGGTCTCCGGAGGCCGAATGTTCCGTACTTCTCCCACCGGGGCGGGCGCAGGGCCGTTTCCGATCCGGCGACGGGGTTACTCGTGAGTCATGGCACCGACCCCCACATCACCCCAGGACAATGAAGAATCCGCCGGGTACCACCGTTCCGGGCACCAGAGCTCCGGCGAGTACGCCGGCGAATACGCCGACGCGGGCGTCGGCAAGGACGTGCGCGGGCTGCGGCCCACGACCAGCGAGAACGTCGGGCCCGGCCCGGAGGTGGAGCGCAACGCTCCCGACGCCCCGACCGGCATGCCGAAGAGGTCGTGGTGGGCGGTGCTGAAGCGGACGGCGAAGGAGTTCAAGGACGACGAGCTCACCGACCGCGCCGCCTCCCTGACCTACTACGGCATCCTCTCGCTCTTCCCGGCCCTGCTGGTGCTGGTGTCGATCCTCGGTCTCGCCGGGAAGTCGACCACCCAGAAGGTCATGGACAACCTGCAGAAGCTCGCCCCCGGGCCGGCGCGGGACCTGCTGTCCGACGCCGTGAAGCAGTTGCAGGGCAACGGCGGGATCGGTTCGGCCATGGCCGTCCTGGGACTCGTGCTGGCGGTGTGGTCGGCCTCCGGCTACATCGCGGCGTTCATCCGCTCCTCCAACGCCGTCTACGACGTCCCGGAGGGGCGCCCGGTGTGGAAGGTCCTGCCGCTGCGTCTCGTGCTGACGGTGATCCTGATGGTGATGGCGGTGGTCAGCGCGCTGATCGTGGTCTTCACCGGCCCCCTCGCGCGACGGGCGGGCGACACGCTCGGCGTCGGGGACACCGCGTTGACGGCGTGGTCGATCGCCAAGTGGCCCGTACTGGCGCTGCTGGTCATCCTCATGATCGCGATCCTCTACTGGGCCGCCCCCAACGCACGCGGCCGCGGCTTCCGCTGGGTGACGCCGGGTAGTTTCCTGGCGCTGCTGATCTGGCTGGTCGCCTCGGCGGGCTTCGCGCTCTACGTCGCCAACTTCGCTTCGTACAACAAGACGTACGGGGCCCTCGCGGGGGTAATCGTCTTCCTGGTGTGGTTGTGGATCACCAATCTGGCGATTCTCCTCGGCCTCGAATTCGACGCCGAGATGAGCCGGGAGCGTGCCATCGTCGGCGGACTTCCCGCGACCGAGGAGCCGTACGTCGAGCCGCGCGACACCAGCAAGTGGTCCGACGAGGACCGCCGCAGGCTGGGCTGAACCCACGGTGCGACCGCCCCGGGAACGGCCCGACATAGCCCCGGTGGCGGCCCGTCCGGGCCTGGGACCCATGACGAGCAGAAGGACGGGACATCGGTGTACGGGACAGCGAGCGACGGTACGACCCTGCGGCACGCGACGGGGCTCGATGCCCTGAGGGAGGGCGATCGCCGGCTGGTCCACCGCGTGGCGCGGTGGAGTTCGCACCTGACGCGGGAGGTGCTGCCCGCCGTGGAGTCGGCGGCCGAGCACACCAAGCTGTGGTGGGCCGCGGCGGGCGCCATGGCCGTGCTCGGCGGCCCGCGTCAGCGGAAGGCGGCGGTCGCCGGGCTGGCCGCCATGGGACTCGCGGAGTTCCTCTCCAACGGGGTGGGCAAGCAGCTGTACGAGCGGCGCAGACCGCCGGCCGAGCTGATCCCGCACGACGGTGTCCACGACCGCCCGGACAGTTCGTCCTTCCCGTCCGGTCACACCGCTGCCGCGGTGGGGTTCACCGCGGCGGTGGCCGGTGTCTCGCCGCTCCTGGGGGGTTTCTGCGCCGTTCCGGCCGCCGCCGTGGCGGTCGAGCGGGTGCAGTCGGGGGCGCACTACCCGACCGATGTGGCCGCCGGTGCGGCTCTGGGGCTGGCGAGCGCGTGGGTCATCCGCCGTGTTCCGAAGCTGTGGTGGCAGCGGCTTCCTCTCTGAGACGCGGCGCGCGGGGAGAGTGCGCGGGAGGAATGCGCATGGGGCGGACTCCCGGGGGTAACCGCCTTTTAGATGCATTCATGACAATCCAGAAATATGTGGTGGGCGACCGCCCCTCCCGAGGGGCGACGCCGCGAGGGAAGGCGGGCGAACGTCATGAGCACGGTTGAGCACACCGCCGGGCGGGACGGGTACGGCCACGGCGGCACCGCGATCGGCGGCACCCCGACCGGTGGTACCGGCCCCGAAGGCAGCCGCCGGGCCGGGGACGCCTCGGTCGGGGCGCTGGTGACCCAGGCGTCGCAACAGCTCTCGCAGCTGGTACGGGACGAAATGCGCCTGGCGCAGGCGGAGATGACCCAGAAGGGCAAGCGGTTCGGGCTGGGCGGCGGCCTCTTCGGTGGTGCGGCGACCGTGGGTTTCCTCGCCCTGGGTTCCCTCGTCGCCGCAGCGATCGCCGGACTGGCCACCGCGCTTCCGGTGTGGGCCTCGGCGCTGATCGTGTGCGCCGTGCTGGCGGCGGTCGCCGCGGTCCTGGCCATGAAGGGCAAGAAGGAAATCGCCCTGGCCACCCCGCCCAAGCCCGAGCGGGCGATCGACAACGTCAAGGCAGACATGGCAGAGATCAAGGAGAAGGCGCACCGATGAGTGAGACGCCCCAGCACCAGCACCAGAACCAGCACCAGAACCAGCCGCAGGACCTGGTCCCGCCCACGCCCCACCCCGAGGCCCAGCCCCGGCCCGACGAGGCCCAGACCCCCGAGCAGCTGCGTCGGAACGCCGAGGCGACCCGCCAGCAGCTCGGCCAGACGGTCGAGGCCCTCGCGGAGAAGGCCGACGTGAAGGCCCAGGTCCAGCAGAAGGCGGAGAACGCCAAGGCCCAGGCGCAGGTGAAGGCCTCCGAAGCCAAGGTGCAGGCGCAGCTCAAGGCGGCTGAGGCCACGGCGCAGGTGCGGGAGAAGGCCGCACAGGCCAAGGACCAGGCGGCCAGAATCGCCCGGGACGCGCAGGAGAAGCTTCCGCCGCCGGTGGTGGACAAGGCGGCACGCGCCAAGGACCGGATCACCTCGGCGGCCTCGGCCGTGGCGGCCAAGGTCGAGGAGAAGACCCCGGACGCGTTCGCGGAGAAGGCCGGCCGTGCGCAGCAGGCCGTCGGTCGCCGGCGCGGACCGCTGCTCGCGGTGGCCGCCGTCGTCGTGCTGCTGGTGGTCCGGAAGCGCAGGGCCGCAGGGAAGCGGTGACACCATCGTCCCCCGCCGGGAAGCCCCCGGCGGTGGCGACGCCGTACCGAAGGGCCGGACCCGGACTCGTAGGAGCCGGGGCCGGCCCTTCTGCTCTGCACGGGCACTACGGACGCCGTTCCCCGGGCAGAGGTAACCCGGGGCGGCGGCCTCTCGTACCGAAGCGGAGGAGCGGCGATGACCACTGACGCGGAGATGACAACTGACGCGGAGATGACACCCGGGACGGCGACGGCACCCGGGCCGTGGCCGGAGGCGCCACCCGGGACGGCGACGCCACCGGAGACGGCGACCCCACCCGGGCCGTGGCCGGAGGCGCCACCCCGGAGCGATACCGTCGAAGACCCGGAGTGGTGGAAGTCGGCCGTCGTCTACCAGGTCTATCCGCGCAGCTTCGCGGATTCCGACGGTGACGGGATCGGCGATCTGGACGGCATCACCAGCAGGCTCGACCACATCGCCGGCCTGGGGGCGGACGTGGTCTGGCTCTCCCCGGTGTACCCGTCGCCCCAGGCCGACAACGGCTACGACATCAGCGACTACCAGGACATCGACCCCGTCTTCGGTGACCTGGAGGCCTTCGACCGCCTGCTGGCCGCCGTGCACGCGCGGTCCATGAAACTGATCATGGACCTGGTGGTCAACCACACTTCGGACGCGCACCCGTGGTTCCAGGAGTCGCGTGTCCCCGGCAGCCCCAAGCGGGACTGGTACTGGTGGCGTCCGGCGCGCGAGGGCCGGGAGCCGAACAACTGGGGCTCGTTCTTCTCGGGCCCGGCGTGGAGTCACGACGAGGTGGGCGGGGCGTACTACCTCCACCTGTTCGCGCCGGGGCAGCCCGACCTCAACTGGGAGAACCCGCAGGTGAGGGAGGCCGTTTACGCGATGATGCGCTGGTGGCTGGAGCGGGGCGTGGACGGCTTCCGGATGGACGTCGTCAACCTCATCTCCAAGGACCCCGCCCTGCCGGACGGGGCGGCCACCGAGAACGGCCCGTACGGCGACGGCTCGGCGCACTACGTCTGCGGCCCGCGCATCCACGAGTACCTCCAGGAGATGCACCGCGAGGTGATGGGCCGCTACCCGGGCCGGCTGCTCAGCGTGGGTGAGATGCCCGGGGTGACCGTCGAGCAGGCCCGGCTCTTCACCGACCCGCGCCGGGCCGAGCTCGACATGGTCTTCCAGTTCGAGCACGTGGGGCTGGACCACGGGCACGGCAAGTTCGACCCGCGCCCGCTGCGGCTGACCGATCTGAAGGCGTCCCTGGGGCGCTGGCAGGAGGGCCTCGCGGACGTCGGCTGGAACAGCCTGTACTGGAACAACCACGACCAGCCCCGCGTGGTCTCCCGGTTCGGCGACGACGGCCCCCGCCACCGCACCCGTTCCGCGAAGATGCTGGCGACCGTGCTGCACCTGCACCGGGGCACCCCGTACGTCTACCAGGGCGAGGAACTCGGCATGGCCAACGCCCCGTTCGCCACCATCGACGACTTCCGGGACATCGAGTCGCTGCACCACTACGCCGAGGCCCTGCGTGCGGGCGCCCGGCCCGAGGACGTGCTGCCCGGGCTGCGGGCGATGGGCCGGGACAACGCGCGTACCCCCATGCAGTGGGACGCCTCCCCGCAGGCGGGGTTCACCACGGGGACCCCGTGGCTCCCGGTCAACCCCGACCACACCGAGGTCAATGCCGAGGCGGCCGAGGCGGACCCCGACTCCGTCCTCCACCACTACCGGCGGCTCATCGCCCTGCGCCACGCCGAACCGGCCGTCGTGCACGGGGACTTCACGATGCTGCTGCCGGACGACGAGCGGATCTACGCGTTCACCCGCAGCCACGGCCCAACGACCCTGCTGGTCCTCGGGAACTTCACCGGCGAGACGGTGAGCGTGGACCTGGCAGGAGCAGGAGCAGGAGCGGGGGCGGGAGCAGGAGCAGGAGCGGGGGCGGGAGCAGGGCTCGCGGGGTGGGAGGGGGCCGAACTCCTCCTCGGCAACGGTCCGTCGGCGACTCCCGAGCCCGGACGCCTGGTGCTCGCTCCCTGGGAGGCGAGGGTGCACCGCCGCGTCGGCTGAGTCCGGACCCGGGGGCGCCGCGACGATGATCCGGGCGTCCCCGGGTACCCGCGATCCATGACCGTCTACGGATTTCACGCATCACACGAGCAGATACCGCCGGCGGCCCTGTTGGCCGCCGCCGTCCGTGCCGAGCAGGCGGGCTTCACCGCCGCCATGTGCTCCGACCACTTCTCGCCCTGGAGCGTCCGGCAGGGCGAGTCGGGCTTCGCCTGGTCCTGGCTGGGGGCCGCCCTCCAGGCCACCGAGAGCGTCCCGCTGGGCGTGGTCAACGCCCCCGGGCAGCGCTACCACCCCGCGATCGTCGCGCAGGCCATCGGGAGCCTCGCGGCGATGTACCCGGGCCGCTTCTGGGCCGCCCTGGGCAGCGGCGAGGCGTCCAACGAGCACATCACGGGCGATGGCTGGCCGCGCAAGGACATCCGTAAAGCCCGGCTGCGGGAGTGCGTCGACATCATCCGGGCGCTGCTGAACGGCGAGGAGGTGAGCCACGACGGCCTGGTGACCGTGGACCGGGCCCGGCTCTGGACGCTCCCCGACGCGGTGCCGCCGCTGATCGGCGCCGCGTGCAGCGAGGAGACCGCGCGGTGGTGCGCCGAGTGGGCGGACGGGCTGATCACCGTCAACGCCCCGCACGCGACGTTGCGGCGGATCGTGGACGCCTACCGTTCGGCGGGCGGTGCCGGCCCGCTCCACCTCCAGGTGCACCTGAGCTGGGACCCCGACCCGGACACGGCTCTCGCCGTCGCCCACGACCAGTGGCGCACCAACGTGCACGGCGCGCCGGCCAGTTGGGACCTGGACTCGGCCGAGCTCTTCGACAGCGTCAGTGAGCACGTCACGCCCGAGCGGGTCGCGGAGAGCGTGCGGGTCTCGGCCGACCTCGGCCAACACGCGGCCTGGCTCCAGGAGTACGCCGATCTCGGCTTCGACTCGGTGATGCTGCACCACGTGGGCGTCGAACAGAGCGCCTTCATCGACGCGTTCGGCGAGAAGGTGCTGCCGCGCCTCGACGTCACCCGGCCCGCCCCCGCCGTGGTGGGAGGCAACCGATGAGGCTGACCCGTACCTCCGACGTGTGGTGGAAGAACGCGGTCGTCTACTGCCTGGACGTGGAGACCTACCAGGACGGCGACGGCGACGGGGTCGGTGACTTCGCCGGGCTCACCCAGCGGATCGACCACTTGGTGCGCCTCGGAGTCACCTGCGTCTGGCTGATGCCCTTCTACCCGACCATGGAACGCGACGACGGCTACGACATCACCGACTTCTACGGCGTCGATCCGAGGCTGGGCACCCTGGGCGACTTCACCGAGTTCGTACGGACCGCCCGCGACCGGGGCATCCGGGTCATCGCCGACCTGGTGGTCAACCACACCTCGGACCACCACCCCTGGTTCCTGGACGCCCGCTCCAGCCGTGACTCCGCCCACCGCGACTGGTACGTCTGGTGCGACACCCCGCCCGAGGACGGGCCGCAGGGGGTGGTCTTCCCGGACGAGGAGAAGAGCGTCTGGGAGTACGACGAGGCGACCGAGCAGTACTACCTCCACCGCTTCTACAAGCAGCAGCCCGACCTCAACGTCGCGAACCCCGCCGTGCGGGACGAGATAGCCCGGATCATGGGCTTCTGGACGGAGCTCGGGCTGTCGGGCTTCCGCGTCGACGCGGTGCCCTTCCTGCTGGAGACCGACGGGCAGCCGGACGCCGGCGACCTCCCCGACCCGCACGCGTACCTCGCCGACCTGCGGGCCTTCCTTGGCCGCCGCAACGGCGAGGCGATCCTGCTGGGCGAGGTGAACCTGCCGTACGAGGACACCGCCCGGTTCTTCGGCGGCGCCGAGGCCGGCGAGGGCGACGAGCTGACCCTCTGCTTCGACTTCATCGGCATGCAGCGGATGTACCTCTCCATGGCCCGGGAGGACGCCGGGCCGCTGGCTTCGGCCCTGCGCGAGCGCCCCGTACCGCCCCGCGACGCGCGCTGGGCGACCTTCGTCCGCAACCACGACGAGCTGACGCTCGACAAGCTCGACGAGGACGAACGCGGCGAGGTCTTCGCCGCCTTCGGCCCCGACAAGGACATGCAGCTCTACGACCGGGGGCTGCGCCGCAGGCTGCCGCCGATGGTCGGAGGCGACCGGCGCCGGGTGGAGCTGGCCTACAGTCTGCTGCTCACCCTGCCGGGGACCCCCGTGCTCTTCTACGGCGAGGAGATCGGGATGGGGGAGAACCTCGCCGCACCCGGCCGCCAGGCGGTGCGGACCCCCATGCAGTGGACACCGGACAAGGGCGGCGGCTTCACCCGGGCCGAGGGCGTGACGCTGCCCAACCCGGTGGTGGAGGGCGCGTACGGCCCGAAGCGGGTCAATGTGCACGACCAGACGCACGATCCCGATTCGCTGCTCTCCCGGATGCGGACCCTGATCGAGCGGTACCGCGAGGCGCCCGAATTCGCCTGGGGCCACTGCGAGGTGCTCGACACCGAGGACCCGGGCGTCCTGGCGCACCTCAGCTCCCTGCCGGAGGGGGCGGTGCTGGCCGTTCACAACTTCACCGGCCGGGAACTCACCGCGTCCATGGAGGTGCCGGGGCTGCGGGGCGGCCGTCTCCTCACCGACCTGTTCGGCGGCGAGGGGGCGAAGGCGGCGGCCGGCGGGCGGCTCGACGTCGAGCTGGAACCGTACGGCTACCGCTGGCTCCGGGTGAACACCCCGCTCGACGACCCGGACCGCACGATCGAGGAGTGATCCGGCCCTTTCGGCCACGGGCCGCGAGCGCCGGAGGAGCGCCGGAGGAGCGAAGGGGAGCGGAACAGACAGAGGGGCCCGGACCGCGCGGAGCGCGCGCGGTCCGGGCCCCTCCTGGGCACCTGTAGCAGGTGCCGGGACTACTTCTTGAAGCCGTAGTCGAGCAGCTTCTTCACGTCGGCGGTCCGGGTCGTCTCGGACGTGGACGCCAGGACGGCGCCGATCACCGTCTTGCCGCTGCGGGTCGCGGCGAAGACCAGGCAGTACTTGGCGTTGCTGCCGGAGCCGGTCTTGATGCCGATCATGCCGCTGTAACTGCTCAGCAGCTTGTTGGTGTTGGTCCACGACATGTAGCGGTAGCCGCCGGTCTTCGTGGTCACCTTCTGCTTCGTCGACTTGGTGCTGACGACGGCGCGGAAGGTGGAGTTCTTCATGGCGCTGCTGGCGATCTTCGTCAGGTCGCGCGGCGTCGAGTAGTTCGAGCCATTGCTTATGCCGTCGAACGAGTCGAAGTGCGTGTTCTTCAGACCGAGGGTCTTCGCGTCGGCGTTCATCTTGCCGAGGAAGGACTTCACCCGGGCCGCGCGGGTCGTGCCGACGCCGAACTTGTCGGCGAGCGCGTACGCCGCGTCGCAGCCGGACGGCAGCATCAGGCCGTACAGCAGCTGGCGCACGGTGACCTTGTCGCCGACGATCAGGTGCGCCGAGGAGGCGCCCTTGGCGACGATGTAGTCGCTGTACGCCTTCTGGATCGTGACGGTGCTGTTCAGGTTGAGGTTCTTCTGCGCCAGCACCACCTTGGCGGTCATGATCTTGGTGGTGGAGCCGGTGGCGCGGCGGGTGTCGGCGCCCTTGGAGTAGAGCGTCGAGGCGTTGGCGTTGTTCATCACGAACCCGCCGGGTGCGACGACGGTGGGCGTCGGAACCGTGGCCGCCTGCGCGGTGGTGGCGAGCGCCCCACCTGCGATGACGGCGCCGGCCGTCAGGGTAACGGTCGCCGCCACGGAAGTGCGACGAATGCCCGACATGCGGATTTTCAAGGTAAACGCTCCAAATGCCACTGGAATGCGGCTGCATGGGAGCCGCTGATGGGTGAGACTCCTGAGAAGGCCGCTTGGATGTACGAGCGCCGGGGCGCGTTTGGGCGGCGTGCGGAGCGTAGCGCGCGGGGTCTCCCGTCCGGTCATCGCTGGGGCGGGTGAGTCGCCTGGGGCGAAGGAGTCGTGTGGGGCGAAAGAGTTGCGTGGGGTTGTCGTGAAGTCCGCATCACGGACGGATCCCCTCATGCGTGCACGTTGTATCTATGCTGTGTGCATGCCTGCCGCACCTCCCGCCTCCCCCGCCGCCCACCGGGCGCAGCCCAAACCGCCCCCCGCCGCCGAGCGCGTCTACTCCCACGTCAAGGGGGCCGTGCTGGACCGCCGTTACGAGGGCGGGACGCTCCTCACCGAGGGGGACCTCGCCGAAGCGGTCGGCGTCTCCCGGACCCCCGTCCGCGAGGCGCTGCTCCGCCTCGAAGCGGAAGGGCTGATCAAGCTCTATCCGAAGAAGGGCGCGCTCGTCCTCGCGGTCTCCGCGCAGGAGATCGCCGACGTCGTCGAAACCCGGCTGCTGGTCGAGGAGTTCGCCGCCCGCAAGGCGATTCCGGCCTCCCCGCGGCTGATCGGCCGGCTCGAAGAGCTGCTGGCCGAGCAGAGCACCCTCGCCGAGGCCGGAGACCTGGCCGCGGTCTCCGTCGCCGACCGCGGCTTCCACGCCGAGATCGTCCGCAACGCCGGGAACCAGATCCTTTCCCGCCTCTACGACCAGCTCCGCGACCGCCAGTTGAGGATGGGCGTCGCCGTGATGGAGGCGCACCCCGGCAGGATCGCGGCCAACATCGCCGAGCACACGGAGCTGTTGGAAGCCATTCGATCGGGTGATGCCGACGAGGCCGCGCGGGTCGTCCGGCGCCACGTCGGCCGGGTCAAGGTGCTGGTGCGGGGGGAGGACCGATGAGTTCGGCGGCAGCGCCCACCCTCTCCCTCCCCGGTGATCCGCCCGGCGGACGCCGCGCCCTGCGGGTGTGGGGCATCGGGGTCGCCGTCTACTTCGTCGCGATCATCTTCCGTACGAGCCTGGGGGTCGCCGGACTCGACGCCGCCGAGCGGTTCGACGTCAACGCCTCGGCCCTCTCCACCTTCTCCATCCTCCAGCTGCTGGTGTACGCGGGGATGCAGATACCCGTCGGCCTGATGGTCGACCGGCTCGGCACGAAGAGGGTCCTCACCCTGGGGGCGATCCTCTTCACCGCGGGCCAGCTCGGCTTCGCGCTCTCCCCGTCGTACGGCACCGCGCTCGCCTCACGCGCGCTGCTCGGCTGCGGCGACGCCATGACCTTCATCAGCGTGCTGCGGCTCGGCAGCCGGTGGTTCCCGGCCCGGCGCGGACCGCTGATCGGTCAGGTCGCCGCGCTGTTCGGGATGGCGGGCAACCTCGTCTCCACCCTCTTCATCGCCCGTGCCCTGCACGGCTTCGGCTGGACCACCACCTTCGTCGGCAGCTCCCTGGCGGGTGTGGTGGTGCTGGTCCTGTTGCTGCTGTTCCTGAAGGACCACCCCGAGGGCCACGAGCCACCGCCCGTGGAGCACGCGGGCGCCGCGTACGTACGCCGGCAGATCGCCGCGTGCTGGCGGGAGCCCGGCACCCGGCTCGGCATGTGGGTGCACTTCACCACGCAGTTCCCGGCGATGGTCTTCCTGCTGCTGTGGGGGCTGCCGTTCCTCGTCGAGGACCAGGGGCTGAGCCGGGGGACGGCCGGCAGCCTGCTCACCCTGGTGGTGCTGTCGAACATGTCGGTGGGGCTCGTCTACGGCCAGGTGATCGCCCGCCACCACGCGGCCCGGCTGCCGCTCGCCCTCGGCACGGTCGGGGCGACGGCGCTGCTCTGGGCCGCCACCATCTTCCACCCCGGCCACGCCCCGATGTGGCTGCTGATCGTGTTGTGCCTGGTCCTCGGCGCCTGCGGCCCCGCGTCGATGATCGGCTTCGACTTCGGCCGGCCCGCCAACCCGCCGGAACGCCAGGGCACCGCCTCCGGCATCGTCAACATGGGTGGCTTCGTCGCCTCGATGACCACGCTGTTCCTGGTGGGCGTACTGCTCGACGCGACCGGCGACGACTACACGGTCGCCTTCTCCTCGGTGTTCTTCCTGGAGGCCCTCGGTGTCGCCCAGATCCTCCGGCTGCGGAAGCGCGCGGCGGTGCGGGAGAGCGAGCACCACGTGATCAGCCGGGTCGAAGCGGTGCACGTACCGGTGTGAGCGCGCGGGCGGGAGCGGGGGGGCGGGGGCGGGGCGGTGCTCGTGGGAGCGGCGCTCGTGGCGTCGTACGGGTTCACTCGCCTCCGCCCGTGACGTCGAGCCTGCGCGGGGGACGTCCTCACCCTCCTGCGGGAGATCGACGCCGACGCGCTCCATGTGTACGTGAGTACGTGAGTACGTGTGTGCGTGTGCGGCTACGGGGTCACGGAGAACCGGTGCAGGATCGCCGACGCCAGGTCCTCGTCGCCCTCCACCTTGATCCGGTCCGCGACGTTCGACGGGCGTACCCGCCCGCAGGCCAGCCGGTAGAAGGTCTCCCAGTCCATCGCCAGCGACACGGCGGGCCCCAGGGACGGCGAGCCGTCGACCGAGCCGCGCCCCTCCGCGTCCACCCGGATCGTACGGAGGAACTCCATCGGCCCCTGCACGTCGAGCACCACGGCCGAGTTCGGCGGAGCACCCGCGTCCTTGGCGACGACCTTCGGCAGCGCTTGGAGCAGGGCGTCGCGGACGATGTGGGCGCCCGGGGAGTCGAGGTTGCCGGGCTGCCCGAGGGCCCAGCGGAGGTCCTGCTCGTGCACCCACACGTCGAAGGCCCGCATGTGCAGCGCCACTTCGAGGGTCTGCTCGGCACCGAGGGGCGCCCGGACCATCGTCTCCGGCGGGCGGGACTCGTTCCGCAGTTGCCGGGAACGGCGGATGATCGTGTACTCCAGCTCCGAGGTCATCTCGGGCGAGGTGTGGTGGCGCCGTACGTCGACCTGCATCTCCATGTACCGCGCCATGTCGGTCCGCACGTGGTAGAGATCGCGCGGCAGCGTGTGGATGGGCCGTGGGTCGCCGAGCTGCTCGCACTCCATGCCGATGATGTGCGACACGATGTCACGCACCGACCAGGCGGGGCACGGCGTGCGGCGGTTCCAGTCCCCCTCGGCGAGCGGCAGCACCAGCTCCGTTATCGCCTCGATGGAGTGGGTCCAGGCATCGGCGTAGGTCTGGAGGCTGGGATGGACGGTCACGGGACCCCTCGTGCGGTTCTTCGGTGCGTGGGCTGGAGAGCAGGTAGTGCTGGCGGGCGGGCTGGCACTGACGGCGCTGTCTGGCGAGCTGCGTGGGAGGTTCGTTCCTTCGGAAAGTTCCAAGTTACGCTGCGAGCAGGCACCCCGGCAGTGCTTTCGTGTGACGATCGTAGGCCGGTGTTGACGGCTCGAATGCCAGGACGGTGGTACTGTGCGCGCCTCTCTGATCCAGATTGCGGTAAACCCGGACGAACCCGTCAATTACCGGAGAGCGAGGGTCGCTTCTCTGGTTGCGGGGGAGGTGTCGGGGCCCCAGCCCGCCGACTTGGTGGTGCTCCCGGAGCTCTGGCCGCTCGGTGCCTTCAACTTCACCGAGTTCGCGGCCGAGGCCGAGCCCCTCGAAGGCCCCACCCATGAGGTGATGTCCCGGGCGGCGGCCGAGGCGGGCGTCTGGCTGCACGCCGGATCGTTCGTCGAACGCGCCGAGGACGGCACCCTCTACAACACCTCCCTCGTCTTCGACCCCCGGGGCGAGCGCGTCGCCACCTACCGCAAGATGCACCGTTTCGGCTTCGACCGGGGCGAAGCGGTCCTGATGGGCGCGGGCGAGGACCTCGTCACCGTCACCCTCCCGGAAACCACCCTGGGCCTCGCCACCTGCTACGACCTGCGCTTCCCCGAACTCTTCCGGGGCCTGGTCGACGCGGGCGCCCAGACCCTCGTCATCCCCGCCGGCTGGCCGGAACGCCGCCGTGCCCACTGGACCCTCCTCGCCCAGGCCCGCGCCGTCGAGAACCAGGCGTACGTCCTCGCCGTCGGCACCGCCGGCACCCACGCCGACGTCCCGCAGGCGGGTCACAGCATCGCGGTCGACCCCTGGGGCGAGATCCTCGGCGAGGCGGGGGCGGAGGAGGAGATCCTGCGCGTCGAGTTCGACCCGGCGAAGGTCGAGAAGACCCGCGCGCACTTCCCGGCCCTGAAGGACCGTCGGCTGGGGGTGTAGGGAACGGGGCGGTGCTGGGGAGTCCCCGGGACCACGGCAGAGTGTGGGCATGGACGTCATCGATCTTGCCCGTGCCCTCGTTCTGGAGCGCCACCCCGACGCCCGCGCCGCGTTCCTCGGCGGCAGTGTCCTGACGAGCCGGCGTACCGCCCGGTCCGACCTGGACGTCGTCGTGCTGCTCGGTGGCCCGCCCGCCCCGTACCGCGAGAGCCTGCGGTACGGGGACTGGCCGGTGGAGTTGTTCGTGCACACCGAGGACTCCTGGCACACCTTCGTGACCCCGGAGATCGTGCAGCGGAACTCGCCCCTGTTGTGGATGTGCGCCGAGGGGGCGCTGCTGCTCGACGCCGACGGGACGGGAGCACGGATGGCGGAGACGGCGAAACGCCTCGCGGCCGCAGGCCCGCCCCCGGTCACCGACACGGCGCTCGAAGACGCCCGGTACGCGCTGACGGACCTGCTCGACGACTTCGCCGCCTGTACGGATGCGGGGGAGCGGCTGTTCGTCGTGGCCGAACTCGTCCGGCGGAGCGGCGAGCTGGCGCTGCTGACCCACGGCACCTGGCTCGGCGGCGGCACATGGCTGGCCCGGCGTCTCGAACCCGTTGCGCCGGACCTGGCCGCGCGCTTGGACGAGACGGCGCAAGCCGCGCTGCGCGGCGCACCGGAGGGCCTCACCTCGCTGGTCACGGAGGTCCTCGACGCGGCGGGCGGCCCGGTCTGGGAGGGGTACCGCCGCAGCGGACCGCGTAAGGCGGCCTGAACTCGTCGCGCCCGAGAGCAGGGCATCGGGCGGCGCGGGCGGGCCAGCATCCCGGATCGGTGGACAGCTTCGCGCCCCGGATCAGGCGTCGGACGGGTCGTCTCGCGGGCGCCGGAGGGACGTACTCCCCGCGCCGGCGGGACGCCCCTCCTTTCCCCGGCACGGCGCCGCCGGGGAAAGGAGGGGCCGTCGGTTCGGCCGCCCTACTGCTCGTCGACGAACTGCGGGTCCTTCTTCTGGTTGTAGATCTCCTTGCCGGATGCGTCGAAGGCATGGACGTAGGAGCTCGGGCCCCCGAAGCGCGGGCCGGGGTCGGCCGCACCGGTGGAGAGGGCCGCCGCGTAGACGAACGCGCCGCCCGCCATGGCCGCCGGGTACTGCTTCGGGTCGTCGCCGTAACTGACGCTGATCTTGGCGATGTTCGCCGCATAGTGCCCGGCGCCCAGCGCGAGGTACCGCCCCTTGCCGGCCGGTGCGGTGAAGGAATCGAAGTACGCGATCAGGTGACCGGTGCCCCACAGGCGGTCGTTGATGAACGTGGGCGGGGAGTCCGGGCTGCTGCCCTTGGCGCCCTTGGTCTCGCACTGCACGTACTGGCCGGCCGAGTCGACGGCGACGACCACGCCGTCCCAGTCCTGCGAGGCGACGGGAGTACGGACCCCGAGCACCGCGTGGTAGCGCGACGCGTCCGAACCCAGGCAGGAGGACAGGATCTTGGCGACGGTCCCCGCGTCGATCGGGGTCGTCGTCGCGCTGGTGACGACGGCCGGGACGGACGACTCGTCGGGCGCCACGACGGCTCCTGCCGACGGGGAGTCGGGCGTCGCGCTCGGAGTCGTACTCGGAGTCGGTGACGCGGCGGTGCTCGTCGGGTTCCCCCCGCTGCTCGCGGGAGAGGCGAGAGCCGGCGCGGAGTCCTCCGCACTGCCGAAGGCGGCCACGGCCGCGACGCTTACCGCCACGACCCCGGCGGCGACGCCCAGCGGCACTCCCCATCTGCGGCGCAGCGAAGCGCGGTGGTCCTCGGTGTCGATCTTCATCAGTAGTTCCTCTCGAATCCGCCGGTGGTCCGGCAGATCACGATCGGAAGGAGCCGCAGGAATGCCCTGCATGTCGTTCATCGTGCGACGTCCTCCGCGTTGACGGGATTCGTGGAACCGAATGACGCCGGAACCCTGGCTCCGCCGACGAGGTCCGCCCCCAACCGCCGTCGCGCCCGGTGCAGCCTGGATTTGACGGTACCGACCGCCACCTCCAGCGCCGCCGCGGCCGCTTGCTGATCAAGGCCGGACCATACGCAGAGCTCGACGACCTCGCGTTCGTGGCGCGGCAGCCGGGCCAACGCCCGGTGGATCGCCGACATGCGCCGCTCGTCGTCGATCAGGACGGCGACCCGGTCCGCGTGGTCGTCCACCGGCTCGTCGTGCGAGACGAGCCGGTGCAGCAGCGCCTCGGCCCGTCTCAGCCGCCGCCTGGTGTTCGACAGCAGACGGTCGGCGATGCCCAGCAGCCACGGCAGGGCCGAGTCGCGGTCCAGGACCGTCTCCGATCGCCGGCGCCAGGCGTGCATGAACACCGTCGACGTGAGGTCTTCCGCCTCGGACCAGTCGGCCGTCCGGCGGAACAGGTAGTTGTAGACGGTCTTCCCATGCCGGTCGAAGATCCGACCGAACGCCTCCCGGTCGCCGTCGACGGCCCGCGCCCACAGCTCCCGGTCGGACGTACCTCCGACCGGGAGGGCGGGACCAGCGTCGTTCAGTTCCATGCTCTGTACGTGTCCGGCAACGGACCAGAGGTTCCCGCCCGGATCCTTTCGTTCGCGGACCACGGTCGCGCTCGCGCGCGCGAGCCGAACGCAGGACTCCAAGGGCTCACTCGTCGTGCTTGTCGTGCTCCTTCTCCGCGAGCACGATCACGCACATCGCCACCGCGATCAGCAGCGAGGCGTCCGCGTCCTCACGCACGATGTCGATGCCGTACGTGTCACGAATGCTGAGCCACCGTCGGGAGATCTGGGCCAGCAGTTCACCGTCGTAGTCGACGGCGAACTCACGGTCGAGGATCTTGCCGCTGACGTCGAGTTCGGTGCCGTCCGCCATCACCACCCGGTAGTGGTTCCGCAGCAGCGACAGGTGCTTCTTCTTGACCCGGGCCAGCTCCTCCCCGTCCCGCTCGATGATCATCGTGTCGCGGATGCTGATCAGCTTCTGCCGCAGTTCGACGAGGACCCGCCCGTTCGCGTCCTTCAGCTCGAAGGTGTCGCGTACCCGCATGGCCTTGCCGTCGACGAGGAACACCTTGCGGCCCTCGGTGTCCTCGATCCAGTAGTCGTCACCGATGGCGAACAGTCGTTCGCGTACGAGAAGTCTCATGGGGGACAGGTTCCCGTTGCCCCGCGAGGAATGCGAGAAGCGCGCAGGGGTGTCGGGCGGGGAAGCCGGGGAGCCCTACCCGCGGGGGCCGCCTCGGCGGTCCTCGTCCACCCCTTCGGCGTTCCCTTCGCCATCAGCCGAAATATCTGGACACGCGGCATTCCATCGCTAGCGTCGGAGCATGGAACTCGTTCAGGTCGCCCCCGTCGTCTGGCAGCTTGCCTTTCCGGTCGGGCACGTCCACTTCGTCCGTACGCCGCACGGTTGGGCGTTGATCGACACCGGCGTCCCGGGGTCCGCCCCCGTGATCCTCGATGCACTGGAGCGGCTCGGTGGACGCCCGCGGGACCTGCGGCAGATCGTTCTCACGCACTCCCACCTCGACCACATGGGCTCCGCCGCGGATCTCGTCGAGGTCACCGGGGCCCGGGTCCTGGCGGGAGCCCCGGACGCCCCGTTCGTCCGCGGTACGGCGCCCGAACCCCGGCCGGTGCACACCGCCTCCGAACGCGCGCTGCACGAGCAGGTCGTGGCGGGCTTCTCCGAAGCGGACGTCCGGCCCGCGCGCCACCTGCCGGTGGACGGGGAACTGCACGAAGGGGACTCCGTGAGTGACTGGGGCGAGCCCGTCCACGTCCTGCACGTGCCCGGACACACCCCGGGGAGCATCGCCCTGCACCTGCCCTCCAGCGGCGTGCTCTTCCCGGGTGACATCGTCGCCACCGCGGAGGGCAGGGCGATCCTCGGCCCGTTCAACGTGGACCGGGAGCAGGCCATCGCCTCCTTCCGGCGGCTGGCTTCGCTGGAGGTGGAGGTGGTGTGCATCCCGCACGGGGAGCCGGTGCTGAAGGGCGCGAGCGAGGTGCTGCGGGCGGCCGAGCCGGAGAGGGACTGGGTGTGAGCCCGGCTCGTCGGGCCCCGCCCGGCCCGTGATCGGCGAGCGCACCGCGGGTGGCACCCTTGAGGCATGAACGATGCCGTCCCGGCGCCCACCCCCGCGCCCCACCGTGCCCGTGTCCGCGCCCCCGAGCTCATCGGCAAGGGCGGCTGGCTCAACACGGGTGGTCAGCAATACACCCTCGCTGACCTGCGAGGACGTATTGTCGTCCTCGATTTCTGGACCTTCTGCTGTGTGAACTGTCTGCACGTGCTCGACGAGCTGCGCGAGCTGGAGGAGAAGCACCGCGACACCGTGGTGATCATCGGTGTGCACTCGCCGAAGTTCGTGCACGAGGCGGAGCACCAGGCCGTCGTGGACGCCGTCGAGCGGTACGAGGTGCACCACCCGGTGCTGGACGACCCGGAGCTCGCGACGTGGAAGCAGTACGCGGTCCGCGCCTGGCCGACGCTCGTGGTCGTCGACCCCGAGGGGTACGTCGTCGCCCAGCACGCCGGTGAGGGCCACGCCCACGCCATCGCGAAGCTGGTGGACGAGCTGGAGGCCGAGCACACGGCGAAGGGCACGCTGCGGCGCGGGGACGGTCCGTACGTGGCGCCCGAGCCGGTCGCCACCCACCTGCGCTTCCCGGGCAAGGCCCTGCTGCTGCCGGACGGCGGCTTCCTGGTGTCGGACACCACCCGGCACCGTCTGGTCGAGCTGGAGGCGGACGGCGAGACCGTACGCGGCCACTACGGCACGGGTGAGCGCGGCTTCACCGACGGCGGCCGGGACGAGGTGCGGTTCAGCGAGCCGCAGGGCCTCACCGTGCTGCCGGACGGCCGGATCGCCGTCGCGGACACCGTCAACCACGCGCTGCGCGCCCTGGACCTCACCACGGGCCGTACGGAGACGCTGGCCGGCACCGGCAACCAGTGGTGGCAGGGTTCCGCGACCTCCGGCCCGGCGCGCGAGGTGGACCTCTCCTCGCCGTGGGACGTCGCCTGGTTCGGCGACCGCCTCTGGATCGCCATGGCGGGCGTCCACCAGCTGTGGACGTACGACCCCGCGAGCGGCACCGTCGAGGTCGCGGCGGGCACCACCAACGAGGGTCTCGTCGACGGTCCGGCGGCCGAGGCGTGGTTCGCGCAGCCCTCCGGTCTCGCGGTCTCCACCGACGGGGAGCGGCTGTGGATCGCCGACTCCGAGACCTCGGCGCTGCGCTTCGTGGACCGCGGGGGCGTGGTGACCACGGCCGTGGGCACCGGGCTCTTCGACTTCGGGCACCGGGACGGGGCCGCCGGGCAGGCGCTGTTCCAGCACCCGCTGGGGGTCACCGCCCTGCCGGACGGTTCGGTGGCGGTCTCCGACACGTACAACAACGCGCTGCGGCGCTTCGACCCGGCGAGCGGCGAGGTGACCACGCTCGCGACCGATCTGCGGGAGCCGAGCGACGCGGTGCTGGTCGACGGCGATCTGGTGGTCGTGGAGTCGGCGCGGCACCGGCTGACCCGGCTGCGGCTGCCCGAGGAGGCCCTGCGGGTCGACGGCGGTGCGCACCGCACCCAGCGCGCGGCCACCGAGGTCGCCGCCGGGAACCTCCGGCTGGACGTGGTCTTCCAGGCGCCGGCCGGCCAGAAGCTCGACCTGCGCTACGGCCCCTCCACCCGGCTGCTGGTCTCCTCGACCCCGCCGGAGCTGCTGGCCGACGGCGCGGGCGCGGGTACGGACCTCTTCCGCGACCTGGTGCTCGCGGACGGGGTCACCGAGGGCATCCTCCACGTCTCGGCGATGGCGGCGTCCTGCGACGACGACCCGGCGAACGAGTACCCGGCCTGCCACGTCCACCAGCAGGACTGGGGCGTACCGGTCGTGGTGACGGCGGACGGCGTGGCCCGGCTGCCGCTGGTGCTCGCGGGCATGGACGACGCATGACCGTCCGGACGTCACCCGGGGCGTGAAGAGGGCGCGGAGACGTTCTACGGTCTCCGCGCCCTCCGCCGTTCCCGCGGCCGGCGCACCGGCCCCGCCGTCACAGGTAGCGCTTCTCGTCCTCCGTGGTGGGGACGACCGTGGTGGGCGGCACGATCATGCGGCGGCGCCGCGCGATGCTCATGTAGGCGAAGACGCCGACGAGGCCGACGAGCATCATGATCCAGCCGACCAGGTCGACGTTGACGGTGTCGATCTGCCAGTCGGTGGCGAACGCCAGTACCGCTCCGGCACCGATCAGGAGAATGCATCCTCCGAGTCCCATGATTCCCGCCTCCTCGACGGCCCGGTGACTCCGGGCCGGTGTACGGATCGCGTACCCGGCCCGGCAACAAGCATGTCCGTCAGGGAGGTTGGGACTGGGGCCCGGGGTGGCCGTCAGCCCGCCAGAAACGCGGTCAGGGCGTTGGCCAGCAGGAACGGGTCGTCGGAGCCGCAGAGTTCGCGGGCGCTGTGCATCGACAGGATCGCCACACCGATGTCGACGGTCCGGATTCCGTGCCGGGCGGCGGTGATCGGACCGATCGTCGTGCCGCACGGCATCGAGTTGTTGCTGACGAACGTCTGCATCGGTACCCCCGCCCGCTCGCACGCGGCGGCGAACACGGCCCGGCCGCTGCCGTCCGTCGCGTACCGCATGTTGACGTTGACCTTCAGCATCGGGCCGCCGTTGACGACCGGGTGGTGCGTCGGGTCGTGGCGCTCCCCGTAGTTGGGGTGGATCGCGTGACCGGTGTCGGAGGAGACGCAGACGCTTCCCGCGAAGGCGCGGGCGCGGTCCTCGTAACCGCCGCCCCGGGCGTACACCGAGCGCTCCATGACGGTGCCGAGCAGCGGGCCGTCGGCACCGGTGTCGGACTGCGAGCCGTTCTCCTCGTGGTCGAACGCGGCGAGCACCGGGATGTACGGGAGTTCGGTGCCCTCGGCGGCGTGCCGCTGGGCGACGGCGGCCAGCGCGGCGGCGCCCGCGTGCACGGAGAGCAGGTTGTCCATCCGGGGGCCGGCCATCAGCTCCCGGTCGCGGCCCAGGTAGGCGGGCTGCTCGACGGCGTGCGCCATCAGGTCCCAGCCGCTCACGTCCTCCGGGTCGACGCCCGCCTCTTCGGCGACGAACCGGATGAGGTCGCCCTCCTCCACCCGGCCGAGGCCCCAGATCGGCTGCATGTGCTTCTGGCGGTCGAGCTTGAGGCCGTCGGTGTTGGCCGAGCGGTCCAGGTGAACGGCCAGCTGGGGGACGCGCAGCAGCGGGCGGTCGATGGAGGTCAGCACGTCGGTGCCGTCGCGCAGTGTGAGCCGGCCCGCGATGCCGAGGTCACGGTCGAGCCAGGTGTTCAGCAGGGTTCCGCCGTAGATCTCCACGGCGACCTGGCGCCAGCCGTGCGCGCCGGTGTCCGGCAGCGGCTTGACCCGCAGGTTGGGCGAGTCGGTGTGGGCGCCGACGATACGGAACGGGGTGTGGGGGGACGCGCCTTCGGGGACGTACCAGGCGATGATGGCGCCGCCGCGCAGGACGTACTTCCCGCCGCTCGTCGCGTCCCAGGCCGCGGTCTCCTCGACCTGCCGGAACCCTGCCTTCTCCAGTCGGGCCGCGGTGTTGGCGACGGCGTGGTAGGGCGAGGGGCTCGCGGCGAGGAAGGCCATCAGGTCATCGGTGTGGGACCTGTCGAAGTGGTGGGAGGAACTCATGTTCTTCACTGTAACGAGGGCTGTTGTGGACCATTCACGGTCGTGCCGCCGCGCGGGCAGGGCGACGGCCCGCGGATGACGGCGACGGCCCGCCCCCCGGTATGTGCCGTATGGGGGGACGGGCCGTCGCTGAGGACGTGGTCGAACGAGAGCCGGAGACTAGTGCCGCGCCCTGCAAGCTTTGCCCCGTCGCGGTGGTCGGCACGCGCACTCGCTGCGTTGACCGGAAGCCCTGGTAGCTCCGCTACAAGGACTTCCGGCCGCCTTGCGATCACACGCACCGACCACCGCTCCTCATGGGGCAGACATTGCCGGGCGCGGCACTAGAACGCGGCCTCGTCCAGCTCCATCAGGGAGTTGTCGACCGACTCGGCGAGCGCGCGCTCGGCCGAGACGCCGGGCAGGACGTTGGCGGCGAAGAACTTCGCGGCTGCGATCTTGCCCTGGTAGAAGGCGACGTCCTTGCCGGAGGCGGTCGGCAGCTTCTCGACGGCGACCGAGGCGCCCTTGAGGAGGAGGTAGCCGACGACGACGTCACCGGAGGCGAGCAGCAGGCGGGTGGTGTTGAGGCCCACCTTGTAGATGCTCTTCACGTCCTCGCCGGTCGCGGTGAGGTCGGTGATCATCGTGCCGACGATCGCCTCCAGGTCCACGGCGGCCTTGGCGAGGGAGTCCAGCGCGGGGGCCAGCTCCTCGTTGCCCTGGGCGCCGGCGAGGAACTTCTTGATCTCCTCGGAGAGCGTGTTGAGCGAAGCGCCCTGGTCGCGGACGATCTTCCGGAAGAAGAAGTCCTGGCCCTGGATGGCCGTGGTGCCCTCGTAGAGGGTGTCGATCTTGGCGTCGCGGATGTACTGCTCGATCGGGTACTCCTGGAGGTACCCGGAGCCGCCGAAGGTCTGGAGCGACTGCGCCAGCTGCTCGTAGGAGCGCTCGGAGCCGTACCCCTTCACGATCGGCAGCAGCAGGTCGTTGAGGCCGTGCAGCGCCTTGGCGTCCTCGCCGGCGGCCTCCTTGACCTGGATCGCGTCCTGGACGGAGGCGGTGTACAGCACGAGCGAGCGCATGCCCTCGGCGTACGCCTTCTGCGTCATGAGGGAGCGGCGCACGTCGGGGTGGTGCGTGATGGTGACCTTGGGGGCGGTCTTGTCCATGAACTGCGACAGGTCCGAGCCCTGGACGCGCTCCTTGGCGTACTCCAGCGCGTTGAGGTAGCCGGTGGAGAGGGTGGCGATGGCCTTCGTGCCGACCATCATCCGGGCGAACTCGATGATCATGAACATCTGGCGGATGCCGTCGTGCTTGTCGCCGATCAGCCAGCCCTTGGCGGGGTGCTGGTCGCCGAAGGTCATCTCGCAGGTGTTGGAGGCCTTGAGGCCCATCTTGTGCTCGACGTTCGTTGCGTAGACGCCGTTGCGCTCGCCCAGCTCGCCGGTCTGCCAGTCGAAGTGGTACTTCGGGACGAGGAAGAGCGACAGGCCCTTGGTGCCCGGTCCGGCGCCCTCGGGGCGGGCCAGCACGTAGTGGAGGATGTTCTCCGACATG
Source organism: Streptomyces sp. NPDC005576 (assembly GCF_042871745.1). Lineage (NCBI taxonomy): Bacteria > Bacillati > Actinomycetota > Actinomycetes > Kitasatosporales > Streptomycetaceae > Streptomyces > Streptomyces sp. NPDC005576. The sequence goes on along the minus strand of NZ_JBIAJC010000010.1, from coordinate 20,269 downwards.
TCGTGCTCACCGGAGGTGATAAAGCGCTTCACGCCCTCGATGTGCCAGGAACCGTCGTCCTGCTGGACCGCCTTGGTGCGGCCCGCGCCGACGTCCGAACCGGCGTCCGGCTCGGTCAGCACCATGGTCGAGCCCCACTGCTTCTCGACGGCGATCTCGGCGATCTTCTTCTGCGCGTCGTTGCCCTCGGCGTGCAGGATGCCGGCGAACGCGGGGCCGGAGGAGTACATCCAGATGGCCGGGTTCGCGCCGAGCAGCAGCTCCGCGTAGGCCCAGATCAGGGAGCGCGGGGAGGTGGTGCCGCCGATCTCCTCCGGGAGGCCCAGGCGCCAGTACTCGGAGTCCATGAAGGCCTGGTACGACCGCTTGAAGGTCTCCGGGACCGGTGCGGTGCTGGTCGCGGGGTCGAAGACCGGCGGGTTGCGGTCGGCGTCGGTGTAGGAGGCGGCGAGCTCGTTCTCCGCGAGGCGGGTGACCTCGTCGAGGATGCTCTTCGCGGTCTCGACGTCCATCTCCGCGAACGGTCCGGTGCCGTACAGCTGGTCGCGCCCGAGCACCTCGAAGAGGTTGAACTCGATGTCGCGGAGATTCGACTTGTAGTGCCCCATGGGAAGGCTCCGTAATCAATAGCAGTGGCGCGCAGCGCCCCGGGGAGTGGTGCGGGTCGGGCGACGGGCTGTGCGGAAGACCGGCCGGCTGCATGATGCGATCAGTCGACCTCCACGATGATGCTACCCGTGAGTAATAAGGCGCAACCCCTGGAGCCGGAGATGTGTCCGATTACTCTTCGGGGTATGTACGGCTACGACCAGAACCCGGGTGCACAGCAGCAGATGGGTCAGATGGGGCAGATGGGCGGCGGCTACGCCGAGCAGCCGCTCTACCCCGAGCCTTCGCCGCCCTCCCTGGCGGACGCGGTACGGGCCTTCACCACGGGCACCCTCGCCGCGGAGGACTTCCAGCAGATCTTCGCGACCTCGAAGGTCTACTGTCCGCGCGGCGACGGCCCGGGTTTCCTCGCGCTGCACAACACCCAGCAGCCGGTGATCCCGATGTTCAGCACGCTCAAGGAGCTCCGGCGGTACGCGGGCAAGGAGTCGAAGTACTTCGTGATCACCGGCGCCGAGGTGATCGACCTGCTCCCGACCGGGTACGGCTTCGTCCTGGACATGGAGGGCGACCACCGGATGGTCTTCGACGCCAAGGCCGTCGAGCAGATGGTCGACTTCGCGATGCGGCGCATGTACGGCTGACGCCCCGATCCGCCTGTCCCCGAGGCCCGCACCCCCGTGGTGCGGGCCTTTTCCGGTGGGTGCCTTGGCGGTGTGCGCCTCTGTGGGCCGCCCCCGTCTCCCCAGGTCGGCGCCGGTCGCGCCCCGCCGGGAATGCGCGACGCCTTGCAAGATGTTCACTGTTCAACTAACTTGGAAGCAGATCCCGCCCGGAGGTGGCTCCCATGCCCGCAGTGACCGTAGAAAACCCGCTGACCCTGCCCAAGGTGGCCGCCTCGGGCGACGCCCTCGCCCGTCCCGTCCTCGCGGTCACCACCGCGCCGACCGGCTTCGAGGGAGAGGGCTTCCCGGTGCGCCGCGCGTTCGCCGGGATCAACTACAAGCACCTCGACCCGTTCATCATGATGGACCAGATGGGTGAGGTGGAGTACGCGGCCGGAGAGCCCAAGGGAACTCCCTGGCACCCGCACCGCGGCTTCGAGACCGTCACGTACCTGATCGACGGCAGCTTCATCCACCAGGACTCCAACGGTGGCGGCGGCACCATCGAGAACGGCGACACCCAGTGGATGACGGCGGGCTCCGGCCTGCTGCACATCGAGGCTCCGCCGGAGTCGCTGGTCGCGTCCGGCGGCCTGTTCCACGGCCTCCAGCTCTGGGTGAACCTGCCGAAGAGCCACAAGATGATGGACCCCCGCTACCAGGACATCCGCGGTGGCCAGGTCCAGCTCCTCGCCTCCCCGGACGGCGGCGCGCTGCTCCGCGTCATCGCCGGTGAGCTCGACGGGCACGAGGGCCCCGGCATCACCCACACCCCGATCACGATGATCCACGCGACCGTCCGGCCGGGCGCCGAGGTGACCCTGCCGTGGCGCGAGGACTTCAACGGTCTCGCGTACGTGCTCGCCGGCCGCGGCACCGCGGGCGCCGAGCGCCGCCCGGTCCACATGGGCCAGACGGCCGTCTTCGGCGCCGGTTCCTCGCTGACCGTCCGCGCGGACGAGCAGCAGGACGGGCACACCCCCGACCTGGAGGTCGTGCTCCTCGGCGGACGCCCCATCCGTGAGCCGATGGCGCACTACGGGCCGTTCGTGATGAACAACCAGGCCGAACTGAAGAAGGCCTTCGAGGACTTCCAGGCCGGCCGCCTCGGCACCGTCCCGGCGGTCCACGGCATGTGATCCCCTCCGCGTGCGGATGACGGTCCGTCACCCGCACGCGCCACGGGGCGGGACACCGTGTCCGCCCCGTGGTCGGGTGGGGGAGTGCCGAACCAGAAGCCCCTCCTGCCCGACGCCGCGCGGCGGACGGCCGCCTGGTGCGGCGTCCTGCTCCTCGTCGCGGCGGTCGCGACGGTCGTCGTCTGGCTGTCCGTCTACCTCAAGACCGCCGTCACCCCCGTGCTGCTCGCTCTGCTCGGCACGGCGCTGCTCGGCCCGGTCCACCGCTGGCTGACCGCCCACCACGTGCAGCGTTCCCTCTCCGCCGGGCTGACCTGCGCCGCGCTGGTCGCGGTCGTCGGCGGCGCCGGGTACATCGTCGTCACCGCGCTCATCGACACCGGCGACCAGATCGTGGCCTCACTGAAGGACGCCGGTCAGTGGGTGATCGACCACTTCGAGCTGGGCGGCCAGGCGTCCGTGGACAACCTCGCCGGCAACGCCAGGAACCTCGTCGAGAAATTCGGCGCGACCGCCGCCGGCGGAGTCCTCACCGGGCTGAGCCTGATCGGCACGCTGACCGCGACCGCCGTCCTCGCCCTGCTGCTCACCTTCTTCTTCCTGCGCGACTCCGACCGGGCCGTACGCCTCGCCCACTCCCTCGCGCCGCGCGGCAGCGGCGACCTGGTCGAGGCCATGGGACGCCGTGCCTTCGAGGCGGTCGAGGGGTTCATGCGCGGCACCACCTTCATCGCGCTGATCGACGCCCTCTGCATCACGGTCGGCCTGCTGATCCTGCGGGTGCCCGGCGCTGTGGGACTGGGCGCGCTGGTCTTCGTCGGCGCCTACATCCCCTACCTCGGGGCCTTTCTCTCCGGTGCGGTCGCCGTCCTGGTCGCACTCGCCGACCGGGGGTTCGTCATCGCCCTCTGGGCGCTCGGCGTGGTGGTCGCGGTCCAGTTGCTGGAGGGCCATGTGCTCCAGCCGATGATCCAGAGCCGCACCGTACGGCTCCATCCGGCCGTCATCCTGATCGCGCTGACCGCCGGAGCGAGTGTCGCCGGAATCCTCGGCATGCTGCTCGCCGTCCCGCTCTGCGCGGCGGCCCACGGGGTGATCGAGGAGGTGCGGCACCGCAACGCGGCACCCGCACCGGAACCTCCGGCGGGAAGCGGTCCGGCCTGAGCCCACCGGGGGCGCTCAGCACGGTGCGGCCGGTCCGGGCGGTCAGATCTGTTCGAACGGGACCGACCCCGCCGTGAGCTCCTCCGGCTCGGAGGACTCGTACAGCTCGAACCAGATCGACTTGCCCTCGCCGCGCGGATCGACCCCCCAGGTGTCCGCCAGCATCTCCATCAGGACGAGCCCGCGTCCGCTGGACGCCATCTCGCCCGGGCGCCGCTTGTGCGGGAGCTCGTCGCTGCCGTCCGCCACCTCGACCCGCAACCGCCGCTCGCCCTGCTCGCCGGTCACCTCCGCCACCATCAGGGCGTTCCCGTCGGTGTGGACCAGCACGTTGGTGACCATCTCGGAGAGCATCAGCACGGCCGAGTCGACCTGCTCCGCGTCCGCCCAGTCGTGCAGCAGCTCGCGCAGCAACTGCCGGGCGATGGCGATCCGCTCCGGTTCGGCCTGCGCGATGGTGACGGCGGCCCGGCGCGGCGGGGTCTTCGCGAGGGTGGCGGGAGTGTCACGGCGGAGCACCACCAGCGCGATGTCGTCCTCGTGCCGCTCCGCGAGGGGGCCCGTCGTGTAGTGCGAGGTGGGGCCGTGGACCGTCTCCAGGAGTGCCTGGGCGAGGGTCTCCGGATCGGCTCCGGGCGTCTCCAGAACCGGGCGCAGCCGCTCCCAGCCGGTCGCCAGGTCGTGTCCGCCGGTCTCGATGAGCCCGTCGGTGCAGAGCATGATCGTCTCGCCGGGCTCCAGCACCACCTGGGTCGTCGGGTAGTCGGCGTCGGTCTCGATGCCGAGCGGCAGTCCGCCCTGGGTCTGCCGGATCACGGCGGTGCCGTCGGCGCTGATCACCACGGGGTCGGGATGGCCCGCGCGGGCGATGTCGAGGGAGCCGTTCGCCGGGTCCACCTCGGCGTAGAGGCAGGTCGCGAAGCGCGGGGCACTGGAGTCGTCGCCGTCGCCGTCGTACTCGTACGCCTTCGTCAGCCCGGCCAGGAAGCGGGAGGCGCGGGCGAGCACCGCGTCCGGGCGGTGCCCCTCGGACGCGTACGCCCGCAGGGCGATGCGGAGCTGGCCCATCAGACCGGCCGCGCGCACGTCGTGCCCCTGGACGTCGCCGATGATGACCGCGACCCGGCCGTTGGGCAGCGGGATCATGTCGTACCAGTCACCGCCGACCTGGAGGCCGCCACCGGTGGGGATGTAGCGGGCCGCCACGGTGATGCCGGGGGCGCTCATGCCCAGGGACGGCATCATCGCCCGCTGGAGTCCCAGGGAGAGTTCCCGCTCGGTCTCGGCCGCCCCGGCGCGGTCGAGGGCCTGGGCGAGCATCCTGGCCACCGTGGTGAGCACGGCCCGCTCGTCGGGGGAGAAGCTCACCGACTGGCGGAAGCCGGCCATCCAGGCGCCCATGGTGTGGCCGGAGACGACCAGCGGCAGGAAGGCCCAGGAATGCCGGCCGAAGTTGCGGGCGAGCGGCCAGGTCAGCGGGAAGCGCCGGGCGTACTCCTCGGGCGTCGACAGGTAGATCGACCGGCCGGTCCGGGCGACCTCGGCCGCCGGATAGTCGGTCTGGAGCGGCATGTCGGCGAAGGGTTCCTCGTCGCCGTCGTTGTGCCCGTGGTGGCCGACGACGGTGAGCCGGTCCCCCTCGATGCCGAAGACCGCGAGCCCGTCCGGCGAGAAGCCGGGCATCGAGAGTGATCCGGCGACCCGCAGCACCTCCTCCGTGGACCGGGCCTCGGCCAGGGCCCTCCCCGCGTCCAGCAGGAACGCCTCGCGGGAGCGCCGCCAGTCGCCGGTGACGGGCGTCTGCGCGGACGAGATGCCGGGAATGGGCTCCGCGACCTCCTGGAGCGTGCCCCAGAGGACGAACTGATCGGTGATCCGGCCCCTGGGCATGTAGGGCCGGGCCCGCGCCCGCACGGTACGGAGCACCGTGCTGTCCCCGTCGACGATCCGGAGCCGGGATTCCGCGAGCGTGTCCTCGGAGACCGCCAGATTGACGACCGAGCGGACCTCGTTCCAGTCGGCGGGGTGGTAGCGGGCGCGTACGACGGATTCCCGGTAGTCCCCGGCCCCGGGCAACCCGAGGAGACGGGCGGCCTCCGCGTCGAGCGTGACCGTCCCGTCCGCGGTGTCCCAGCGCCACAGCCCCGTCTCGGTGGCCGCCAGGATGTCCTCGGTACGCATTGCCCCACTTTAGGAAGATGCGTTCCGCATACGCCACCGAGGGAGCCGCCACCGAGGGGGCCCGACCGGCCGCGGCGGAGGCGCTCCCCACGCGTGTGCGACGGCCGGTGGGCGGTTGCGCGACGAGTGTGAATGATCTTGGAGCGGTTATGGCAATGAAGTGGCCGGGCTCCGGGCGGTAGCCTGGGGTGGCTCACAGACCCCAACCGCGAAGACTGGATGAACGACGATGCATCGGTACAGGTCCCACACCTGCGGCGAGCTCCGCGCCTCTGACGTCGGCACCGACGTCCGGCTGAGCGGCTGGCTGCACAATCGCCGAGACCTGGGCGGCATCCTCTTCATCGATCTCCGCGACCACTACGGCCTGGTCCAGCTCGTCGCCCGCCCCGGCACCCCGGGGAACGAGGCACTCTCGAAGCTGACCAAGGAGACCGTCGTCCGGATCGACGGCAAGGTCTCCGCGCGCGGCACCGAGAACGTGAACCCGGAGCTCCCGACCGGCGAGATCGAGATCGAGGTCGCCGAGGTCGAGGTGCTCGGCGAGGCGGCCCCGCTGCCCTTCACGATCAACACCGAGGACGGTGTGAACGAGGAGCGCCGCCTGGAGTACCGCTTCCTCGACCTGCGCCGCGAGCGCATGCACCGCAACATCATGCTGCGCTCGGCCGTCATCGCCTCCATCCGCTCGAAGATGGTGGCCCTAGGCTTCAACGAGATGGCGACCCCGATCCTCACCGCGACCTCCCCCGAGGGCGCCCGTGACTTCGTCGTGCCCTCGCGTCTCAACCCCGGCAAGTTCTACGCGCTGCCGCAGGCCCCGCAGCAGTTCAAGCAGCTGCTGATGATCTCCGGCTTCGACCGCTACTTCCAGATCGCGCCCTGTTTCCGCGACGAGGACGCCCGCGCCGACCGCTCGCCGGGCGAGTTCTACCAGCTCGACGTCGAGATGTCGTTCGTCGAGCAGGAAGACGTCTTCCAGCCGATCGAGAAGCTGATGACCGAACTCTTCACCGAGTTCGGCAACGGCCGCGAGGTCACCTCGCCCTTCCCGCGCATCCCGTTCCGCGAGTCGATGCTGAAGTACGGCAACGACAAGCCGGACCTCCGCGCGAAGCTGGAGCTCGTCGACATCTCGGACGTCTTCGCCGACTCCGGGTTCAAGGCGTTCGCCGGCAAGCACGTCCGCGCGCTGCCCGTCCCGGACACCGCCGGCCAGTCCCGCAAGTTCTTCGACGGCCTCGGTGAGTACGCCGTCGAGCACGGCGCCAAGGGCCTCGCCTGGGTCCGCGTCGGCGAGGACGGCACGCTCGCCGGTCCGATCGCCAAGTTCCTCACCGAGACCGACGTCAAGACGCTCACCGAGCGCCTCTCGCTCGTCCCGGGCCACGCGATCTTCTTCGGCGCGGGCGAGTTCGACGAAGTCTCCAAGATCATGTCGGCCGTTCGGGTCGAGGCGGCCAAGCGGTCCGGCCACTTCGAGGAGGGCGTCTTCCGGTTCTGCTGGATCGTCGACTTCCCGATGTACGAGAAGGACGAGGAGACCGGCAAGATCGACTTCTCGCACAACCCCTTCTCGATGCCCCAGGGCGGCTTGGAGGACCTGGAGACGAAGGACCCGCTCGACATCCTCGCCTGGCAGTACGACATCGTCTGCAACGGCATCGAGCTCTCCTCCGGCGCGATCCGTAACCACGAGCCCGAGCTGATGCTCAAGGCATTCGAGATCGCCGGTTACGACCGCGAGACCGTCGAGCAGGAGTTCGCGGGCATGCTGCGCGCCTTCCGCCTCGGCGCCCCGCCGCACGGTGGCATCGCCCCGGGCGTCGACCGCATCGTGATGCTGCTCGCCGATGAGCCGAACATCCGCGAGACGATCGCCTTCCCGCTCAACGGCAACGCCCAGGACCTGATGATGGGCGCCCCGACCGTGCTGGACGAGGCCCGGCTGCGCGAGCTGAACATCCAGCTCCGCAAGCCGGCCGCCGTGTCGAAGGGCGAGGCCGCCAAGGCCGAGTCCGCCGCTGCGGAGAAGACCGAGAAGTAACCGGCGGAGCGGGGCGGCAACTCCTCCCGTCGGGGCCGGGCCGGGGCTCGAGTGCCCGGCCCGATCCGGACGAGGGCCCGGTGGTCCTCCTGCGGCACCGAGCCGTCCTCGGCCCCGCGCCCCCGCTCCCCGTACGTTTCACGTGAAACAGCCCCCGACCGGCCGGTCGGGGGCTGTTCCGCGGTGCCGGAGTCTCCTTCGGCCGGCCGGGACGGACCGGTCGCCGTGGTACTGGGTGGGCCGGTGTACGGCCGGATGGCCCCCGCCCGGATTCGCAAAGGCCGGGCGCGGCGAAGAGTGGCTCCTGAGAGGCCGTCAGTCAGAACCACTCAGGAGCCCGCCCCGTGTCCGTCTCCCGTCGTCCGCGCGTCTCCCGCCCGCCCGTCTCCCCCCGCCCGCCCGTCGCCCCCGGCTCGTCGGTTTCCCCAGGTCCGGCCGTTCTTCTCCGCGCGTCCGTTGCCCCCGGCCGGGCCCCTCTGCCCCGGCCGGGGGTTCTCTTCCGTCCGGGTACCGTGCCTCGCACGGTTCCGCGCCGCCGACGGCCGGCTCTGCTCGTCGCTCCGGTCCTCGCGCTCCTGCTGGTGCTCACCGGCTGTGGTGCCCACACCTCCCCCGCGGCCCCTGCGAAGACCGTGGGGGCCGGGGTCCGGGCGGACGGCGAGGGCGGCCGGGGGACCGCCGGCGCCACCGCCGCCCCGGCGCCGCCCGCCCCGTCCGCGCCGCCTGCCCCGTCCGTATCCGTACCGCCGCTGGAGATCCCGGGGCTGGGACCGCAGACCCGGGCGGAGATCCCGGTCGACGCCCGGCAGGCGTTCGTCGTGACCGGTCAGGGGGTGGACTCCAACGAGTCCACCGCCGTCCTCTACGCCCGGGACGCCCCGGACCGCAGCTGGACCCCCGTCTTCGCACCCTGGGCCGCCCACAACGGCATGGAAGGGTGGACCGAGGACCACGTCACCGGGGACCTCAGGTCCCCCGTCGGCGTCTTCGGCCTCACCGACGCGGGTGGCAAGCTGCCCGACCCCGGCACGCTCCTCCCCTACGACGAGGAGGAGTACTTCGCGGTGGAGGGCGACGGCTTCTTCGGTGAGCCCTTGCAAGGCTCCTTCGACTACGTCGTAGCCATCAACTACAACCGTGTCGAGGGGGTCAGCCCGATCGACCACGAGCGCCCCCTCGGGGAGGACCGGGGCGGCGGCATCTGGATCCACGTGGACCACGGCGGCCCGACGCAGGGCTGCGTCTCGGTCTCGGAAGCGCGGATGAAGGAACTACTGCTCACGCTGGACCCGGCGAAGAAGCCGGTCGTCGTGATGGGCGACAAGGCGTCACTCGCCCGCTGATGACGTATCCGGACCCTGGGCGGTGTCCCGGTGCCCGGGTACGCCGGAAGGGCGGGGCCACGGGGGTCCCGCCCTTCCGGCATGTCCTGCGTCATGGGCCCCGAGGCCCCATCCCGTACAAGGCCCCACCAGGGTTGGTGCGGCCGTGCGCCGGCTACGCGGCCGGCTTCTCCTCCAGGCGCGGGAAGAGCACCGCACCCTTGGTGACGGTGGCGCCTGCGGGCAGTCGGCCCCAGGTGGCCGCATCCTGGACGCGCTGGTCGGCCAGCGCGCCGAGGGAGGGCTCGGCGCCGAGCGACTCCCACAGCTTCTGCGAGGTCTCCGGCATCACCGGGTTCAGCAGCACCGCGACACCGCGCAGCGCCTCGGAGGCCGTGTAGAGGATGGTCGCCAGACGCGCCTGGCCCTCGGGCGAGGTGTCCTTGGCGACCTTCCACGGCTCCTGCTCCGTGATGTAGCCGTTGACCTGCTTCACGAAGTCGAAGATCGCCAGGATGCCGGCCTGGAAGTCGAGCTCCTCACCGATCTTCTGGTCCGCCGCGGCGACGGCCTTCGCGAGGCCGTCCTGGACCGCCTGCTCGGCGTCACCGGCGGCGGTCGCACCCGGGAGCGTGCCGCCGAAGTACTTGCCGATCATGGCGGCCACCCGGGAGGCGAGGTTGCCGTAGTCGTTGGCGAGCTCGGAGGTGTAGCGGGCCGAGAAGTCCTCCCACGAGAACGAGCCGTCGCTGCCGAAGGCGATGGCGCGCAGGAAGTACCAGCGGTACGCGTCCACACCGAAGTGCGAGGTCAGGTCCTGCGGCTTGATGCCGGTCAGGTTCGACTTCGACATCTTCTCGCCGCCGACCATCAGCCAGCCGTTGGCCGCGACCCGGCCGGGCAGCGGGAGGCCCTGGGCCATCAGCATCGCGGGCCAGATCACCGCGTGGAAGCGCAGGATGTCCTTGCCGACCAGGTGCACGTTGGCCGGGAAGGTCGCGTCGAACTTCTCCTGGTTGGAGCCGTAGCCGACCGCCGACGCGTAGTTGAGCAGGGCGTCGACCCACACGTAGATGACGTGCTTCTCGTCCCACGGCACCGGGACGCCCCAGTCGAAGGTCGAGCGGGAGATCGAGAGGTCCTGGAGGCCCTGCTTGACGAAGTTGACGACCTCGTTGCGGGCTGACTCCGGCTGGATGAAGCCGGGATTGGCCTCGTAGAACTCCAGCAGCTTCGGACCGTACGCGCTCAGCTTGAAGAAGTAGTTCTCCTCCTTGAGGATCTCCACCGGCTTCTTGTGGATCGGGCAGAGCGGGGTGCCGTCCTCGGCCTGGATGAGGTCCCCGGGGAGCTTGTACTCCTCACAGCCCACGCAGTACGGGCCTTCGTACCCGCCCTTGTAGATCTCGTCCTTGTCGTACAGGTCCTGGACGAACTCCTGCACCCGGTCGGTGTGACGCTTCTCCGTGGTGCGGATGAAGTCGTCGTTCGCGATGTTGAGGTGCTCCCAGAGGGGCTTCCACGCCTCTTCGACGAGCTTGTCGCACCAGGCCTGCGGGGTGACGCCGTGCTGTTCGGCCGTGCGCATGATCTTCTGACCGTGCTCGTCCGTGCCGGTGAGGTACCACACCTTCTCGCCACGCTGGCGGTGCCAGCGCGTGAGCACGTCGCCTGCGACGGTCGTGTAGGCGTGGCCCAGGTGAGGAGCGTCGTTGACGTAGTAAATGGGGGTGGAGACGTAGAACGACGTCTCTCCCTGCTTCTCGGATCCAGTGGCCGCCATGGCCAAAATCCTAACGGTCCGCAGGAGGTTCCCCCGACTCCCCGCTCCTCGCTCCCGCCCGGAACCGCCCCAGGGCCCGGGACGCGGACGGCGGGCCCGGTGACCGGGCCCGCCGTGAGGTGCGGTGGAGCGGTGGTTCAGGGGTGCGGGGTACGAGGTCAGCCGACGGAGCCGCCGGACCTGGCCGCGATCCAGGCGGGGAGCCCGGCGAGGATCTCCCGGTAGAACGTGGCGTCCGGGATCGTGGCGGGCGCAGGACCGGCGTGGAAGAAGCCGAAGTGTTCGGCGTCCAGCCTCCGCAGGAAGTCGAAGCCCTTGGCGTCGTGGTCACCGAAGGCGACGAACTGGAAGAAGAGCGGCAGTCGCGCGGCTTCGGTCAGTGCCTGCTTGGCCGCGACCTTGGCGTCCGGCGGACCGTCCGTCTGGAAGACGACCAGCGCGGGGCCGGTGGAACCGGACTTCTCGTAGTGGGAGACGACCTCTTCGACGGCCCGGTGGTAGTTGGTCCGCCCCAGGCGTCCCAGACCGGCGTTCAGCAGGTCGATGCGCCCCTCGTGGCCGTCGAGGCCGAGCGTGCCGGTGCCGTCGATGTCGGTGGAGAAGAAGACCACGTCGACCGAGGCGTCCTCGTCCAGGTGCGCGGCGAGGGCCAGCGTGCGGTCTCCCAGGTGCTGGGCGCTGCCGTCCCTGTAGAACGGCCGCATGGAACCCGAGCGGTCGAGCACCAGGTAGACGGAGGCCCGCAACCCGCTCAGCCCCTCGGCCTTGAGCGCGGCCTGCGCGGACTTGTACGGGGCGACCAGCCCGGGGGCGCGCGACTTCACCCGGGCGAGCGGGGTGGCGGACTTGGCGGCGGTGCCCGGGGCCTCCGGCGCGGCGGGGGCGGCCTGGGCTTCCACCGCGGTCACCGGGGCGCCCGCGGCTTCCGGGGCGACCGCGGGTTCGTGCGCGCCCGCGGCTTCCGGGGCGACCGCGGGTTCCGGGACGGCCGGGGCCGTTGCCTCGGGGGCGGGCGTTTCGGCGGCCGGCTCGGGCTCGTAGTCGATGATGATCGCGTCGAGGGCGGCCTCGGTGGCCTTCTCCGCGGCCTTGGGCTCGTCGGCCGCGGGCTGGGCGGCCGCGGGCTGCGGGGACCCGACCTGCGGGGCCTCGGGCTCGGTGAGCTCGGACTCGGCCTCGGGCTCCGGGTCCATGTCGATCGTGATCGCGGCGGCGAGCACCTCGGGCTCGATGACCGCGGCGTCCCCGGCCGCGGTTTCCGGCTCGGACGCGGCAGCCTGTTCGGCGACCGGCTCGGCGACCGGCTTGGCGACCGGGTCAGTGACCGGCTCGGCGACCGGCTCGGCCTTGGGCTCGACGACTGCCTCGGCGACCGGCTCCGGCTTCGGCTCGGCGACCGGCTCGGCCTTGGGCTCGACGACTGCCTCGGCGACCGGCTCCGGCTCCGGCTTCGGCTTCGGCTTCGGCTCGGCCGCCGACTCGGCGACCGGCGCCGGTGCGGGCTTCGCTTCGGCCGCGGGCTTGGGGCCCGAGTTCTGGGCGGGCACCGTCGGCGTCGCGGCGGTGGACGGCTGGTCGAAGGCGGCGGCCACCAGCTCCGCCGCGTGCCCCTTGTCCGACCGGTCTTCCCCGTCCGTACCGGCCGTCCCGTCCGTACCCGCGTCCGAGGAGGTGCGGGAGGCGGAGGAGAGGGGGGAGGCGGCGGGCGCGGGAACGGTCACCTTGGACTCGGCAGCGGGAACGCTCTCCGGGACCGCGTGCGACTCCGGCTCCGGCTCCGTCGATCGGGCGCGCTCACCCTGGGGAGGAACGGTGGCCGTGGTCGGCTCGTCCTGCTCCCGGCCGAACACCTTGCGCAGCAAGCTCCGAATGCCCATGGGCGAGGCCTTTCGCGTGAGTTGGGTGCGGGATATGTCCGACCCGTGGAAAATCATCCCTGGCCAGGACGGATACGTAAGGTTAGCGGCCGGATCCGGCCGTTCGGCGGTCCGGCCCGCGCGCGGGTGAACCGACGCGCAACCGTTTCCTTGTGAGAAGCCAAGAGTTCGGCGGTCAGGCGGACTTCGCCGCAGGTTCATGGGCTCGTTCCTCAACACCCGGACGGACGTACCTCGTCACGGTGCGCACACGTCCTGCGCCCTCCCGGGCGCATGGTGGTCCGCCTCGGGTGCGGTCTCCGTGGTACGGACTCCCGCGCGGACCGTGCCGGACTCACATGCCCTGGCCGGGAGCTCCCCGTTACAGTCGGAGCATGGTTTCGGTTTCCGGTGAGGCTCCGCAGGCGGCAGGCAGCGTCCGGGTCGATGTGTGGATCTGGTCGGTCCGGTTGACGAAGACCCGGGCGCAGGCGGCGGCCGCCTGCCGTGCCGGGCACGTCAAGGTCGCGGGGGAACGCGCGAAGCCCGCCCAGTCGGTGCGGGTCGGCGACGAGGTGCGGCTGAGGCACGAGGGCCGGGACCGGATCGTCACCGTGTCGAAGATCGTGAAGAAGCGCGTCGGCGCACCCGTGGCGGTGGAGTGCTTCGTCGACACCAGCCCGCCCCCGCCGCCCCGGGAAGTGGCTCTCCAGGTGCCGGTCCGCGACCGGGGTACCGGGCGCCCCACCAAGCGCGACCGCCGGGAGATGGACCGGCTCCAGGGTGGCCGGGACGCGGGATCGCGCTGAACCGGAGACGCCTGCCGTCGCGAGGCGGACCGGTGGCGCCCGTCACCACTCTCCGTGGTGCACGTTTCACGTGAAACAACGTCAAGGCTGGGGAGAGGCGATGGCTCGGGCGGCCGCGACTTCCTGGCAGAGCGGACCGAGCACGCTCTCCTCGTCGGCGGAGAGATCGGCCCGTACCCCCACCAGGGTTTCGCTGGAGCGGATTCCGGCGGCCAGCTCCCGCAACTGGCCCTCGATCATGATGGCTTCGCCGGGCTCGGGTGCCGGCGCTCCGTAATTCAGGCGTACCCGGGCCGCTGTCGCCGCGTCGACGATGCGCTCGACCGCGACGACCAGCGGCCACCAGGCCGCGGCGCGCGTGCCCATGGGCGGCGGTTCGGTGAGGGCGCGCTGGAACTCTGAGCGGACCGCCGAGAGGTCGCGGTAGAGCCGCCGACGCGCCCGGACGCGCTCGGCCCGGTCGAGCTCGCTGGTGAGGTCGAAGGCGTAGGCGACGTAGTCGGCGATGTCCTCCACCGCGTCCGCGAGCCGGTCGCCGACGCGGGTGTGCCAGCTCTCCGGCCAGAGCAGGTAGCCGGCCACCAGCACGATCGCGCATCCGAGGAGGCTGTCGAGGAAGCGCGGCTGGACCAGATCGAGGCCCTGGTGGTTGAGGAGGTCGGAGAGCAGCAGGATGGGCGGTGTGACGGCCGCGGTCTGGAACGCGTACCCCTTCGCCGTCAGCGCCGGGATCAGCGCGGCGAGGACCACCATCGCCGGGACGAACCACCAGCCGGTCGGCACCTCGGCCAGCACGGGAGCGGCGACGACCAGCCCGGCGGTGGTGCCCACCGCCCGCAGTACGGCGCGCGAGAACACCGAGCCGTAGTCCGGCTTGAGGACGAAGGTGACGGTGAGCGCGACCCAGTAGGAGCGTTCCACCGGGATGAGCGAGGTGAGTGCCTGGGCCAGCCCGATGCAGAGGGCCAGACGCAGCCCGTAGCGCCAGGACGCCTCGGAGAGCAGTACGGACCGGAGCGCCCGGCGGACCCGGACGCGCAGGGCGGCGGGTCGGCCGAGCCGGTCGTCCACGTTGTGCGGGTCGGGGCCGGCCCGGTGCACGACGGTCGCGGTGTGGCGCAGCGCGCTGTCCACGGCGCGGGTGGCGGGCGAATCGGGCGCGGGCAGTTCGGGATCGGGGAGCCCGGTGCGGCCCCGTTCGATGTCGTCGGCGAGAGCACGGACGGCTGCCGGGACACCATCGGGCAGCGTGCGTCCCTCGCCGTGCGCGGCGGGTGCCGCTTCGACGAGCGGGATGACGACATTGAGCTGGGAGAGCGTCCGCACCATGGCGGGACTGCGGCCGTGGTAGCGGGCCCGCCGGGCGAGGATCAGGTCGTAGGAGGTGTTGAGGCTCTCGGTGACGTCCTGGCGGTGCAGTTCGTACGCGGGGGTCCCGGCGGCGTGCAGCAGGGCGGCGACCGCGCGGTAGGTGCGGGCGACCGCGGTGCGTTCGGGGAGCGTGCGGCGGAAGGGCCAGGAGAGCAGGGCGAGCGCCAGCACCACGAGCCCGCCGAGTGCGAGGAGTACCGGGGCGACCCACCAGGGGTCGGGCATCGGGAGACCCGCGCCGATCACGGAGTTGAGCAGGAACAGCAGGCCGGAGACGGATGCCACGGCGCCGATCGTGGACATCATTCCGGAGACCAGTGCGATGGCGGTCAGCACGCCCACGGCGGCCCATCCGGTTCCGTACACGAGCGAGCCGAGGGTGACGCCGATGGCCCCGAAGAGTTGCGGCACGGCGATGTTGAAGATGCGCATCCGGTAGGCGTCGGCGGTGTCGCCGATGACACCGGAGAGCGCCCCCATGGAGACGAGGGCACCGTAGGAGGGGCGGTCGACGGCGAAGCCGACGGCGAGCGGTGCGGCCATCGCGACGGCGGCGCGCAGTACGGCCGCCCACGGGATCGGGGTGGGCTGGGGGCGGAGTCCGTTCAGCAGCCAGGGCGGCGGCGTCACGCGTCGCTTTCCGGTGCCGGCTTCGGCCGTGGCCACTGCTCACTCTCCTCGTGGGACTGCCCGGAGCACGGACCGGCCGGGTCTCGTCGGGCCGGCCCGGATCGGGCGTGTTCGGTCGTGCGGTTCAGCTCTGATACCCCTCCACCTCGTCGGCCGGCCGTACCCGGGCCTTCGAAGGGTCATCGCCGTACTCGCTCAGCGCGCGACGCTGTCGCAGCAGGTCCCAGCACTGATCGAGTTGGACCTCCACCGTACGCAACCGGATCTTCTCCTCCGCGGACAGGCCGAGGGAGGCGGTGGACCGGTCGCGCAGGGACCGTTCCTCGGCGACGAGTTCGTCGATGTTCGCGAGGATGTCGTTGTCGGGCACAGGGGTTCCTTCCGTGGAGGGCGGACGGGGCGGGCGGCACGGGCGGGACGGCGGCCCACCCGCAGCGGGCCGGGTGCTGGTGCGGGGCGGTCGGGGAGCGGATCACCGGGTGGGGTGTCCGGCACCGCCGCCGGGCCGGAGGACGAAGACCGTCTTGCCCCGGGCGCCGCCCGCGCGGTTCTGCGCGAGCGCTCCGGGAGCCTTCTCCAAGGGCAGTTCGACGTCGATGGGGACGACGAACGCCCCGCTGGTCACCGCTGCGGCGAGGGCGTCGAGCAGAAGGGCGGACGGGGCGAGCCGGAAGTCGACGGGGGGAGGGCCGACGTGCCGTGTGCGGTTTCCGGGGGTGCCGGTGGCGCCCCGGGTGGTGAGCGCGATGCCGCCTTCCCGGACGAGGGCGACGTGCGCGGCGAAGGCGTCCGGAGTCTCGGAGACGAGGTCGGCGAGGGCGTCCACCCCCTGCGGGCACCCCTCCCGTACGGCGGTGGGGAGCGATTCCGGGCCGGCTGAGACGTCCAGGGTGCGGGCGGCGCCGAGAATGGCCATCCGGCGGCGTTCGTCGCCGCGTACGGCGGCGAGCACGCGTACGCCCCGGGCGGAGGCGAGCTGGGTGAGGTAGCTGCCGATGCCGCCCGCCGCTCCGACGATCAGCAGGGAGTCGCCTTCGCCGGCGCCCGAGGCGGCGAGGATCTGGCAGGCGGCCGTCCCGGCGGTCGGCAGCGCGGCGGCGACCTTGAGCGAAAGGCCGGCCGGGACCAGGGCGATGGGCGAGTCCTGGTGCACGGATACGTAATCGGCGTAGGCGCCCCGGCCGGGCAGCGGGTGGGCGACCCGGCCGAACACCGCGTCGCCCACCCGGAAGCGGCTGGGGCCGCGGCCGATCATGTCGACCCGGCCGGCGAAGTCCACCCCGAGGACGTGCGGGAGGCCCTGGGGGGACGAGCCCGCCGCCGGGGCGTCGGCGCGCTGCCAGTCGCACGGGTTGAGGGCCGCGTACTCGATCCGTACCCGTACCTCGCCCGGCTCCGGGTCGGGCTTGGGGAGTTCGACGAGTGCGGGCTCCCCGAGGAGCGCGGTGACGGCGACGGCACGCATACGGGAACCTCCCAGTCACCCCGGCGTTCAGGCTCAGCTCCCACTCTCGCCCGGCCCGTTCCGTG
The DNA here is from genome assembly GCF_042871745.1 of Streptomyces sp. NPDC005576. NCBI lineage: Bacteria > Bacillati > Actinomycetota > Actinomycetes > Kitasatosporales > Streptomycetaceae > Streptomyces > Streptomyces sp. NPDC005576. The sequence goes on along the minus strand of NZ_JBIAJC010000010.1, from coordinate 3,163 downwards.
CCGCACGCGGAGGCGGTCCCCGCCGGTGCGGGGGCCGGGGCAGCCTGCGCCCGCGTCAGCGGGGACGGCGCGAGGGCAGCAGGTACCGGGCGGTGAGACCGGCCACCAGCAGCACGGCGCCCACTCCGAGGAGCCACCACACCGTGGTGCGCAGCGAGGCGGTCAGCGCGTCGGAGATCGCCGCCGCACCGGCCCGGTCGCTGTCGGGCACCGCGTCCAGCACCTCGGAGCGGCCCACCGCGATCAGCACCCGCAGGACGACCGCGCCCAGGAGGAGCCCGCCGCCCACGACGGCGGTGGCGAAGAGCCCGGCCCGGCGGCCGCCCCGGACCGTCGCCAGCCCCACCACCAGCACGAGGAGGACCAGGGTGGCCACGGCCGGCCAGACGCTGGCGTACCGCAGCCGGCCGAACGTCCGGCGCACATGGTCGGCGCGGTCCCCGGAGAGGACGGTGAGTTCGGTGCGTTCGACCGGGATCTGGTCGGCGAACGGCACCCCGCTGTTCTCCAGCTCCTTCTTCACCTGCTCGATCACCGGGGCGAGGTCGAGGGTCACCGCCTCGCCGGAGTCGCCGTCGAGCGCGGCCGTGATCGAGGTGTGGGCGGTGCGGTTCGCCGCGTCCCAGGCGGTACGGAAGGCGTCCGTCGTGGTGAACGACAACACGCCCTGGTGCAGGAAATCGCGCATGGTGTCCTGGAGCGCGCCGAGTTCGATCCGCTTCATCACCTCGTCGGTGATGAGGTCGGCGACGGTGTCGCGCACCGCGGGGTCGGAGGAGAGCGGGGAGACGGCGGCCACGTACCGGTCGGTGTCGTCGATCTCCAGGTCGACCCAGGCGGAGAGCGCGCTCAACGGCACCAGCACGGCGAGCAGGACGAGCAGCACGGCCGACAGGATCGCTGAGAGGGAGGTCCGCATCTCCTCAGGGAATCCCGGCCGCCGGTGCCGCGCCCCGAGCCGTCGTCCATTCGAGTTGCCGGGTGGCGCGGCCGGGTGTGCGCTGGAGTGAAAAGGGGGCGACGGAAGGAGCTCTCCGCCATGGCCACACACGCAGCCATGCCCGCCGGGTCGAGGCCCGAGGCGCGGCGTGCTCGGACGCCGGCCCATCACCGCACCGCGATGGCCTGGGGGGTGCCTCTGCTCCTCGGTGTCATCTACGGCTTCTACGCCGCGTTCATCCGGCGTGACGGCGGCCCGAGTACGGGTGGACAGGTGGCGCTGGGTTTCGCCGCCGGTATCGCGTTCGCCGTGCTCTGCCTCGCCCTGGCCAGGTTCCAGTACGTGATCCCGCGCGAGGCGCGGGCGACGGCCTACGGGGCGCTGACGGCGTCCGCGATCGGCTTCCTGGTGAGTCTGACCGACACCAGTGTGCTCCGCTCCACCATCCTCGGTCTGGTGGTCGGTATCCCGGTGGGGCTCGCCATGTACTACTTCTTCTACTCACGGGAGGACTGGCCGGAGGAGCGGACCACCGACCGCACCACCGGCGGGACGATCTACCGGGCCACCGACCGGACCGCCCACCGGATCACCGACCGGCCCTTCGCCGAGGAAGGCGCGGGCGACCGCCGAACCGGCGTCCGGAGCGACCGGACCGGTGACGGGCTCCGGTGAGGACGGGGCCGTGGACGGCGATGAGGGGCGCCCCGCACGGGGGTGCCCCTCATCGCCGTCCGTTCGCGCTCGGCCGCTCAGCCGCTCAGATGCTCAGTCGCGTACGACGGTCACCGGGCAGGGGGCGTTCTGGGTGACGTGGAGGCTGACCGAGCCCAGCAGGGTCGCCTTGAAGCCGCTGTAGCCGCGCGCGCCGACCACCAGCAGGTTGGCCCCCCGGGCGCGGTCGATGAGGTTCTGCGCCGGGTTGCCGAGCATCACGACCTTGCTGATCCCTGCCGCGCGCTCCGCGCCGAGGGCCTCTTCCAGTGCCTCGGTGAGGGAGACCGTCGCCAGGGCCTGGGGGTCGAAGTCCTCCGGCAGGCCCGGCATCATCGAGGCCCAGCTCGTGGCGGGGTACTCCCAGCTGTTGGCGGCTTCGACGGTGTCGCCGGTCAGCTCGCCCTGGCGCACCGCCCAGTGCAGTGCCTTGATCGACGATGCCGAGCCGTCCACACCTACGACGATCCTGCCCATGTTCTGCCTCCCGCTCGGTCCCGCTCGGTCCCACTCGATCCGATGTCCGGTCCACACTCTAAGCAGACTGGACATTCGGGACATCCGAGTGCGTGTCGGGGTGCGCGTGTCCGTGGGACACGGCCCCGGGCGGGGCGCCGGGATCAGTCGAGCCGCAGGCCGGCGAGCTGCTGCGCGAACGGCACGATCGCGTCGAGCCCGTCGTCCAGTCCCAGTGACCGGGAGGCACCGGAGACGGTACGTCCCAGAACGGCCGAGGCCAGCTCGCCGCCGGCCCGCCGGATGCGGGACGGCAGGCCGTCGGTGTACTCGTCACCGGACGAGCCCCAGTCCTCCGACGCCGCGTAGACCGAGGTCGGTACGGTCACGGCCCGCAGGTAGGCGAAGAGCGGGCGCATCGCGTGTTCCAGGACCAGCGAGTGCCGGGCCGAACCGCCGGTCGCGGCGATCACGACCGGCTTCCCGGTCAGCGCGGTGTTCTCGATCAGGTCGAAGAAGGACTTGAAGAGACCGCTGTACGAGGCGCTGAACACGGGGGTCACCGCGATCAGCCCGTCCGCCCCGGCCACCGCGTCCACGGCATCCCGCAGGTCGGCCGGCGGGAAGCCGGTGACCAGGTTCTTCGCGATGTCGACGGCCAGGTCGCGCAGCTCGATCACACGGACCTCGACCTGGCGGTCCTGGCCTGCCTCCAGCTGCTCCCGGGCGGCCGATGCCAGCCGGTCGGCCAGCATCCGGGTCGAGGACGGCTGGCTCAGCCCGGCCGACACGGCGACGATCCGGAGCGGGGTGGTGGTGAGGCCGAGGGGCGTTGTCATGACGGTCAGACCTCCTTCGAGGTGGTGTGGGCGGCGAGGAGTGAGGCGTGGGTGGGGGCGTCGGGGACGTTCGCGGGGCGGAGGGCGGCGAATTCCTTGCGGAGGACGGGGACGACTTCTTCGCCGAGGATGTCGAGCTGTTCGAGGACGGTCTTGAGGGGGAGGCCGGCGTGGTCCATGAGGAAGAGCTGGCGTTGGTAGTCGCCGATGGTGT